>CAZMQF010000158.1:0-5780 GCA_964568365.1 uncultured Pirellulales bacterium | reverse complement strand
TTATTCGGAATATCGATTTCGATTATGTCACCATCCTTTAATAATCCGATGGGCCCGCCTACCGCAGCTTCCGGGCTGATATGGCCGATGCACGCTCCTCTTGTTCCGCCGCTGAACCTGCCGTCCGTAATAAGCGCTACCGATTCACCCAGGCCTGCTCCCATTATATAGCTTGTGGGGCTGAGCATCTCCTGCATACCAGGGCCGCCTTTCGGGCCTTCATTGCGGATAACAACAACGCTGCCGGCCTTTACTTTGCCCGCGAGGATTCCTTCGCAGGCATCTTCCTGAGATTCGAAAATGACGGCAGGGCCGCTGTGCCTTAACATCTTCTCGCCTACGCCTGCGGTTTTGACGACGCCGCCTTTCGGCGCAAGATTGCCTTTTAGGATTACCAGGCCGCCCGTCTTAGAATATGCATTATCGATTGTATGTATTACCTCGGTGTTTTTGATTTTTGCATCGGCAATGTTTTCGCCGATGGTTTTACCGGTGACTGTCAGGCAATCGAGATTAACAAGACCGTCGATTTTGCTCACTTCCTTCAGGATAGCGCTTATCCCACCTGCGGCATCGACATCTTCGACGTGCCATTGACTCGAAGGCGAGACCTTGCAGATATTGGGACATTTAGCTGAGAGGGCGTTTATGCTTTCAAGGTCGTATTTCACACCGGCCTCGTTGGCAACTGCCAGGCCGTGAAGAACCGTGTTTGTCGAGCCGCCCATTGCCATATCGAGCATGTAGGCATTGTCGAAGGATTTGACGTTGATGATATCGAGAGGCTTAATATCTTTTTCTATAAGCGTCATAATCTGTTTGCCGGCCTGTTTATAAAGTTCGTTGCGTTTCGGGTCAACCGCCAGGATTGTTCCGTTACCCGGCAGGGCCATTCCGATAGCCTCGCAGAGGCAGTTCATCGAATTTGCTGTGAACATCCCCGAACAGCTTCCACAGCCGGGACATCCTGTTCTTTCAAGCTCCTTCAATTCTTCTTCTGAGATTTTATTATTTTTGAAAGCGGCAACTCCTTCGAATACGCTGATAAGGTCAACGGTTTTTCCATCCTTTGTTTTGCCGGCCTTCATCGGCCCGCCGGAGACAAAGAGCGTCGGGATATTTAACCTCACCGCCGCCATCAGCATACCGGGTATGATTTTGTCGCAGTTCGGGATACAGACAAGGCCGTCAAAGCAGTGTGCTCGCACCATCGTCTCTACTGAATCTGCAATAATTTCTCGAGAGGCCAGAGAATACTTCATACCCGTATGTCCCATAGCGATTCCGTCACAGACCGCTATGGTATTGAATTCAAAGGCGGTTCCGCCGGCATCTCGTACAGCCTGCTTGACGAGTTCGGCAACCTTATTGAGATGAACGTGTCCCGGAACGATTTCGCAGAAGCTGTTGGCAATCCCGATAAACGGCTTGCTTATATCATCATCACTGAGGCCGCAGGCGTGCAGAAGGGCTCTGTGGGGTGCCCTTTGAAATCCTTTTTTAACTGTATCACTTCTCATAATCTTATTTCTCCGAAAAGCCGTAAAAATTCAGCAAAAGACTAACAAGTGATTTTAATGCCTGCCGGCCGATAAATAAAGGAAATTCGGTTGTTTTTGGAAATATACACGCTATAATTACAGTTCAAATTATGGAAAATTTTTAGGAGACTTTATTATGAAATTACAAAAGACGTTTTTTGCATTATCGATTGTTTTTATTTTTGCGCTGCTTTTTAGCGTCGGCTGTGAGCCTGCTGAAAAGCAGAAAGAGGTTACTCTAAAGCCGCAGCCCAAAAAGCAGGTAACAGAAGCCGAGATGCGTAAGGCCGAAATGTTCGCATTGAAGTTCAAACAGGGTGACTCGGCAAGTTATAAGGTAATATTGGAAAAGGATAAAAGCCTTGAATTCGCCGGTGAGGTTGCAAAGGACCAGAGTTTCAAGAGCGGCCATACCGGCAGCAAAGCTGAGATTATCTTTACCCGGCAGATTCAGAGTGTCGATAGCAGCGGCATTGCCGTCTCAAAAATTACGATTAAGGCCTTGAAGTATCTTATGAAAGTTAAAAATCAGGTGGTAGTGGATTTTGACAGTTCCAGACCGGCAGACAATCGCAGCGTTCTTAATCGATTAATCGGCAAAAGTTATGAAATTACTATTACTCCGAAGGGCGAAGTTGTAAAAGTGTCCGGCGCCGTGCAGATTGAAGCATCTATCAGGGGCAATGCTCCTTCTGAAAGGGCTGCTGCTCAGCTGGTTTCAGAGGAGATTGTAAAAAAATGTCACCAGGTGCCGGCTCTTATCGACACTGAAGATAGAACTTACAATCCGGGCGACAAGTGGAAAGGCCAGGAAACATTTTCGTTTGACCTTATGGGGTCGGATTCTTATGAGAAAATATATACTCTTAAAGAAATCAAAGACGAAAATGGAAGAAAAGTTGCACTTGTCGATATGATTGCCGTACCGGGTCTTGAGGTGGCGCAGCCGGACGCCGGCCTTTCAAAGATGTTTGTCCAGACCAGCGATTATAATGGGAAAATGAAATTTGATTTAACAAACGGACAAGTTGCGGAATATTTGGAGCAGATGCGGTCCGAATGGACTGTCATAGACCCCGAATCGGCTCAAACCAGCCAGGCGCTTTCGACAATAAAGATGGGAACTACTGAGCTGTACAGCTTTGAAAAAATTGACTGACGGAAAATTTTTGGTTTAAGAGAAAGGAGTAAAATTGAACAGGGCAGTTATTATTTGTCTCATAACGGCTCTTGTGCTAAGTTTTACACCAGCATGTCGGCAGCCTGAACGTCAACAACCGGCGAAAACTGCAAAAGGGGCAAATCTTCTGACAGTTGATTTTCAACAGTCACAGACACTTCGTTATAAATTTGTATCCAGCAGAGATACTGAAGTTATTATGGAGGATGCCTCAAAAACCAAACAAGGTAAAGCCACCAAATACTCCGAGAGAATGGAAATGGTTGTTGCTTACTCGTCTGTTGATGTTGACCCATATTCCTTTACGACAATAAAAGCAAGATGTGAGTCGATTAATGTCAGCCGAAATCCGGCAGCAGGTGTAAAGAACGATGCGGCGAGGAATTTTGCCGGCAAAAGCTTCACTATACGTGTCGCGCCTACGGGTAAAATCGAAGACCGCGGAGAACTTGGAACGCTCGTCAGAGAAGTTGCACAGAAAGCTTTCAGAACGAGCACCCAGCGTGGTAGAATAAAGGAGCCTGATATGGTCTGCGATTTTCTTTCTACTCAGTGGTTTTTATGGGATGCAATCTCAAGCATAGATAATCCTGCACAGGGAGTTACTGTCGGTGATAGCTGGAAATCTCAGCTTTCAATTCCCACGCCTATGGTGATGCACAAAGCAAGAGACGTGGTATATAAGCTCGAGGAAGTTCGTCAGAGCGATAGGGGCCAGGTGGCGGTTATAACAAGCTCTTATTCACTTTCTAAGAAACCGCCTTCCGGCTGGCCTATACCATACTCAGGACAATTCAGACAGAGCGGGCCTTTTGGTCTCTTCGGCAGATACCGTATTTCAGGTTTACAGGGCACGGGCAGGGAGCTGTTTAATATCGATGCAGGACGAATCGAGCGAGCGGAGCAGGATTATGAAATGAATATGACCGCTTCATTACCGTTACCTGTTCGTATAAAAATAAATATGAAACAGAAACTCTCGATGCAGCTTCTCGGAAATTAAAACCAAAAAAGCATGGAGGTAAAGACGATTGGAAAGCAAAAATCTCTGGGCACCCTGGCGGATTAAATATCTTCAGCGGCTCGGCGAAGAAAGGGGCGAGTGTTTTATCTGTCAACGTGTGGCGCAGCACGAGGATGATGACAAGAACCTTGTTTTATGGCGAACGGATAACAGCATCGTTATATTAAATCTCTTCCCCTACAATAACGGTCATCTGCTGATAGCGCCTGTACGCCATATCGCAGGCCTTGAGCAGGCGAAAGAAACCGAACTGCTGGAGATGCTGAAGCTTGTCAGAGAATCTCAAAAAGCCCTGACCGCCGCCATAAAACCGCAGGGGTTCAATATCGGCATTAACATAGGCAGAGTCGCCGGAGCGGGACTGCCCGGACATCTTCATTTCCACCTCGTTCCGAGATGGGAGGGCGATACTAATTTTATCAACGTCTGCAGCGATACCGATGTTATAAGTCAAAGCCTGACGGAACTGCTTGGGCAACTGCGAAAGGTCAGCAGAGAGCAAAATCTGCCGCAGCTTTGAAAGGTTGGCGGTTTTTTAGGCAATACAGCAGATACATTGCTATAAAAATATAAGGTGCTGATATGACTTATCATCTTTGCGATTATGCAGTAAGTGAATACAAGAGTAAAGGCCGAAAGTTCCCCGAAAAAGCACATCCTTATCGAACTGATTTTGAAAGAGACCGTGATAGAATTATTCACAGCGAGGCTTTTAGAAGACTCGAAGGCAAAACGCAGGTGTTCACACCGGGCATAAATGACAATTATAGAAACCGTCTCACACACAGTATTGAAGTTGCTCAGATAGGCAGGACCATTGCAAGAGTACTCGGCCTGAATGAGGACCTGACAGAGGCGATATGCCTCGCTCATGACCTTGGCCATCCTCCTTTTGGACATACCGGCGAAAAGATACTCAATTGGCTAACCGCTGATATCGGTGGATTCGAGCATAACAGTCAGAGCCTGCGTATCGTCGATTTACTCGAACACCCATATCCGGGTTTTGTCGGCCTGAATCTTATGTATGAAACGCGACTCGGCCTGGCAAAGCACAAAACCACATACGACAGAACGCAGCAGCCGGTCTTCACCGAAGCCAACTGCTCGCTTGAGGGCCAGGTTGCCGACATAGCTGACCGCATAGCGTACAACTGCCATGACCTTGAAGACGGTTTGAGGGCAGGGCTGATTGATATTGAGAAGTTACAAAAAATTCAGCTTTTCCGGCAGGCACAGGATGCAATACAGTCCTTTGAAATTAAAGACTCTGCCGTCCTTAGAACCAGAACCGCAAAGGCCATTATCGATATCCTCGTCAGTGACTGTATATATGCCGGTAAAACCCTTTTGGAAAATTCTAAAATAAAATCTGTTGATGACGTTTATGCAATAAGGGATAGCCTTATTGCCCTTTCGGAGCAAAGCGAAAACAAACTAAAAGAGCTGGAAAATTTTTTATTAAATGGTTTTTATGCTCAGCAAACTCTTGCGCAACCGGCTGAGAAGATACAAAAGCAGCTCGAAAAGCTTTTTGACAGTCTCTGCCGAGCCCCCGGGCAGCTGCCGGCTTACTATCAGCAGCTGATAGCCAAAGAGGGACTGCAAAGAACTGTCTGTGACTATATCGCCGGTATGACGGACAGATTCTGGCAGAGAATGATTGACCAAATTTAATCTTCTTCTATTTTTGATATTGAATAGGGACGGAAACTGCAGTAAAAGCTCCTTTATAAAGTACTTACAGGTAAATTTTGAGAATTTTAAATCGGTTACAATTTTTTTGAAACAATGAAAAGATTTCTGACATCCTGTTTCGGCTTAGGGCTTTTGCCTTTTGCACCCGGTACCTGGGCCTCCCTTTTGCCGATGTTTATTTTTGTCTTGCTGGTTTCCTTCAATGCTTCGGTACTTTTGCTCTCAATCATAATGGCTTCTATGGTTCTGGCTGGCTCGATTATTTGCGTAAAGTTTGCCCCGGCCATAATCAGCAGGACCGGCAGAGATGACCCTCGTGAAGTTGTTGCCGACGAGT
>CAZMQF010000157.1:0-5790 GCA_964568365.1 uncultured Pirellulales bacterium | reverse complement strand
GGCCTAAACTTCGCTCAACATAAAAATACATACCTCCTGCTCTCGGCATGGCACTACATAGTTCAGCTTGGCTTAAAACACTCGGAATTATCAGAATCGACGCCAAAAAATAAGATAAAATTAGTGCCGGCCCCGCTCTCATATAAGCAATTGCAGGTAACACAAACAGGCCGGTGCTTATCATTGCCCCTGTACTCACAGCAAAAACATCAAGCAGACCAAGCTCTTTTTTTAGTTCAGGCACCTCTTCATTTCCTCTTTCCACAGGACCGATAAAATATCTTTCAGCTATAATCTATTTTAAGCTAAAAAGCATACAATAAAAAAAGCCCAAGCTGCCGGATAATTATGCACAACTAACTTCTGACTTCAAAGAAGATTTAATAGCCAAATGTGACAGCTCAGATAATAATTAAGATCTTAGTTCTTATTCTAAAGGATAATATGAAGTCAAAATGAAAAAGAGTGCACTAAAAACAAGTTTTTTACTCTTCTCTAATTCCGAAAAGCACTTATTTTCTTTCCCGCATTAACATCAGTTGTTAGTGAAACATTGCCCATATTAACATAATTTCAATACAACAAAAAAAAGCCAGATTCTATAAACAGAACCTGGCTTCGGAGGAGGGTGATGAAAAGCTCAAAGATGTATAATTGCTACGTTATCACGTTTACACAACAATCCCTCTTCTCTTAATAATCGAGCAAAAACAAAAAAAATCTTTAAGGAAAATATCAAAAACAATTGTAAATTGTACTTTTGTCCCCAATAATCAAGAATTATTTTTAAAAAACCCTAATTTTTTTAATTTTTTCCAGAGATAATGCAATTACAGCCTAAAATCAACCTTTTTTACGCTTGAAAGTAAGGCTTTGTTCTCGTATTTTTAACCAATAATTTGTTATTTTTTTCAGGACTGTGTTAATGGAAACAAAAATGACCTTATCTGATTTGATAGAGGCCAAACGCCAGGGACATAAGATTACAGCTGTAAGCTGCTATGACTACACAACAGCAAAACTGATGTCCCAAACAAATGTGCAAATGATACTCGTAGGCGATTCCGCCGCCCAGATAGTTCTCGGCTTTGATTCAACACTTCCTGCAACGATGGACTTTATGGTAGCAATTACCGCCGCTGTCCGGCGAGCCTCCCCGAATGTCTATCTTGTTGCCGATATGCCTTTTTTATCATATCAACTCACGATAGAAAAGGCTGTCGAAAACGCTGGCCGATTCTTTACTCAATGCGGCGCCCAAATGGTGAAAATCGAGGCGACCAGTGTCTATCTTAACATCATTAAAGCCGTCAGCGACGCAGGTATGGCTGTTATGGCACATATTGGTATAAGACCTCAGAGCATAAGCAAAATCGGCCGATTCAAAGCCGAAGCGACTACTGCAGAAATGGCCGCTGAACTTATCAACCTCGCAGAACAAATGGTCAATGCCGGCGCCTGCTCGCTGTTGCTGGAAGGAACCGCAGCAGAGGTGGCAGAGATTATAACCAAACGCACTGAAGTGCCGGTCATCGGCTGCGGGTCCGGGCCGGGCTGTGACGGCCAAATCCTGATTGCGCCGGACATACTCGGCCTGACACAAAGCAAACCAAAATTTGCCAAAAACTATACCAATCTCAGCGAAACTATAATAGAGGCTGTTAACCACTACAGCAAAGAAGTAATAGAGAAAAAATATCCCGACAGTGAACACAGTTACCATATGAAAAAAGGTGAGTTTAATCGCCTGACAGAATTGCTAAAAGGTATGCAAAACCATTAACGGACGACTTGTATAAAAAAATATCCTTATCAAAAACTCGGCATAACCTTAGGCCGAAGATGTTGCTGTAATTTCAACTTCGAACAGCAGTTCAAGCCGGCAAATATCACAGACAACCGTCATCCAGGGCCAGTTCAAATCGCCTTTGTACTCTTCAAACACCCCTTCAACTTCCGCCGTCTTACAGTATGAAATTGCCTGCACAACATCATTATCCGTACAATGCATATCCCTTAAAATCGCACGAACATTTTCTATCGTCTCTTTTATCTGGCCTAAGGGATTACCTACATTTGTCGTTGCTCCGTTGATATCGATTGAAGCTGTACCGGAAATAAAAACCGCCTTTGCTGCCGGCATCATCGCTTCGGTTGCCCTCGAAAAAGCTGAGCCGTATTCAAACGCGCAATGCTGTCTGCCCGCTGAAGGAAGATACTTTATCGAGTCAGCCGGCTCAAGAACCGCAACCAAATCCATAGCACAACTGCCCTTGCCAGCTGGCGCAAGTCCAATTCCGGTGCTTGCAGGCAACCTCTGAACTCCGCCGGCTGTAATGATACCGCGCCCGGTAAAAAATTTATTCCTGACCCGATTGAATCGACCATACCAGCCAAGTATATCTCCCAGCCACATCCACGTCCTCGGCACATTACGAAAATCAGAATTATATTGCTTAAGTATGGCCTCCGAATTTTCAAGCATTGCTTTTGCCTGTTCAACATCACTGCCGGCCTGAAAACCTGAAATATTCGAAAGCATCAGATACCTTCGTCCGGGCACTTTAACAATTCTTCCACACAGGCTGCCCTGAAAATCAATCACATCCGGTTTATTTTCACATCTAACGGCGTGAACCTGCACACCCCCAATAGAGCCTGAAAGACCCTCTTGGCAAATCAAAAAACTCGGTGACACTCCGTCATCTATATCGCCATACTCTTCTAAACGTTTTTTATAAGCAGAATCGATTGCACTTTCTGCAGCAAAAATCCGCTCCTGAAGAATATGCCCTTCACTGGAAACCAGGACTTTTCTAATACCAGCGAAAATCTCCTTCCACTGGTTTTTAATTGATATTCCTCCGTCGGTAGTTGCTGAAATATAAATCTCACTTACCTTAGGCGACTCGACTCTTCGTACGTCCATATTCACGGACATTTTAATTCTATCTACCCTTGAAAGTAAATTAAATCAAATATCTACTGCTCCGCTTATCTTTTTGCATACTCTGAAAAACCTTTTTAACATTTTTAAGTTAAAAATCAAGCAATTTCTAAGAGTTGAGACCGATAAACAGCTTGATATCTTACAGGACACAGGCAGATTAAAGAAAACATTATTCACGCTGCCTGGACAAAGCACCCTCATACGTCCCTTCAGCCTTAGGAGTTGCCATGGTAATCGGTACATCAACTGAAATTCTCTCCGAGCCGCGAATCACTCTCGCCAGGTTTTCACCTCTAACCGGAACAGGTTCATTAATAAGCTCAGGCGTATTGTAGGTTAGTAAGCACGAGTCATAAAACGCTGGGTTTTTCTGAGGAAGGATAAAAGGTTTATATGCATTTCCACTTTCATCAACATAACTGATATAAAGCTTCGTAAAGATACCGTAATCTCTTTTACTGCTGAATACTATCCACCGGCTATTACTCGACCAGCTATGCCAGGATTCGCTTTGGTCGCTGTTGACCTCAAGCCTTTTGGCTATAAACTCGCCGCTTTGATTAGCATCCTCAAGGTCAATTATGTATAAATCACTGCTCTTACTGTAAGCATTGAAACAACCATAATCAGCCATACATAATAACAACCACCTCCCATCAGGGCTGATTCTTGGCAAAGTAACACTCAGCCCTGTATCTTCGGAAGAAACAACGGTTTCAAGCTCTCCCCACTGATCATTTATAATGTCATAATCTATCCTCATCAGGTCATATTTAACCTTATCGTACTGTTTTAGAGGAACTTTTTCATCATCCGGCCACAATACTGGTGCACGACAGAAATAAAGAGACCTTCCATCAGGAGACCAAGCAGGATAAGTTTCCAGATAATCCTTTCTCGAAAGTTTCGGCGAGGTTTTTATTTTTTTTGAACCAATGATATAATAAGCCAAAAGTGAATCCATATCCGAGACATCACGAACCTCATTTCTGGAAGAATGGAAAAACAGGACAATCTTGTTCTCAGAAAAGACAAGCATTTTTCCACTCGGATGCCAGCAGGAATATGTAAATTTTGCACCAATCTTTTGTACTTTACCATCCTCAACCAATAAAGTGTCGGTTCCGTAAATCTCGCTACGGGTCGGATATAATACCTTATTGCCCTTATTATTGCAAAAAGTATGACAATTAACACAACCTAATCCAAACCTCTTGTTCTTTAAAATTGGTGACTCATCATAATTGCTTAGATTTCGCTGATAAATACCAATTTCCCTCCAGAAAATATAGTCGGGATGGATTTTCCTGTATACAAGAAAGTTGTCTATGTTCTCATCTACGATTGTATTCATAACAGTATCAAATCGGTTCCATTTATTATTTTCATCCTTTACATAAATGTCAAAATATAACTGCTCATTCCTGTTCGCATGCAAAAGTTCACGCCATGGCTTTTGAGGTATAATAATCTTTGAACTCTTGCTGAAAACTTCGACAGATTCACCTTTTCCGGAATGTATTTTCACGTAATAATATTTGCCATCTTCCTGCACTGCAAAATTCAATGGTGCGATATTTGGAGGAATAACCGTATCGCTGTAATCCGGATAAATCCGCGGCAACCTGTCAACAACATCAAACTGTTCTATCGACGGCTTTGAGAAATACTTATAGAAACCCATTATTAAAACAACTAATGCAACAAAAACCACGCCCAAAAAAACAATGCATTTACGGTATCTACTCATTTTTTAAGCCCGAAACCTCATAAGCATAATAAAATTGATAAGTATCTCCATAGTTTTTCGCCAGCTCACTAAAAGCAGCCTCCGGGTCATTTCTGTAAAGGTTAGCCATTTGCACAAAGCCCCTGAATCGCTGTTGCGTTTCCTCGCTGACGGCACGACCTTTTAAATCAGGCACCTTTTTCTTAAAATATATATAAGTTAAAATTACCTCTTCATAATGTCGTGGAATCCGGGGATAATCAAAATCATCAAGACGGCCTATGTTCCGCACAAAATTATCGAGATCCAACCGGAACATATAAAAAGCCATAAGATATTCAAAAGCCATTTTGTTCGTTCTGTTCTTTTCCAACAAACCAGAGAGTATTTCTTCTATCTCGAAATCGTAAAAAACCTTATCGTTTTCGGGCATCAGGCTGCGGAGACGCCGGATATCTTTATCGGTCGACAAATTCGGGTCAGTTTCAAGTCGTTTAAGATAATCTTCAGCCCAGTCAGAGTCAAAAAGGGTCTTACTGAGTGCCCCAAGATAAACACGTGCTGTATCAATATCGTTTTTAGCCATCCTGACCATAGACAGCCTTTTAAGAATCTCGGGATGCTCACCATACATTTCCAGCAATTCCACAAGTTCTGATTCACAATGATTAATTGTTCCGAGGTCGTAAAAAGTGTCAAATCTTTGTTCCAGTGTGAAAATATCTCTCCCAGTAGAAAGCAATAAGCAACGAGGGCGCTGCTGATAGCAAAACATATCAGAAGGTAACAGGCCCAGATGAAATAAAGCCCGATTATATGCATGATTCATATGATTATTATTCTGGTAACGCCGAGCAACTTCAAGAACTTTCGGCCAATTTCTGCTTCTAAGATAATAATTGACTTCAAACAACAGTTTTTGTTTCAAATCACCGAAGTAAAAAACTGAACCCGCGGCTATGATAAAAAGAAAAAGCAATTCAAAACCCCATCTTAGCCAATATGAAGCCGTCGTCTGAACTGCTTTGGATGACTTACCAGGTACTATTCTTTCATCTCCGCTTTCGGCTTCTTCTGATTTTGCCTTACCGGCGCTTTTTTTTCTAAATAA
>CAZMQF010000156.1:0-5827 GCA_964568365.1 uncultured Pirellulales bacterium | reverse complement strand
ACTTACATCTGTCTGGTCTTTTCCTGAACGGGGTAATTGGGCGACGCATAATTCCAAATACAGGGGTAATTTTGCTCCACAGATAGCAAGAAACATAATAGAGATGTACAGCAAACAGGGCGATAATATTCTTGATCCTATGGTCGGGGCGGGGACAACACTTATTGAGGCAAAGCTTTTATCCAGAAACGCACTTGGAATAGATATTAATCCAAAGGCGGTGGAACTTACAACGGAGGCATTAAAATTCAACCATCATCCGGTGAGTACGCAAAAAGTAAAAGTTGGTGATGCGAGGGATTTATCATTTTTGAAGGATAATTCTTTCGACCTTATTTTAACGCATCCGCCTTATATGAATATAATAAAGTATTCGGACGGAAAAATTGAGGCGGATTTATCGAATATTTCGAGCTTACCGAAATTCTGCGATGAGATAGAGATTGTTGCCAAGGAATTGTTTCGGGTTTTGAAACCTGATAGATATTGTGCGATTCTTATAGGTGATACACGCAAAGGAAAGCATTTTGTGCCATTGGCATTTAATGTAATGCAGAGGTTTTTGAAATCTGGATTTGTTCTGAAAGAAGACATTATCAAGGTACAGCATAATTGTAAATATACAGAACGCTGGCGAGTTAAAGCCAAAAAAGACGGATTCTATTTAATAATGCATGAGCATTTATTTGTATTTCGCAAGCCGAAAGAGGGAGAGGATCTAAGCAGATTAAGATGGAGTGGCAAAAAAATTTATTTTTTATTGAATATATCGCCTTAATTTAGTACAATACTACCAACTGGGGGAGGCCCCATTACGAGGCTGCGGAGACCCGCAAGTTTCAGAACAGCAGTTCAAGAAACAATTTATTCATAACCTTATATGCAATAAGGACTAACAAATGTCCATCAATTTACAAATCCTGAATTCCACATCATTTAGATCCGCCGCTTGTTGGCGGGGTTGCTTAGCCTCGCCGCTTGCGGCGAGGGTCGCGCGCAAAAATAACAAAAAAATGCAAAACAAACCCAATTTTAAAATTGACCAAATGCCTGTAACTGCTTATTATAGAAGTGGTTATGGCAATTTTCACACCTTTTGCCGTCCAAAAAACGAACCCAAACGAACCCAAAACGAACCCAATTTTAGCTCAAAATTGGCTTCGTTTTTCCCAATATTGGCTTTGTTTTTTGCAGTTAACACCAAAAAACACCGTAACAGAAACCGCTTGCATTGGAGGGGGGTAAAAGTTAAATATATATTTGGCTGCGATGCAGAGAACAAAAATATAAAGAGTATGTACTTAAAAAGCGTTGAAGGAGCAGCAATGAAGCAATTCCCTGAAATTGCGAAAGGCTTGAAGATAGCGGTTTTGTGCGGAGGTATCGGTAACGAGCGGGAAATAAGCCTGCAGAGCGGAAGTAACGTATATGAGGCGCTAAGGCAGGCTGGTTACGAAACTGTTTTAGCTGATTTTCGGCCTGAAGATATGGGGATTCTCGATGACAAGAGCATTGGTGTTTTCTTTATTGCAATGCACGGCCAATTCGGAGAAGACGGCGAGCTTCAGCAGATACTCGAGGATAAATCGCTCTGTTATACGGGTAGCGCACCAGAAGCGTGCAGGCTTGCATTCGACAAAATGGCAAGTAAGAGGATTTTTAACGGCTGCGATATAAAGACACCGGCGGCAATTACAATCAACGAGTATGCGGATGTCCGGCCGTTTGAAAAGGAGCTGGAAAAGTTCGCTTACAGGTTTGTTATTAAACCTCTCAGGCAGGGCAGCAGCGTCGGCGTTAGTATTGTAGATACGGCCCGGCAGGCTGTTATTGCTGCTGAAAGAACAGTGGCGGAATTCGGTACTTGTATGATAGAGGAATTTATACCCGGCAGAGAGATTACTCAGGGTATTGTTTGCGGCCGGGCTTTGCCGATAATAGAAATCAGGCCGACAGAGCAGTTCTATAACTATCAGGCCAAGTACCTTGACGAGAGAACCCAGTTTCTTTTTGATACTATCGAAGACGAAAACTTGAAACAGGAAGTCAAAAGCACTGCGTTGAAATGTTTTGAGGTGCTCGGGCTGAGGGATTTCGCGCGTGTTGATTTTATTTTAGGTGACGAGGGGCAGCTTTATGTCCTTGAGGTCAATACCATTCCCGGGCTTACCGCTCATTCGCTTGTGCCGATGGCGGCGGCGAAAGTGCAAATTTCAATGAGCGAATTGTGCACGCAGATTATAAATTCAGCAGTGGAGAATAAAAAAGTCAGCACCGTCAGCTAATGGCTGCGATTAGGCGAAATGGCAAAGAGAAAAAGAAAAAAACGTAAGGTTGGCTTGACACCATTTGGTTTCGGCTTATCCAAAACAACCGGATCGAAAAGAACAGTTTTTAAATTATCGAATTGGACGGCAACACTAATAATTGCATTTATTATTTTTGTTGTGGCCGGTATAGTTATCGGTTTTGTATATCTGGAGAAATATGTAAAAAAAGCGGTTCCAATCTCACAGAGCACGGCTGTTTTGGAGCTGGTGAATCCTCCTGATTGGGTGAATGAGCAGCTAAAGCAGCAGATTTACGCTGCTGCCACTGCCGGCGGCGAAGACCTGAAGCTCGATGAAGACCTTGCGAAGTCGGTTCAGAAAAATATCGAGACCTTTACCAGCTGGCTTGACGAGGTCAGTGTCCAGACCACAAGCGAGGCTGTTCGGATAAGAGGTCAGTGGCGAAAACCCCTGGCCCTGGTTATCTTAGGCCCGCGCAAATTTTATGTGGATGAAGAGCTTGTCGTGCTTGACTTTGTCACGATTGACACTTTACCGATTGTGGAAATTACGGGGATTTTGCCTCCTTCACAGATGCCGCCGGCTGGTAAAATCTGGCAAAAAGATGACCTTGCTGCGGCTGTTGTTATCCTGGAGCGGCTCAGCGTTAGAGATGAGCTTGAAACAGAATCAAACAGTTTGCTTTTTGAAATTGCCCGCATTGATGTCAGTAATTTTAGTGGTCGTCAAAATAGCCGCTCGGCTCATATTATCCTCTACACAACCGATGACAGGCTGATTATCTGGGGAGCTGAAATCGGAAAAAGTCAAAGATATTTGGAAGCTACCGATGAGCAGAAGATTGCAAGACTATTCAGCTATTACAAGGAAAAGGGCACACTGCGGGGCGGTGTGAAGTATATCGATTTGAAAGAACCTCAGCAGATAATACCTCTGCCGATAGACAGGTATTAAGGTAGCACGGCCAAGATGGCCGTGCCTTCACGGGCTTCAAGCCCGTGTTACTATGTAAGTTTGTTGAGGGTAGTATTGAGGGAAGTCTTTAAATCCGAGTAGAAATAAGGGACGTTGTACTGTTCACAGAGGTTTTTTAACTTCCGGATAGTCAGCTCGCTGATTTCGTTTTGAAAATCGCGATTGCCTTTGCAGTAAAAGATTCTGCAGCCGCTAAAGCGCAGCGGATAAATTGTGCATTTGCCCTGCTCGTTATACGGGCACCTGCCGGTCTGCATCGTTTTAATTTTTTTATTTTTGAGATTTTGCTTTAGAAAAACCAGTTCCGCTCTGGTGACAAAAAGAAGATGGTCGAAACCTTCGAAATCGCAGCATCGGCCGCACATAGAGCACTGTCCGAGAAGGGCTTTATTTTTCTCAATTTCCAAATCGAGCCATTCGTAAATTTCAGCGACCTTTTCTGCGAGTAGTGAATCATCTGTCATCGTTCCACCATTTCTTCTGCTTTCTGAGTTTCTCTATTTGTTCGAGGCTGTATAATCTGCCTTTGTTTATGCCGGGACATTTTTGAGCTGCTTTGTTCCAGGCGTTTAGTGTTGACAGATTGCTCGGCCAGAAAGGCCAGGTCCTGCACTGATTTGGTCGAACCGGATAAATTTCACATATCTTTTGTCCTGCCTCTCTTTGCAGGAAAATGCAGTCTTTGGTAACCGGATGTTCAATAATTGTTGTCTTGAAGCCGCAGCGTTTTAAGTATTTTTTTCGAAGCTGTTCGGCTGATAGCTTTAAGAAATTTGCAATCAGCTCAATTTCCAGCCCTTTAACCCAGATATAGCCTTCACGGGGACCAGAGCAGCAATTGCCGCACTGTTGACACTCAAAATGCAAACCAGCTATATACCATTTATTTTTAGCCACAGAGCTATGGACTCCTGACGGAGAGCACACAGAAAAAATAATTTATATTTAAGCCACAGATTTCACAGATTAACACTGAGAACATAGTTGATTTTTTAAGCTAATTTAGCCACAGAGTACGAACAATAAAAAATAAAAAAACTTTTAGCCACAGAGCACACAGAGTTCACAGAGAAAAAAATTAAAAATCAAAAATAAAAAATCAAAAATACATTTCAAAAATCAAAATAAAATGAGCTGATTAGAAAATGCAAGTAAGCGATTGTAATAATGGTTAACATTACTTTTGTTCTGTTGTTAACAGGTTTCTTTTTTATTTTTTTATACCTGTACGTGATTATCCATAGGTATAGCAGTAAAGCTGCGTCGCCTACAGCGACGAAGACAACCTCTTTTAAGTTTCCGGGTTCGAACAGCCAGTGATCAGATTTATTTGTTAAGGCAAAAATCAACATTAATGCATAGCAATAGACCAGGCAGAGCCCTGCCGGCCAAATGTATATTTTGAAGCCGTCTTTTTTTGTTATTTTTTTAATAATATTATACTTTTTAGCCACAGAGGTCACCCTTCGACTACGCTCAGGACAGGCAGAGAACACAGAGAATATAATTTATATTTTAGCCACAGATTTCACAGATAACAAACATTGATTTTGGTTTCTGCCATTCAGCCATTGTCATTAGTGGTTAGCTTCGAGTTTTTGCCGCCATACCACTTCTTGAATTTGCTAACTCCAAGACTCACAGCATGACATGCAAAGAAAACCTTCATTTTATACTGTTTTTCCTTTTCGATTATTTTTAGAGTATGCAAGGCTTTTTCTACTTCTGGGAACCTTGTCTTTAAATCGACACAATCAAACATTCCACTTACGCGATTTATAGCATTAGGTGATGGCAGCCGAAGTTTAAGTACCCTGCATTTTTCTAATATTCCCGCGTTTCTCATCACTCTTTTAGCAACATTCCCCAGCACAACCAGTGCTTTTATATCAGGTTGCCATACATCAAAAATTTCTTTCCAAAACTCTGCTGCTTTGGCTTGCATCTGCTCGTCAGGATTTAAATTTTTGCCTGTACCCTTACGTGTCCACGGCACTGCGTTACTTACAGCAACCTCTTCAAGTTTTAATTTAAGGTTAGCCCCTTCAAAAATTGCTTGTAACGCAAGTTTAATGGTCCTGTCATTCCACGGCCCAATGCCTATATCTCCCTCCTTATATTGCAGCTCTTTTCGCCCGAGACGGGTCATTTTGTCCGTTGAGTCCAAAACTTTGAGCTTTTCCCAATAACCAGTACTGGGTGTCTGGGCTTCGGCAAGAACAAAGATGCCATTCCACGTTTTTGGTACATACGGTAGATACGGCTCAGGAACAACGATGTTTTCAGTATCTTTATAAGCGTGTTTTTTACACACGTTAAAAAAAACTTCTTTGGTCTCCTCATCCCACATCTCATAACATCCAATTTTCGCTGAAGTTAAATCTTACCATTTTAGTACTGCGCCGGTGTCGGCGGAGGTTGCCATTGAGGCGTATTTTGCAAGGCAGCCTTTGGTGATTTTAGGTTTCGGCGGCTTCCAGCTTTTTTTACGCTCAGCCAGCTCATTATCCGAAAGCTTTACGTCAATTTTATTATTCGGAATATCGATTTCGATTATGTCA
>CAZMQF010000155.1:0-5899 GCA_964568365.1 uncultured Pirellulales bacterium | reverse complement strand
TGCTATAGAAACAGGCTTACTACCACTTTTTCTCCATCTGTTCTACGATTCTCTGTGCCAGTTTGTTTGCCGCCAGCGCTGAGGCATAATCAAAGCTCTGGTTCTGCCACTCCGAGAAACTGGCAGTTGCGTCGACAGACACATTGTCTAAGAGCAATTCACCGGTTCTCAAATTTTTCCAGTTAACCACAGCTATAACCCCCACTTCTTTTTCGAGTGCCCTGCCGGTCTGCCTCTCCGCCGTCAGCACAGACGTGGTAACAGAAGTTATTTTGCCGCTTATTACCGTGTCAGCCCTGTCCAGGCTCGAGACTATTTTATACGGCGTCTGAGCTTCTATACGCTTCGCAAGAGCATCCGAGAGCTCATATTCAACGCCCCTTCGGAAGCTCTCATTTTCAAACATCTCAAGACAAACGGTTTCAACGCTCTGCGGATACAGTGATTCATTGCTATAACCGCTCAGGCCGCTGCATCCGCTAAGAACGTTGCTCAACACAGCCAGTAAAAGTATCAAAACACAAGGATAAAAATACCTTACTGATTTATATCGTTTCTTCTCTTTCATTATTTCACCTTACTTTTGGTTTCTTTTTCACTTTGCATCGCTTCTTCTGTCATTTTAGCTGCGACGCTTTGAGGCCAGGTTTTAAGAACAGCGTTGTAATAGATACCGACAGGATTAGGCTGATTGGCGTCGCTCTGCCCTTCGCTGGTCCTTTGGTAGTACTTACCTATCTGAAACTTCTTATATGCAAGCTGTTCCTCGATTAAATCAAGCCTCTTATCAATATCAAGCTCTTTTGAGTCCTCCGGATAGACAAGCTTGAATCTTTCGTAATAGCTTTTTGCACCTATCAAACTTGAACTGTCGAACCGCGGCCCTCTATAGGCAGCGTGTTTGGACTCTGCCATACCGAGCAGAGCCTCTTTTGCTATCGGGCCGGTCGGCCAGCGAGATGAAATAATCGACCACTGCAGGTACGCCTGTTCATATTTCTTTCTATTTTCATAACTCCGGGCAACGGCTTTAAGAGCCCTCTGTGCCACCGGTGAGTCACCGGCACGGTCGGCAATTCTCTCCATAATCTTGGCGCCCTCGGCATAGCCTCGAATCTTGAAAAAACGCAGCACCTTTTTCTTTCTACCCTGAAGATAGGCACTGCCTATGGCAAACTGCCTCTCAAGTGCAGCCTCATAAAGTGTGCTTTCGCCGAACCTGTTAAGAAATACCTCATAGGCCCTGAACGCCCCTTCAAATTTGCCCTCACAAAATAGCAGCTCAGCATTCATAAAAGGGTCCAGCTCAGCTCCTGCTACTTCAGGAAAATCTTTTTTCAGCCCGTCCAGGGCGCTCCGAAACTGCTCAACATCTCCCTCTTCTGCGAGCTGCTTTATCCTGGCGACAGCCTGATTAAACTTATCTCGCTGCTCAACTGATTGGAACTGCCCGTCCTTGGAAAGCTGCCAGGTGTCCGCCGAAACCGCTGACAATAAAAACAAAATACCTGCAATGGTTATTGTTATTATAAACCGCATTCTCTCTGCAAACATAATCCCGTTTCCTTAACTGACTACAATTCAACCTGCATCAAAAACGTTTAACATTATATACATTATCAAGCCAAAAGCAAACCCACACTTTAAAATATGGTATCGGAGCCTGTTTCGCATCTAATAAGCCAAAAATGCTCTTAACTTCGCTAAAGAACGGGAAATCGGCAAAACAATCGAGTGAGCCCATAAAATCCCAAAAACTGCCGGCAAAAATCACCACCTTGTTCAGGGCAGCTTCGGCATTATGTAATATATAGTTGCGGCATAAATTGCTTAACAAGGCAACGGACGGCTTTTGTAATCAGCCGCCTCACAAATCGACAGCAAACCTTATTCTTCGGCCTCCGGACAAGCCTTAATATATTCGTAAAGCTCTTTTAAGTTAGCGGTTGCCATAGCGATAGCGGAATCGGCGGCACCGTAATATAGGTTCAGCCTGTTTTTTTCCTTGTCGACAATAGCACCGGAAGGAAATATAACATCGGAAACATCGCCAATCCGCTCGTAGAGCGCCACCGGCCCAAGAATCCATTCGTCGCTCCTTCTAAGCATCTTCCAGGGCTCTTCCAGGTCTAACAGACAGAGACCAAGACGATAAATTGCACCGGCAGTTGTCACCCTCACACCGTGATAAAGTATCAGCCACCCTTGCGGCGTTTCGATAGGCTGACAGGCTAGACCTACACGGTGACAATCCCAGTAGGCAGTCCTCGTTTTGACCAGCGTCCTATGGTCTCCCCAATGCTTCAGGTCGGGAGAGAAACTCAGCCACATATGAGCCTCACCTCGTACAATAGGACGATGTATCAAAGCAAACCGGCCCCTGAACCTGCGGGGAAAAAGACAAGCATCCTTATCCTCGGGAGGCAGCAGTGCTCCAAGACGGGCGAAAGTCTTAAAATTTCTCGTAATCGCCAGCGAAATTACAGGCCCACCCTCGCTGAATGAGGTATACGTGATGGCATATTGCTGCTGCTCTTCGAGCCACACAATGCGAGGGTCCTCCAGGCCCCATTTTTCTTCTCTGGAACTCTGGTCAGCCTCAAGAGTCGGGGCACGGTCAATTTGCCAGTTGGTAAAGCCATCCGCGCTGCGGGCAACCGTCAGATGCGAAAAGCCCCGCATATCTTCAACCCGAACAAGCAACAAAGTCTCCGAATCCAGCTTAGCCGCTGCAGGATTAAAAACAGCATTGGCTGGATAAGGCCATATCTCCGGAGTCAATATCGGATTGCCCTCGTACCTTTTAAATAAGTTATGAGCCTTTCTCTGTCGTGAAAAATCCACCATAATATCAACCCTAAAATATCAAAACAACAACGACCTAAGCTGCTCAAGCTCTAATCGGCAAACCAGGCTCTCATCTATAAGATAAAAATACAGATAATATTTTTCGCAGCATAGTAATGACCATTGCCGTCTCAGTCAAGCCTAAACTAAGTTGACTCTAATCTCTGTTTTTGTTAGGCTCCCCTTTTTCAGGGCAATACTGAGATGGAAATCGAGCATTTAATCTTAGGTGAATTCCAGACAAACTGCTACATAATTCGCAGAAACAAGACCGCCGCGGACTGTCTCATAATCGACGCCGGCCTTGACGCAGACAAAATTATCGATTTTCTTGAAGCCGGTCGATTAAACCCTTTGGCTGTTATCCTGACACACGGCCACATCGACCACATCGCCGGCCTGGAACAGTTGCGGCTGCAATACACCGACCTAAAGGTTTATATTCATAAACAGGACGCCCAAATGCTGACAGGGGAAAAGAAAAATCTATCAGAGCTAATGGGTGTTAGCTTCAGAACAGGGCCGGCGAATTGTATCTTGACCGACGGACAGCTAATCGAGTTGGCAGGTATCGCACTTAAAGTCATTCATACGCCGGGACATACGCCCGGAGGCATCTGCCTGTATTCAGAAAAAGACGGGATACTATTTTCCGGTGACAGCTTGTTTTCCAATTCGGTCGGAAGGACAGACTTTCCAGGAGGCAGTATGCCACAGTTAATACAGAGCATAAAAAAAAATCTATTAACACTACCGGCAGAAACTATCGTCTATCCGGGGCATGGTCCGGTTACAACCATAGGCCGCGAAAAGGCAACAAATCCATTCATATAACAAACATTTCTGAAATATGGCCAGATGAATACTCAAAATTACAGAAAATTTGATGTCCCCGCAACCCTCGCCTGCCTGGGAGTTATTCTATGCTGGTCGCTGGGACCAATTTTTATTAAACTGCTAACAAACTACACCGACGTCTGGATACAAAATCTGCTCAGGTATGCTGTATCCTGTTTGTTCTGGCTTCCTTTTCTTTTATCAGCCCGCAAGAAGGGTCTTATTGAAAAATGCATCTGGCGCCGGGCTTTGATGCCAGCCTGCGCAAATGTCATTATGCAAATCTGCTGGGCCGGTGCCTTCTACTTCATAGGCCCTACCTTTATGAATCTGATTGCAAAGACAACCGTGATATGGGTTGCCGTCTTTTCGCTCATCCTCTTCCCCGAAGAAAGGCCTCTTCTCAAAAGCAAACGCTTCTGGACCGGCGCAGCTCTGTCAATAGCCGGCGTTCTCGGGGTAATCATCTTTTGCGAGGAAGGCTTTACTTTAAAGACCACCCTGCCGGGAATAATAATCGGCCTGTCCGCCGCAATAATGTGGGGCGTATATACCGTAAGTGCAAAAATTGCCTTCAAAAACATAGACAGCCGGTACGGCTTCGGGATTATTAGTATTTACACTGTAGCAGGCCTTCTGCTTCTTGCGGTTATTTTTGGCAATATGAATGACTGCATAAGTCTGGGCCCAAAACCGTGGTCTTATGTGATAGTCTCTTCACTTTTAAGTATAGCTTTCGGCCACGTGCTTTATTTTGTCGCGATTAAAAAAATCGGTGCCATGATTCCGACTCTGTCGCTCTTAGCAACACCCTTTTTCGTCCTGCTGATATCAATACACGTATTCAATGAAAAACTCTCACTGCTTCAGATTGTTTTTGGAATCATATTGTTAATTGGTTCAGCTCTTGCGGTATGGTCACAGGAACACCTCCGGCCGAAGAAAAAGCAGAAAATAATCGAAGAATAAATTTAGTCTCACTCATCCCGGAAGCCTTTTCGCACCACCAATTTTCCGCTATTCATCCTCGAACTGCTTATAAATCTCTCCCGACCGATAAGGCTGTCACCGATGACAATATAATCATCGGCAGCCTAAAAGTTGTTGAAGTATTCAGGTTTGCCGTCGTCGTTGTCGTAATTTGTCGATTCTTCATAGCCGGCATCTATCGTTATGCGTTCGATGCGCCCTGCCTTTTTCGTGTCGCTGTCCACGGCGACAAGAATTGCATTAATTTTAACATCGCCGGTCGCAACCTCATACGGATATGGCATCCGGGTTCTGAATGATTTCAAAACGCTTTCCGTCCCTCTGCCAATCACTGAATCGTGGGCTCCGGTCATACCAATATCGGTGATATAGGCAGTGCCTGCGGG
Organism: uncultured Pirellulales bacterium; assembly: GCA_964568365.1. GTDB lineage: Bacteria > Planctomycetota > Phycisphaerae > Sedimentisphaerales > Anaerobacaceae > CAYLMG01. Next base: position 839 of record CAZMQF010000155.1, on the reverse strand, counting down.
CAGGATTTTTTCATCGGCGGTTACAACATGTGTATGCGTACCGAATAAGCAGGCAACTCTGCCGTCAAGATGATAGCTCATAGCGATTTTTTCGCTTGTAGCCTCGGCGTGGAAATCAACAAAAACAATATCATTATTCTGCTCAATCTTGGCGAGTATCTTATCGACCATGCCGTAAGGGCAGTCTGCCGGCTTCATAAAAATTCGCCCTATCAAAGATATAATTGCAACGGTCGGGCCTTTGTTCGTCTTATAACGGGCAAAGCCTTTACCTGCGGCAAGCTCAGACAAGTTTGCCGGCCGGACTATATCATCAGCACTCTCTAAAACCTTTATGATGTCCCTTTTGCGGTACGTATGGTCGCCGAGAGTTATCAGATTTACACCGTATTTGAGCAATTTGCCATAAATCTGCGGTGTCAGGCCGGAACCACCCGCCGCATTCTCGGCATTTGCTATCACACAATCGACGTCGTGCTCTCTGACAAGGCCTTTTAGCTTTTCGGCTACTATACGCCTGCCCGGCCGACCGACAATGTCACCTATACATAAAACCTTAAGCTCCATATTTGTTTCCCTCAGTCAGCAAACCATAGCCTGCTCAGGATACACTTACTCAGACCGATTATTTTGCGTACTCAACGCACCGGACTTCTCTAAGCAGTGTCACCTGTATTTCACCCGGATACGCCATCTCGCTTTCAATTTTATTTGCAATGTCCCTTGCAACTTTGTAAGCCGTATCATCATTCACCTTGTTGGCGTCAACGATAACTCTTATTTCCCTGCCTGCCTGGATGGCATAGGCATTGTCAACTCCTTCGAAGCTGCCTGCAATC
>CAZMQF010000154.1:0-5986 GCA_964568365.1 uncultured Pirellulales bacterium | reverse complement strand
GAGACTCACCGCCGGACAGCGGCGCAGGCTACATTGAAACAATAGAGGCAAAAGCGAAAGAAATCGGCGCAGGAAAAATAGCTTCGGTTATGGGCAGATTTTATGCAATGGACCGTGACAGCCGATGGGACAGGGTTCAGAAGGCCTACGAATGTATGCGATTCGGCAAAGGCTTAAAGGCTAAAACCGCCGCTGAAGCCGTCACTCAAAGCTATGCAAAAGAGGTTACCGACGAATTCATCGAGCCTACCTCTATTATTGATGAGAACAATGCTCCCATAGGCACTATTGACGATGGTGACGGTGTCATATTCTTCAACTTCAGGGGCGACAGACCTCGTGAAATAACACGCGCTTTCGTAGAGCCGGAGTTTAAGGATTTCAGCAGAACAACAAAAGCCGATATATACTATGTCTGTATGACCGAATACGATGTCACGATACCTGCACCGGTGGCGTTTCGCAAGCCGCCGAAGATGAAAAATATTCTCGGCTCTTACTGGAGCAATCTTGGTCTGAAACAGTTTAGATGCGCAGAGACGGAAAAATATGCACATGTCACTTTCTTTTTCAATGACTATACTGAAAAGCCCTTTGCCGGCGAAGACCACCAGATTGTCCCGTCGCCGCGAGTCCGAACATACGATTTGAAACCGGAAATGAGCGCTCACGAGGTAACCGAGGTCATTCTCGAAAGGCTCGATTCAAACAAATACGACGTTATGGTAATCAACTTTGCCAACCCGGATATGGTCGGCCATACAGGCGTTCTTGAGGCGGCTATAAAAGCAGCAGAAGCCGTTGACCAGTGCGTCGGAAAAGTGCTTGAAAAAGTCAAAAGTCTCGGCGGCTCGGCTATAATCACCGCTGACCACGGCAATTTCGAGCGAATGTGGGACTTCGAGAATAATCAGCCTCACACCGCTCATACGGTCGGGGATGTGCCGTTTATTATCTTCGACGACAGCTATAAAGGTAAAAAATTGCGTGAGGGCGGCAGCCTCGCAGACGTCGGGCCGACACTGCTCGAAATGATGGGCATAGCCCAGCCGGAAGAGATGACCGGCAAAAGCCTGCTACAGCCGTAGAAAATTTTTCGAGCTTCTCTGCGGCAAAAGAACAAATCTGCGTTAATTTGTGAAATCCATGTCTGATTTTTCAAAATACGAGATGACCAAAATTAGAGACGCATTCTGCTAACTTGCCGCTGGAAAATCGGCGAGAAATCAATACAATGAACAGCTATGGCGCAGATAGCAATCCTTGAGCAGAATATGATAAATATGATAGCTGCCGGCGAGGTAATCGAGCGGCCGGCCAGCGTCGTCAAGGAGCTTGTGGAAAACAGCATCGACGCAGGCGCAACAAAGATAACCGTATCAGTCGAGGACGGCGGGCGCAAGCTAATCGCGGTTGCCGATAACGGCTATGGTATGGACCGCGAGGACCTCGGCCTCGCGTTCGAGCCGCACACAACAAGTAAAATCAAAACGAGCAAAGATTTGCTGGGGATATCAACCTTAGGCTTCAGAGGCGAGGCACTTGCCAGTATCGCATCGGTGGCGCAGATAAAGGCCGTCAGCAGAACAAAGGATTCAAACAGCGGTAACTGCGTAGAGATTGACTGCGGAAGTAAAGGTGAGACAAGGCCCTGCAGTTCGGATTGCGGAACAAAAATCGAAGTAAGAGACATCTTTTACAAACTGCCTGCAAGACGCAAATTCCTCAGGACCGCAAATACGGAAATGTCACACATCACCGAGCAGTTCACACGAACAGCACTTTCAAACACCGAAATTGATTTTACACTCGAGGCGAACGCAAGAGTTATTTATAACTTAAAAGGCGTACAAAGCCTTCGGCAGCGGATATCATCGCTGTTCAGCTCTGAATTGGGAGAAAACCTGATTGAAACCGAAAGCGATGAGAAGAAAACCGGCGTGCATATTTACTCCCTGCTCGGCAAACCTGAAATTTCAAGGACAAACAACAAGCTGCAATACATATTTCTTAACGGCCGATTCATTCGCGACAAATTTATCTCGCACGCAATCAAGGAGGCGTATCGCGGCTGTATCGAAGAAAACAGATTCCCTGTTATTTTTCTTTTCATACAGATGCCATACGATGAGTATGATGTGAACGTTCACCCGACGAAAATCGAGGTACGCTTCTATAACTCTAACCTGATTCATTCGCAGATTCTTGCAGTACTTCGAGAAAAACTTCTGTCTGTCGATGTCGGTGTCAGTGCCAGAATACCGGCTGGTGAGCAAAAGGGTAATCAAATCAACGAAGCTATCGCAGAATTTTTCAAAAAACACCGACCCATCCACACTCAGCAGCAAATAGGCTTCCAAGGCGCAGCTTCTGGTAGGAAATATCAAACTCAATACAGGCCGAGCACAGAATATGAACGTCAATTGCCGCAGAAAAGAAATTTTCTGCAGATTCACGATTCTTACATCGTCACCGAAACCGAGGAAGGCTTCTGTATTATCGACCAGCACGCTCTGCACGAGAGAATAATGTACGAGAACCTATGCAGAAGGATAAAGGCAGGGAAGCTCGAATCCCAAAAACTGCTTTTGCCGGAAAGTTTTCAGCTAACGGCAGGTGAAGCTGAAGCAATCAGTAACAATGCGGAGCTGATTGAAAAATTAGGTATTGAGCTTATTGATTTCGGGCCGAGAACTATGGCGATACAGGCATTTGCCGTTATGCTCGCCAAGGCCTCGCCTGTTGAGTTTTTACGAGACTTAATAGGCCTTCTCACAGATAAATCCAAAACTGAAAACGGTGAAAAGCTGCTTGACAAGGTGCTGAATATGGCGGCGTGCAAAGCCTCTGTCAAGGCAGGCCAAAGGCTCAGTGACACCGAAATAGAACAACTGCTTGCCGATAAAGATACACTCGAAAGAGCAGGCCGATGTCCCCACGGCAGGCCGACAATGATAAAATTCTCGAAAGCCGAGCTTGAAAAACAATTCAAGAGGACATAATGAAAAAATGGTGGTACTTATTGGCGGCGTTTATCTGCTGGGTAGTTGCCGGCTTTTCAATATTTGACTTTCTGCCGGCTCAAAATTCTATAGCGGCCAGGCCATATCAGGAGATATCCAGAATAATCTCGACTGCTCCCAATATTACTGAAATACTTTTTGCGGTGGGGCTTGAAGAAAAAATTACAGGTGTTACTTCGGACAGCACTTATCCCGCGTCTGCTGCAGAAAAGCAGAATATCGGTAATTTCTGGCAGCCGGATATCGAAGCAATCATAGCTGCCAAACCCAACCTTGTGGTGACACTCGGCTTTCCGCTTTATCCGCAGCAGCAGAATCTTGCCGACAGATTAAGGCGTTTTGGGTATAACAGTCTGACGGTTTTCAATACTGAAAAGGTGAGTGACCTTTTCGATGCTATTGAAAAGATCGGTATTGCCACTCAAAGGCAAGGGCAGGCAAATGCTTTAGCGGCTGATATAAAACAAAAACTTGACCGTATCGGGTTTTTAGTTGCTGAAAAGGAAAAGGTGCGCGTATTATATGTTGTGCAGAGAAATCCTCTGCGGGTGGCCGGAAGGGACACATTCATTAATGAAATGATTGAGCTTGCCGGCGGGGAAAACGCCATCGGGGCAACAATTCAGAAATACCCCCCTATCAGCTCCGAACAGCTCATTGCGTGCAACACGGATGTTATAATCGAACCGACAATGGGACAGGAAAATGCGGAGCTTCTGGAGCAAAGCGGCCTGCAATATTGGAGCAGATTCAAAAATATCCCTGCTGTAAAAAACAAACGGATTTACGTCGTTGCCGACGATGCTATTTCACAGCTCGGGCCACGACTGCCGGAAGGTGTGGAGACAATCACTCGTTGTCTGAAACCTGAGCTTTTTGAGAATCAACAATAATGGCACAATTGCTGACAAAAAGAAAATTGTTTTGGCAAATTACATTAGCACTTGTGGTGCTGATGGTGGTTGTGCTTTGCTGTTCATTAATAGGAACGAAACAGATTTCGTTAAAATCGGTGTTCGCTCGTGCCGGCCAGCCAAATACAATAAATCCCGACTACGAAATATTTATGCACGTACGATTACCGAGAATCTTTTTGGCTTGTATTGTCGGTGCGGCACTTGCGTGTTCCGGCGTTGTTTTTCAAGCGATTCTGCGAAATCCTCTTGCCGACCCATACATTCTTGGCATCTCCAGCGGTGCCGGACTTGGAACAATTATCGCTGTTATAAGCGGTTTGAGCCTTCCGATACTGGGAAACTCACCGATTGCTATTTTTGCCTTTATCGGAGCAATAGGGACCATCTGGCTTGTGTGGTTCATCGGCAGATTAGCAGGCAAATCGAATGTCACCGGCTTATTGCTTGCCGGCGTCGTGGTTAACGCCTTTTTCTCAGCAATAATTATGTTTTTAACATCGATAGCAAAAAGTCAGCAAATTTATGCCACCATATTCTGGCTGATGGGCAACATAAGTGAAGAAAGTATCTTTGTACTTTGGCTGGCAGCGGGACTGACCATAGCCGGAATCGTCGCTTTATTTTACATAAGTCCGCAATTAAACGCTCTCTGCTTTGGTGCCGATGAGGCCCGGTCTATGGGGATAGACACATCCAGGACACAGCTGATTGCCTTTGCCGTCGCAGCTCTTATAACATCGATAGCGGTCTGCCTGAGCGGGCTTATAGGCTTTGTAGGACTGATAGTGCCGCATGGCGTGAGGCTTGTATTCGGGCCGGACCATCGTCGATTGCTGCCGCTGAGCGCTATAACCGGTGCGATATTTCTGACAGCCGCTGACACCCTGGCACGCACTATCGTCGCTCCTGCTCAGCTGCCTGTAGGCGTAGTGACCGCTATCGCAGGCGGCCCATTCTTTTTATTCTTATTAATCAGATATACTCGCAAAATCGGCTGGTTAAATAAATGAATATAATAGAGGTTAAAAACTTAAGTTTCAGCTACTCAGAGACACAAGTTCTGCGAAACATTAGTTTCGAGGTCGAGCAGGGAACGTTTTTGGCTATAGTCGGTCCTAATGGAGCAGGCAAAAGCACATTGATTAATCTTCTGTCCGCTTTGCTTAAACGCGATTCAGGCGTTATCAAGGTCGATGAAAAGCCTATCGAGTCATATTCCACAAAGGCGTTATCTGAAAAAATAGCGGTTGTAAGACAGGAATCTACGCCTGTATTTGGTTTTTCCGTAATTGAGACGGTTATGATGGCAAGGACAACCCATTACGGCCAGCTCGGATTTGAAACTGAAACGGACAGGCAGATAGTCAATGAAGCATTAAAGGTCACTGATACCGACCGTTTTGCACCTCGTTTACTGTCAAATCTGAGCAGCGGCGAAAGGCAACGTGTCTTTATCACAAGAGCATTCGCTCAGGACACGCCCATTCTGCTTCTCGATGAGCCGACAAGCTTTCTTGACTATAAACACCAGGTGGGTATCTATGACTTACTTAAAAAAGCCCAAAATGAAAGACAAAAAACCATATTGAGCGTAACGCACGATATTAATCTCGCAGCGCAGTATGCGGATATCGCCCTTCTTATCGCTGCTGATAATAACTACGTGTATGGACCGACAACGGATGTTTTGTCGCAGAAACAACTCGAAAAATTCTTTGATACGAAGATATTTACAGCCGATATCGGGCAGGGCAAATTTTTTATGCCTTTAGGAAAGTTTGCAAAAGACGCGGGGTTGGTAAAAACCAACAATAAAAGACAAACGTAGAATATTTCGAAACCTCAACAATCATAAGTACTTTTTCGAGAGCAAGTTACATCAATTTCGATAATTTGATTTGATTTTCTCAAGTCAATTCAATATACTGTCGAGTTTTGATATGGCCTTTTATAAGCAAAAAAGCCCTTATGCAGCGTAGAAAAGTATGCTATAACTCGTATTTCTACAGACTACAACTGCTATGATACGTAAAGGAAAGGTAACGA
>CAZMQF010000153.1:0-5991 GCA_964568365.1 uncultured Pirellulales bacterium | reverse complement strand
ATTGCAAATTAACCAATCAACAAATTCTCTAATTAACTAACTTACTAAGGACTTATCAATGCCCAGGACGTATATTCAATCCGCAATCCAAAATCCGCAATACGCAATACGATACGCTCATCCAGCATCCAGTAGCGTCGTTCATCGAGAAACGAGTATCGAGCATCCGTTATCGAAAATCGATAAACTAATTAACAAATTCACCAATTCACCAATTAACTTTCTAAACAGAGCGCGCAAATATAACATTTTTATGCAAAACAAAGCCAATTTACATAATGCCGAAATGAACGTAACCCCTTTATTAACAAAGGGATATGAAAATTTACGCACCTTTTGCCGCCCAAAAAACAAAGCCAAACAAAGCCAAAACGAACCCAATTTTAGCTCAAAATTGGCTTTGTTTTTCCCAATATTGGCTTTGTTCTATAAGAAAATCTTCGCATTTGCGAACAATCTTAATCGCTTCGCTGACTTACAAGATAAGAATGCTTTGCATTCTTGTGGACGAAGGATTTATTGTGTGAACAGCTTGCTTTTCAAAGCAAAAAATCCTGAGAACACCAAAGTCAGTGAAATAAATCCGTGTCAATCCGTGAAATCAGTGGTCAAATTATTCGTGTTTTTTCGTGTTAATTCGTGGCTAAATTTCTCCTCTTTGAAATCTGTGGCTAAATTTAATTTTGTAAATCCTGTTATCCTGTTTGAGAAAAATCAGTGTCAATCAGCGAAATCAGCGATTAGACAATTAGTGTCTTTTCGTAGCTATTTTTTTCTCAACGAAATCGAGAACTTTTTTTGCAGCTTTTTTAATATCATCAGTTTCCGGCAGAAAGCTGATTATCATCTCCAGATACCCCTTCTGCTTTATTCGCTCGAATGCCGGCTGAAAATTCAAATCATAAACCCAGCTCAATTGGCACAGCTTCATATCGTTCCAGTTCTGCAGCTCGTTATAATCGACCCGCCGGCCGGCCAAAACATCCTGCAGAACCTCTTTTGTATAGCCCGGCTTGTCCGGCAGCTCCACTTCCAGCTTAAAACCTTCCGGGTCCTGCTCATACTTTTTGTAGTATTTTGCGACTATGTAATATATATCTATCTTATCCGCATCGCGCAGCAGTTTGCAAAACAAGAGCAGGTCGCCATCGAGATTTGCCGGCAGCTCTTTGATATTGTGATATTCAATTGCCTTTTCGATGAGACGTCTTTTTTCTGCAGGGATTTCGGCGAGCAATTTTTCTTTGCGAAGAATCTCTACTCCAAAAACGGCATGGTTTACACTTGTTGCATCTCTGTATGTCTTGTAGGTTTTGAACTGCTCGAATCTGCCTATATCGTGGAAAAGCGCAATCAGGTAAGCTGTCCGTTTTATATCCTCCGGCAGGTTCAGCTTTTCGGTCAGAAGCTGTGTCTCGTCGCAGACCCTTCTGCTGTGGTCATCTTTTAGCTTTATGTTGGCGTTGACAAAATCGTCGTCGCCATAAAAGCCGGCTACGTAATCGTCGAACCATTTTTGAAAGTTATCAATCTGCTGCTGTTCCATAAAAACCGAAATTTAACAATAAAGAGGTGCTTTTTATAACAGGTTTTTGCTAAAATTTCCACATTTGTATTCAAAAATGCTTCTCAGCAGCTATAATGTGCGCTTCAAATGACTTGTTAAAATTATTTTGTAAGGAATTCGTTATGCCTACAGTTAAGGATGTTATTATTAAAAAGCCAACTGAGCAGGAGGCGGCGGAATGCAAGCAGTGGCCGATATGGACCTGTGAGCCGAGCACTTTCGACTGGGCCTATACGCAGAAGGAGACCTGCCTGATTCTTGAAGGTGATGTGACCGTTTCTGACGGTGAAAATTCGGTAAGTTTCGGCCCGGGCGATTTGGTAGTGTTTCCTGTGGACCTCGAATGCACCTGGCAGGTCAAAAAACCGGTTCGAAAACACTATAACTTCGAGTGATATCCCAAAATTAAAAGCAGGGTAGCAGTGAAATCAGGTTTGGTCAACTGGCCTGTCAGCAGGTTGGACCGCGCACGGAGAATCTTTTCTTTTGCAAGCTATTTCATTTCAAATTAACGAGTGATTTTGTTGTAACTTGTCACGTAAAAATTGATTTTGATGGGTGGGAATTTTCTTGCTTTTTACATAGCCTTTGGTTATAATTCACTTTGAATTTTTGAAAGGAGACTTCGAAAATGAAGGCGAGAAAAAATTCGCTAATTTTTCTAATATTTAGCCTTATTTTCTGCAGTTTAGGCAATCAGGCTTTTGCCGGCTCTATCGTTGCTTGGGGAAAAAACGACGATGGCCAGTGCAATGTTCCTTCACCCAATACAGACTTTATCGCCGTTGCGGCAGGTCGTGCTCATAGTCTCGGCCTAAAACAGGATGGCTCTATCGTAGCCTGGGGATTAAACAGCTACGACCAATGCAATATCCCTGCCGGAAAATATACCGCCATCGCCGCAGGCTATATGCACAGTCTTGCACTAAAGGCGAAGAGGCAAAACGGGGCTGAAACTATTCTGGAGGGAATTACCTTCTTTGCGCTAATAATTTGCCGTGATTTCCTCGCACAATGATATTGGTAGTACAGAACCGCTTCCAAGAGGATATGTTCCATATTTTTTAAGAAATTTTCATTTTTTCCGGGGTGTCTCATCCCTGGATTACGCATTATGTAGTGGAGTAATAGAATTAGAGAAATAGCTTATGGTAATACAACTGCTGGAAAAAAATAAACATTTCCCTGCGTAATCCTAACACATATCAGTGAGAAAGGAGATATGCGGGCCGGATTGAGCAGAGTATGTAATTGTAAAGAAGTTAATTGAAAGAATTTAGAACAAGTAAAATTATGAAACTCGAGGAGAAAAACAATGAAAAAGTTAATTACAATTTGTTTAGTGACAGCGATGTTCATCGTGGGCAACAACCCGTCATTTGCAGACCCCGTGGTGATCACCCTCAAAAGTGATGCCTCCACGCTGGCGGCTGCCCTCGGCCCGGGTTCACCACCACCGGATGTACTGGCTAGGCTGGACACGCCCGATATCTCGGGCTTGGCCTTCCAGCCGGTCCTCGTTGGCTCGTACGGAACGTATACTCCGGTTCCCCCAGGTGCTCCGCCGGATACGGCCGTGGTCAACATCCCGCCCGGCGACGGCGAGAACGGCTACTTCATGATGACCTTTCAGCTTCCTGATGTCTTCGATAACATGCAACTGACGGGAGTGGCCAATGTAGATGATTTCGGTCGCGTCTTTCTGAATGGCCATCCCCTCACGGCCCCTATCGGGAGCGGCGTGTCGGAGTTCGGCAACGTGGCCTTCGGAACTTCGGACCCATCCTTATTCCAGACGGGGGAGAACACGGTTCTAATCTCCGTTGCCAACACCGGTTCAGGCCCCAGCGGAGGTGCATTTTTTGTCAACATAACCTCCGGTGAGGAAGGATTCAAAATATCCGGCAAAGTAACCGCCCAAACAACCGGTCTGCCGATTGCGAATATATGGGTTGATGCCACTGATTACGAGACGGGTAATTGGTTCGACGGCGAAAATACCGACAGCAATGGCTTTTATGAAATAACTAATTTAGCAACTGGTACATACCGAGTTAGGGCTTCGGGAGGCAGTCAATATGCATCGGAGTATTATAATAACCAGCTTAGCTGGGACTGGGCTACGCCAGTAAACGTTTCGGCGAGCCAACAGACAACAGGCATTGATTTTTCACTTGAACCGGGTGCGTCAATATCAGGAGTAGTGAAAAATTCATCAGGGATTGGGCAAGCAAATGTGAATGTGAACGTGAACTGCTGGGCTAATGATGGGTACGGAATCGGCGACTGGACCGATGCAAACGGCTTTTATGAGTGCGATGGACTGCCGGTCGGCTACAGTTATAACGTTGTTGCATATCCGCCGCCTGACAGCAACTATATGATTACCAGAATCACTGTAGATGTCTACCAGCCGGGTGAATACACAGACCAGGATATTATACTTGGTGAGGGAGGACTTAAAATCTCCGGCAGAGTTACAGACAAGGCAACAACACTGCCTCTGGCTGATGTCAGTGTAGGTCTCTGGAACGATGATTTCGAGATATGGACTGACACAAGGACGGATGTAAACGGAATATATGCGCTGACTAATCTGCCGCCCGGTGGGGTGGAAATTCAAGTGAGGCCGGAATCTCCATACGCCTGGACAGGGACAGAAATCGAATTAACTGAAGACATTAATAACCTGAACTTTGCTCTGCCAGTCGGGGCAATACTTTGCGGCAAGGTTCTGGATTCCAAGACAGCTGAGCCTCTGGCAGGTGTCGAGATAGAATATTGGAGCGGAAGATATGCGGTCAATAGAAACTTGTCAACAGATGCTGACGGGACTTTCTGTCTGACGCAACTGCCGCCGGGAATAGCAGAGGTAAAAGCAAAGCCGGATGTTGACATGGGCTATTCGTGGAATCTGCCGTGGGCAAGCGACCTGGTATGCCTGGGCGAGGGGGAAAATCGGTCTGGGCGGATTATTGCCTTAGAAAAAGGCGCACTTGTCAGAGGATATATAAAAGATGCGAACGGCAATGCGATTAGCGGTATCGAAAACGACTACAGCGGCAGGGATTGTGGTGGGTGGTGTAATACGGATGTTAACGGGTTTTATCAAATACGGCTTCCTGTGGGGATATATGCAATCACGCTGGAAGACACAGATGAGTTCGGCGCATTGCCTGCGATAGTTACAATAACGGATATAAATGAGGATGTTAATGTTCCTGATACGATAGTTTACACCGAAGAAGACGGCGGGCAAATTTATGGTGAGGTCAATAACCCAAGCGATTATTCAAAGACAGGCTGTTTTCTCATCATAGCCTTTGAAGCGGGGACTACGCTTAGTGACCCAAACACATGGTATACAATTCAGCCGGTATCTGAAACCGAGATGGAAAATGCCGGACCCTTTTCTCTGGCCAAACTGCCGCCCGATGTTAATTACGATATTTATCTTTGCGTGGAAAGCGAGACGCCGGATGAGATAATGTCGCTTGCAGTGCAGGACTCGGCGCTAAATGTTGCGGTGGGGACAACCGGTATCATGCTGGAATACAATTCGGAAGGAAGTACAGTCAGAGGCGGTGTGAAGAATATCGATGACCGGGCTGTTTTAGGCGCAACCGTATTACTTTCGGATTCATCGAGCAGCTTTGGAGGTTTTGGAGAGACTGACTGTAACGGAGAATATATTATCTATAATGTGCCAGCGGGGACATACACTGCAACCGCTGTACACAGCAAATACCTTAATACATTAACAACCGTGGAAGTTGCCGATGGGATACTTGTAGATGTGAACACTATCATTATGCCATTTGCCGGGGAAAAAGAAGGAGCCGACCTGAATGGTGACGGCGTAATAGATATACTCGATGTTGCGGAATTTTCCGAGATGTGGCTGGAAAGCGGCTTGTCGGAGGCTGATTTCAATCAGGACAGCAGGGTTAATTTCAACGATTGGGCGCGAATGGCCGAGAACTGGCTGGGCAAAGCGATTTGGTATCAGGAATAAGCCGGTAACAGAGCGCAGATAGTTGGCAAACATAAATGGGAAATCCTGAATAAAATAAATATGTTGTTTTTTTGAAAAAGCGAGGATGTTGAGCGATGAAAAAGGTTATCATTATTACAGTTTTAGCAGTGACAGTAACTGAGGCTGTAATCGCAGGGGCAATTACAGGCACTGTTACAAGCGATTCAAACGGTCTGCCAATATCCAGTGTGGGGTATCTCCTCTTTGGATTACGCATTATATAGTGGAGTAATAGAATTAAGGAGATAGCTTGTGAGTGCCGGGCCTTAGGATTGGTGGGTTTGTTTTTAGGGGGTGGTTCTGTCGGCTTATGTGTTCTCCGGTTACCATTTGGCTTCTTCGTATGGGCCGATTGGTTTTGTGGGGCGGTCGGAAGGACGGGATTTGA
>CAZMQF010000152.1:0-6038 GCA_964568365.1 uncultured Pirellulales bacterium | reverse complement strand
AGAGGTCAATCTGTAATTGCATATTTATTTCCTTTTACTTGTACTATAGTAACTATGACAAGTATATCATAAAGAATGCCCTTGTCAAGCCTTTTTTTAAAATTCCTGACTTTTTCTGCCTGCCGTCTCTTGTAAAAACCCTTAAATCCTCAAAAAAACGCCTATAAGCTAATTTTGTAGAGAAAAATCGATATCTGCCGATATAGATAAAGCTGGCGTAGCCGGCTGTGAGTCGCTCATAAAAGCGCAGGCAGTGATTCTGCGCTTAAGTTTTTTGTCTTCTTAATGGTTTTTATGGGACTATAACGTGAAAAGAAGAGAACAAAAGCACAAGTCTCGAAGAATCTCGACCGCAGCAAAGTGCCTTGCAATAGCTGCTTTAGTCGTTTTATTTTGCAGCTGCCTGAGCTTTGATATAGGTGATTGGCCGAGTAAATTCGCTTACCCTTACAACTCACCGCCTGCCAACTGGTGCGGCTCGATCGGGGCGTTTGGTGCGTATCACCTGTTATATTATACTGGCCCCGGCTGTTTCGTCTTATTGCTTTGCGGCATCGGATTTCTTACAGCGAGCCTCGCCTCAAAACATATCAGCCAGCTAATCTTGAGAATAATCGGTATGTTACTGCTTGTAGTCGCGGTATCGAGCAGCTATTTTTGCCTGTGGCCGCAAGATGATTTATATTCTTTCCCAACCGGCTCCGGAGGCCTGCTCGGTGTCGCAACAGTGACATTTCTGAAAAGTAAATTCGCCCTGCTTGGAACCGCGATACTTATTTCTGCAGTCTGGATTGTCGGTGTCGTACTTTTGGCTGACAGCCTCGTCCTGATTGTCCTCAGACGGCTCGGACGTGCAGTCTCAAAAACCGCTGCTGCCATCGCACCTGTCTTCTCCGTGGCGAAAAGAATTTTTATGTCGTTCGCAGGATTATGGAAAAAATTCAGCGTTAAGCATAGTTTCGAAGCAGCGAAACAAAAACTTCTTTCACAGCACGCTGCTCGTCCATACCCTGTACAGCCGACAGCAACTTTCCCTAAACAGTTCGGAGCAGAAACTGCAGCCGCCGAAAAAGTAAAAACCTCGGCATCTAAAGTGTCCAGCCCAGCTCAGGGACAGCGCAAAGCTGTTGTTACCTCAAGCTATGAGGATTATACTCTTCCGCCTCCGGAATTGCTCGCCGGCGCCGAATCAACCTTCTCAGAGCTGCAGGGAAAGGTTGTTAAATCGAAGGCTGCTGCTCTCGAGAGGCTCCTCGCCGAATTCAACATCAATGCCCGCGTCGTCACAGCCGATACCGGCCCGGTCGTTACAATGTTCGAGCTTGAGCTTGCTGCCGGTGTAAAGGTCAGCCAGATAAGCTCGCTCGCAAACGATATGGCCAGAGCCCTGGGCGTAGGCGCCGTCCGCGTCGTGGCCCCTCTGCCCGGTAAGCACACCATCGGCATAGAAGTTCCCAACAGCGTAAAAGAAAGAGTCAGAATGAAAGATATGATGAAACTGGCCGGCTCAAAACCGCAGAATATGCAGATTCCTCTGTTCCTCGGAAAAGACTCCGCCGGTGACGCCCTTGTATCAGACCTGACCTCGATGCCGCATCTGCTTATCGCGGGAACAACCGGCTCCGGCAAAAGCGTCTGCATCAGCGCCATCATCACCGGAATACTTCTGACGAAAAGGCCGGACGAGGTAAAGCTTATCCTCATCGACCCGAAGATGGTCGAAATGACAGCATTCAACGCCGTCCCGCACCTGATGTGTCCCATTGTCACCGAGACAAGCCGGGCTGTTAAAATCCTCGAGTGGGCCACCGTCAAGATGGATGAGCGCTACTCAATTCTCGCGGAGGCCCGCGTCAAAAATATAACCGAGTTTAACCGGTTGACTCCGCAGGAGATTATCGAAAGATTCGAGCCGGCCAGCCCGGATGAAGAAGCAAAAATCCCGAAGCAGCTGCAGTATATAGTTATTGTAATTGACGAGCTCGCCGATTTGATGATGACAAGCCCGAAAGAAATCGAAGCATACATCGTCCGGCTCGCGCAGAAAAGCCGGGCCGTCGGAATCCATATTGTCCTTGCGACGCAGCGCCCCCAGGCGACTGTCGTTACCGGCCTGATAAAATCGAATATGCCCACCAGAATCGGCTTCCGAGTCGCTGCAAAGATGGACAGCCGTATCATACTCGATCAGAACGGCGCAGAAGCGCTGCTCGGACAGGGCGATATGCTCTTTCTGAAACCCGGCACAAGTGACCTTATCCGCGCGCAGGGCACCTATGTCGATGAAGCCGAGGTCAAACGCATCGCAAAATACATCAGGGAAATCGCAGAGCCGCAGTTCCATCCCGAGCTTACACAGCTCAATCGTATAGACGCCGAGCTGACGGAAAAGGATGACCTCTTTGATGGCGCCGTCCGCATCGTTCTTGAAACCCGTCGCGGCAGTGTCTCTCTGCTGCAGCGAAGGCTCGGCATCGGTTACGCAAGGGCTTCACGTATTATAGAAATGATGGCGTTTATGGGCGTCCTCGGCGAATACAAGGGAAGCCAGGCAAGAGAGGTTATAATGACTCTCGAGGAATACGAGCAGGTGCAGCAGGCCGAAGAAACAAACCCACAGGAGCAGGACATCGAAGAATACCGTAAGCCTGCTAACTATATCAAGGAAGGACAGCGCGCTCACGCAGCGCTCGATGAGGATGGCGATGACTTTTAATGCCCGCCAAGCCGATTTCCTGGATGCAATTTATTATCTCTGAACATTGATTGCAAAAAATATTGGCCCTTTTTTGCTTATACCGAACTTTCCTCGACAAATCGCGTTGCTGAAGCTAATATATTCTCTATGATTTCTTTTCTGAAAAAACTTGCCGCCGTGCCCCTGCGAGCTCTTGCCGGGCTGCTTGATTTGCTGCGAGTCTTTGATACGACCCGGCTGTGGTCGTACTGCTGGAGACTTAGCTGCAGTCCCGAAGATGCCGCCGTTTTATTAGCTTCAGTCTCCCAAAGAAAAGGCCGCGATGCCGCCGCTGACATCGCCGCTCAAGTCGTTGAAAAAACTAAGGCCTGTGACCCTGTTGCTATGATTGCCTGCATCGAGCTCGTAAATGGAAATTTTGAAGCTGCTCATAATTGGATTAAACTTGCAGAAGAAGGAAATTACAAAAATCCTGAGCATCTGCTGCTCGTGAAGCTTCTTCTAAGCGATTACCATCCCGAATATGACAAACGAGAAGTCACCGAGCAGGTCCTCTCAAGAAACGATTTGCCGCCGACTGTTACGCACCTTGCCCTGATTAACAAGGCCTTTATACTGCTTGAGGAAAATAAAAACGTCGATGCCGAAAGAATAGCTGACCGAATATTGGGCATCTGCGAAGACCCCTGCGCGAGAATCATCAAGTGGGCGCTCTGTCTCGTAAATAATCGAGCAGCACTTGCCGAGACGCATTTGATAAAAGCCCGGCAGAAACGGCCGCCTCGATTGCTGAATCCCCTCATCGCACAGGCCTGTTTGTGTATAGGTGACGATGACGCAGCGATGGAATGGCTTTATCAGGCTGGCGAGCTTGATTATAAAATAGCAGCCTCCGACTCGCCCGTCGGAAGATTATCACGTTCGCAGGAATTTCGCGACTATTGCAGAGAAAGGCAGAACCTATGAACCCTCAGACCGCACTATTATTATTTCCCGGCCTGGTAATAGGCCTGACTATCCACGAAACAGCTCATGCCATAAGCGCAAAATGGCTTGGCGACCGAACAGCCGAAAAAATGGGCAGAATCAGCCTCAATCCTTTCAGGCATCTGTCGCTTTTAGGGACACTTGCTTTATTTGTCCTCGGTTTCGGCTGGGGAAAGCCGGTTACGGTTAACCTCTACAATTTCAAAAGGCCCAAACTTTATTATTTCTTATCTTCAATCGCAGGCCCGGTATCGAACCTTATCCTCTCCGCTATCGCTCTGGCAATTATGTACCTGAATCCTCATCGGCTTATTATGCGGATTTGTCTGGGTATCTTTTACATCAATGCAATTCTCGCAGTGATAAACCTGCTGCCCGTCCCCCCTCTTGACGGCAGCAAAATCTGGCCCTGTATCATTCCAGGCCTCAAACCTACCGTCTCGAAAAACTGGTCGAGGTTCTGGCTCATTTTTCTACTTGTCGCTCTTTTTACCGGCCTAATCGAAAAGGTTATAATCCCAGTTTTAAGATTTCTTGATTCTCTCCTGCCCGCTGCCTGATTCTGCTGCATATTCTAATCTATGGCCTTGCATCTTCCAGCCAGTGTAGTGACATTATCGCAAAATCAACAAAATTAACTATGCAGTCACCGTTTATATCACCCGCTATTATAGTCTCGCAAGGCTCAGCCCCAAAATATGACTTGCTTGCCTCGATTGTCCCGCCGTAAGCGCCCATATTTACCCTTCCGCCGTTCGGAAACGGCTCGAAACCAACAGGACTCATCCAGTCGCCCGCATCTATGCACGGACTTGTATTTGAATCGACAACCCAGCTTTGACTGTTCGCATCCCACCTGCCACCCTCCGACTGCAAACGAAAATCATTTGAATCCGTATCTGCAAAGCACGGGTCAGCATCAATATTTCCTCCCCCGTCTGTACCCAGAGAAATATCCCATCCTGCACCGCTGCCGCCGCAGGCGGCAATATCACTATAGCTAATCGCAGGTATACTGGGACCAGAACCACCTGAAGTTTGATTATAAATTTCATCCCCGTCATAAGAAGCGATATCACCCCAGAGGATACAATTTGTCAACTCCGGATAGCTTTCCCAATCGTTTAATATCCCGCCTCCGTACTCAGATGTGTTACTGTTAAATGAACAATTGGTCACTGTAGTATTACTATTGTCATTGAGCATTCCGCCGCCATAATAAGCAGAATTACCAATGAATACGCAATTTGTTACCATTACATTGCTTCCGGACATATTGAGCATTCCACCGCCCCTCCAGTCAATGACTGAATTGCCCGTAAATATGCAATTTGTTACAATTGTTTGACTATTGATGTTGATCATACCGCCACCACTGTCGGACAAATTGCTGATGAATATACAATCCCTTACAGTCGGACCACAGTGTATGCTGTACATCCCGCCGCCGGCTCCGCCGCCGTTAATACCAGCCACATTACCGATAAAAGTGCAGTTCAACACCACCGAGTTGCTGTCGTTGCTGTTACTCATTCCGCCGCCTGAAGAAGGAGTTGTATTACCACTAAATAAACAGTTGATAACATTTGGGTCGCTTGAGCTGTGGTTACACATCCCTGCTCCTGACCCCATATGAGTTTCATTATTTCTGAAAAAGCAATTACTTACCGTCGGGTCGCTGTCTTTGTTGTACATCCCAGCTCCGTTATAATTGACTGTATTTTCGACAAAATTACAGTCAGATACTGTCGGATTAACCTGTTCGTTATACATTCCTCCGCCACTACCATCAGCCGTATTGCCGCTGAAATTACAATCAACCACTGTCGGACTACTGTTGTGTTTGTTGTACATCCCTCCGCCATCATCGCCAGCCATATTCTCAATGAAATTACAATTCGTCACATTTGGTTTGCTGTAATTATAGTTTACCATCCCTCCGCCGTCGTCATCGGCTGTATTCCTAATGAACGTACAGCCCGTTACATCTGGTCTGCTATGGAAGTAGTTATATATTCCCCCTCCTTTCGCCGAGTTCCCGTTGAACGTGCAATATGCTATTGTCGGACTGCTAATATAGTTATATATCCCGCCTCCGAAATCGGCTGAATTGTCGATGAAATTACAGTCAGCTATTGTGAAACCGGCTTTGTAGTTATACATCCCACCTCCACGTTCAGCCAAGCCGTTAGTAATAGTAAATCCTTGTAACAACGTATTTGTATCACAGTCGTTTGAACTAACTACCGAGCCATTGTCATTGCCGTCAATAACTGTATAATTTGGGTCCTGGCCAATAAGGGCAACTCCGTTTTTAAGAGTAATGTTCTCGACATACGTCCCTTCTGCTACC
>CAZMQF010000151.1:0-6160 GCA_964568365.1 uncultured Pirellulales bacterium | reverse complement strand
CTTGACGGTTTTTATTGATTATTGATAATTAGTCGTTTATAATTGATTTTAGATGATTGATTAAAGGTATTTTCTATGATAGTGGATTGCCATACACATATTGACTTTACAGCAGGAGATGATTTATTATCGGAACATTTGTCAGCTGCAGAGACGGTTGACAAATGTATCGTTCTTGCGAATATCAGCGCGGACGATGATGAGAACAAAAAGCTCGGCGAGTATGTCAGCAGTCATAAGCAAAAGCTCATTGGATTTGCATTTGCCGAGCCGAGCCGTGAGGTAATCGACGAAAAGAACTTAACTTTGATTACGAGTAAGATTGGTCTTTCGGGGACAGTTGTTTATTGTTCAGCCTGTGCATTCCACCCTGCACACAGCAGAGCGATGCTCTTTTACGAGGCAGCCGAGCAGCTTGGTATGCCTGTATTTTTTCATAACGAGCAGGTTCTCGGCTGCGATGCGGTTCTTGAATATGCTCAGCCGTTTTTATTGGATGAAATAGCAAGAAGATTCGGTTCTCTAAAGATAATTATCGGCAGTATGGGTGTCCCTTTTGTCGAGCAGACACTGGCGATGGTAGCCAAGCACCCTAACGTATATGCGGATTTGACAATCAGTAAGGACCGCATCTGGCAGGTTTATAATATTGTCGTCGCAGCCTATGAGGCCAAAGTAATGGACAAGCTTATTTTTGGCAGTGGATTTCCGCTTGGCAGGGCAAATGAGAGTATTGAGGTGCTTTTGGGATTTAATAAGCTGCTCGGGGATACGAATTTACCGACCGTTCCACGGGGTGATATTCGCAATATAGTCGAGCGTGACAGTTTGAGTCTCCTGAGTATAAACAAGTAATAACAAGATTCTTTTTTAGGAAACTTATCTTTTTAAATCACCGGTGATGACTCGTAGGTTCGGAAGATTTTGATAGATTAAGAGATTTAGGAGATAAGCAGGGATGGCACTTCTGGAAGAGCAAAGGGAGGACTGGGGGTCACGAGCGGGTTTTGTTTTGGCGGCGATAGGTTCGGCGGTAGGTCTTGGGAATTTCTGGCGTTTTCCTTATGTGGCTTATACAAACGGAGGTGGAGCGTTTCTCATACCTTATATCATAGCAACAGTTGTTGTTGGAATACCGATGCTGATAATGGAGTTTTCTCTGGGACATTTCACACAACTGGCAGCTCCGGGGGCATTTAAGGAAATTAATAAGCGAACCGAGTTTGTGGGCTGGTGGCCCATCATATTGAGTTTTGTTATCTGTACATATTATTCAGTAATATTAGCATGGTGCTTGAATTACCTGATTTTTAGCTTTCAATCAGTATTACCCTGGGCAAAGGATGCCGAGAAATTCTTTTTCGACGAATATTTAATGAAACATTCTGGTTTTGCCCTTGGACATATACGCTGGCCGATAGTGATGGCACTGCTGGCAATATGGCTTGCGATGTATTTTAGTATATTCAGGGGCGTTAAATGGATAGGCAAGATAGTGCTCTGGGCTGTACCGCTTCCTTTGTTCATTCTTTTGATCCTGATGATCCGGGGTCTTACGCTTGAAGGAGCTATTGGGGGGCTTGAGTATTACCTTGAGCCGGACTTCTCGAAACTGAAAGAGGTGACAGTATGGCGAACGGCGTTCGGCCAGGTATTTTTCTCTCTTACAGTGGCGTTCGGAGTGATGGTGACTTATGCGAGTTTTCTTCACCGAAAGAGCGATATTAACAACAACGCATTAATAGTTGCTATAACGAATATGAGCGCAAGTTTTATAGCCGGCATTGTGGTTTTTACGACTATGGGTGCGTTTGCCTTGCAAAAGTCTATACCAACGCATGAGGTTCTTACCGGCAGCGAGGGATTTGCACTTGCTTTTGTGGCCTTTCCGACGGCATTGAGTGAGCTGCCCCTGACACAATTATTCAGCGTAATATTCTTTACTGCTTTGGTGTTACTCGGGATAAATTCTGCATTCTCGATTACAGAATCGGTTTTAGCCAGTGTTTGTGACAAGACGGGGTGGAAAAGGCAGGGGGTTCTGATTAGTATGAGTGTTGTCGGATTCTTATTTGGTATTATCTTCAGTACGCAGGGTGGGCTTAACTGGCTTGGAACGGTTGATGGTTTTGTTAACGGCCCCTTTGGTATTATTTTGATAGGCTTAGTAGAGTGTCTTGTTGTCGGCTGGCTCTATAACGTTAATGTTCTTCGTAGGCACGCTAATTCTCGAAGTGATTGGATGATTGGAGTATGGTGGGAATGGCTGATAAAATATGTTATACCGATTGTCCTTGGAACATTATTTGTCTGGAGTCTGATTGATGAATTTACGAAAAAAGAAGGTTTTCTGGTTAGTTCTACAACCGGTAATCCGATTTGGCCTAATATTGTCGGTCTTGGCCTGATGATTATCGTGCTGATTGCCGCGTTGGTCCTTAGTAAAATCGGCAGGATAAATTATAGTATTAACGAGGTGAGTGAAGATGCTTAGCGGGCTTAATGAATACACAGGCTTATATCGAAGCTTCTTGGCTGAGGTGGAATATAATGGTGAATTGTCGGCAATAGCATATATTATACTTGCTTGTGCAATATTTATCATGATCGGTGGGCTTGGATGGTGTTTTTACCGGGCGATAATGGCTGGTGGTCAGGAGGCGCCGGAACAACATCCGGACGAAGTTGGAGATGAGAGCAAACAATAATTCGCAGTCCTGAGTTTTTAGTTATCCGCATTTTTTTCGCAGGGGCTCTATCTAAGGGCAGGGGGGGTAGATAAGAAAAGCCATTATTTTGGCTTGAAGCCTATTAGATTATTTTTTGTATATTTTTCGCAGGCCTTTTCCAAATCAACTTCATTGATATTGGCGAGCGTGCATAACCAGGCAAAAACGTCAGCGAACTCCTCCGCTTTGTTTTTATCATCATCCGAGGCCAGTGCAGTGGCGAGTTCGCCGACTTCTTCGATAAACCACAAGAAGGTCCGAGCAGTTCCTCTTTGCCGGTCTCTCTTCTCGTATTTTTTTGAGATTATTTTCTGGAATTCGCTGATGTCCATTTTTAGCGCATAACATATAGCTGTGGCTATATAGTCCCCTATAGCTATCAGCCACAGCTATACGTTATTCCATTCTGATAGTTTTTATAAAATATCAGAAATTTTAGCTTTTTCGAAGACCGCTCTTGCCGAAGCAAGGGCTTTTTCATAAATTTGTTCGGCCTTTGTACCGAACTTTTCCTTTGGTGCAAGTTCCTTAAGGTCGAGCTGGCTAATCATTGGCCCTTCAACAGCTTCGATTATCTGGAGCATATTGATTTTCTTTATTGACCTTGCCAGAGAGAATCCGCCTCTTGGCCCTCTTTTGCTTCTGAGGATGTTAGCCCTGACCATCTGCTGCAGAATTTTCAGCAGGTATTCCAAAGGTATGTTGTACTCTTTGGCTATACTTTGTGAAAGAATGATCGGCTTGTCCTGGTGTTTGCCGATATAGCCGACTGCAAGAATGCCGTAACCTGTAGATCTACTTATTCTCATTTTTTTCTCCTTTGAAATAAAATAAACATTTTCTTAACTTTTCGCACATTATAGATTATAAAGCCAAAATGGGTATCAGGATATTCCTTATTTTTAAATGTCAAATGCCTTATTGTTTCCTGTTTCAGAACATAACTGTATATATTTTGCAAATCTGAAAAACTTACGTAAATTCAGACGGTAACCGTAAACTTAAAAGAGTCTTTATGACATATCCCCCTGGGGTGTGGCTATTCAGGATATGTCAATTTTGTAACTATGTAAACATCCTTAACAATTTAGGGCATATTATTCATGCCCTAAGTTGAATTGCAAGAATTTTTTGAGAAAAAAATAAAATTTATTTTTTCGGTTGATAATACCAAAGCAAAACTGTAATTTTATCTGTTAATCGCAACCTTGACATTCTTCTGCCGGTTGTGTATAAGTTGGTATTCTTTATAAACTGGTGATTTTAGGAAGATTGATATGGCCTCGACTAAGCCCGGGATAAGCGTTCAATATGGGGAAAATGCAACAATCGTTACTTTCCTCAACGAGAAAATTCTCGAAGAGAAGGACATTAAGGCTCTGCAGGACTCCGTTATGTCTGTTATTGAACAGTCAGAACAAATCAATATGATTCTTGATTTCGGAAACGTTAAGTTTCTATCTTCAGCGGTTTTAGGAATGTTATTGCGTATCAGCAAAAAGATCTACGAGCGTGATAGTCAGTTAAGATTGTGTAATATAAACCCGAAGATTTATGAAATTTTCAAGATAACGCGGCTGAATAAGATTTTCGAGATATACTCCGATCTTCAAAGTGCTATGGAAGCTTTGCCCGGGCAGAATTAAATAATTGTTCTTAGCGTCGGCATAGGGATTCGTTTTAGATTGTAAAATCAGCCTTAATAAACAAGCAGCGGTTTTGTAGAGTTGAGAGTTTATGTTATCAATATCACCATCTGGCGTACCAATTGTTATCGAAAGCAGCTCGTCTGCGATTGAACAGGTATGTGAGCGTATCCTCTCGGAACTACAGGCCGATAATTTTTCAAAGGAGGACATTTTTGCCGTTCATATCGGATTGGAAGAAGCTTTTCTCAACGCTATAAAACACGGTAACAAGGATGATACCACTCGGAAGGTAACGATTAATTACAGCATAAGGCCGGATGAGGTCGAGATTTTTATGAAAGACCAAGGACAGGGATTTGATCCGGATTCGGTTCCTGACCCGCGATGTGGTGATAATATCTATAAAGTAGGGGGCAGAGGTCTGCTTCTTATTCGTTCTTATATGGATTTAACAGAATTTAATGAGCAGGGAAACTGCATTCGCATGGTTAAATATAACAGTAACAAAAAATCATTAGTTTCAAAGGATAAACAGCCGATAAACTAAAAGTTGTAAGTTCAGTGATTATGCTTATTTAGGCTTATAAGGAGCTATAGCTAAGATATGTTGTGTAAAGTGTTGATTTGCTGCAGTTGTGTTTTCATTTTAGGAGGTTGTGTCTACAAGGAAGAACCTGTTCTTGAGGTTGATTCCGGCTGGAAAAGTAGTGTTACTCAGCCGGTAGTAACCAGGAAGGTGGTAATAAAAGAAACCAGCAGCATACCCGCGGAATGGGTACCGCCTTCATATCTCGAAAAACGCTGGACAGCGATAGTAATTCATCATTCAGCGACGAGCTACGGCAATGCAGCTATATTTGACAAATGGCACAAGGAAAGTAATAACTGGAATGGTATTGGTTATGATTTTGTTATCGGCAATGGCAATGACAGCCCGGATGGAAAAGTTGAGGTAACATACAGATGGCGTGAGCAGCAAACAGGGGCTCACTGCGGCGGCACACTGAATAACTGGGCCAACAAAGAAGCAATAGGAATTTGTCTGGTCGGTAATTTCAATAATAGAGAACCTTCTGAGCGTCAGATGCAGTCTCTTGCAAAACTTGTCAGATTTCTTCAGAAACGTTACAGCATTAATAAAAGCCGTATTTTTGGCCATAAGGACACACCGGGAGCACGTCCTACAGAATGCCCGGGAAGTATGTTTTCAATGGCGAGGCTGAAGTCAATGCTTTGATATTGTTCCCGCTGATTCATCCATTGCTCTTAAGCGTCCCATAAACAAAGGCATATATCAAACTGGTGGTCTTTTGTATGGTTTAGGCAGACAGAATCTGTGCAAATGCATAAGCATAGAAAGTGCAACTGCAATTATGCCGAAATTAGATTATACGTATATTAGGACAGATTAAAACGTGGGGGAATTGGAAGAATGGATATGAATGATTCGACATTTTCGCCGGCAGGAGTATTAAGCGAACAAATAGCTCGCCAGTTATTTGAGATTCTGCCCGATAGAGGCCCTTTTATGGTAATTCTTGATAGGGATGGCAACTGCTGGCCAAGCGATTCCGAAAGGTTTGCAGAATTAAAGCTCAGCGAGTCATTTCTAAAAGAGCTGTGCGACAAGATTGATGACGGAGCAGAACCTGTCATAACGCAGTTCGGTGAGGTGAGTATAATTTGCGCCCAGCTTGCCACAAAGCAGAACAACTGCGGTTATGTTCTGATAGCATTACCGCAATACAGCCCTGAATCGACCCTGATTAATATTGATTTGCT
>CAZMQF010000150.1:0-6167 GCA_964568365.1 uncultured Pirellulales bacterium | reverse complement strand
CGGCATAAGCTGGCCCGCACCTGTCGCTGCAGCCGTCTGATTAAAAAATGCCCTTAACTATAAATACGGATAACCATTATGGAAGCTGAACAGGTCATAGAAAAAATACTCTCGGATGCAGAAGCCGAAGCTGAAAAAATAATAAAACAAACAGAAAAGCAAATTGCCTCTGAGCAAAAAGCTCTTGATAAGCAATTAAGCGATTACAAAAAAGAAACCGGCTCGCTCGCAAAAAAGGCCGCCGACGAAAAACAGGCTCACCTGCTCGCAGAGGCAAGAATGAAGCTCGCAAAAGAAATCCTCGCTGAAAAAAGAAAAATCCTCGACGGTCTTTTCGAAGATGCAAAAAAACGGTTAGAAAAACTGCCGGACGAAGAGTATAAAAACCTGATGACAAAACTTATGTTAAAATCCGTTCAAACAGGCACCGAAGAGGTCATCGTAGGAAAAAATGAAACCCGAATAAATGCAGACTTCATAAGCCGGATAAACAATACTCTTCAGCAGCAAAGCAGCAAAAAGGCAGAACTGAAGCTGTCGGACGAAAAACAGGACATCACCGGCGGCTTCATATTAAAGCGCGGCAAAATTAAAACCAACGCCTCTGTTAACGTCCTGCTCGAACAGGCGAAAAGGGATTTGGAAATCGAGCTGGCCAGGGATTTATTCTCCTGAAAAAATACTTAAATGAACCAGGCAATTAAACAACCTGACCTAAACTTCTTCAGATACCCGCCGATAGGTACTGACGACTGGCGCTACGCCTACGCCACAGCCCGCTGCAGGGCTCTGCAGTCACAGATGTTAAGCAATGCCGAACTGCTCGATTTGGCAAACGCCGAAAACTACACCGCCGCCGCAGAGCTGCTCTCACAAACACAATACGCCCTGCCGCAGGCAGGTGCAAACCTCAATGACCTCGAAAATATCCTTATACAAAGAAGAACAGAGCTCAGAGTGCTCTTCAAAAAGCTGATAATCGATGAAGGCATCATCGAGCCGCTGATAATTCGCGAGGACTTCGCCAATATGAGACTGGCTCTGCGAAGAAAGCTCACCGAAAAACCCGTCGGCGTCGATTACAGCAATGACGGCTCAATCCCCGCTGAAGACTTTGAAAAAATCTTCGAAGAAGAAAATTACAGCCCCCTGCCCTACCATATGAGAGAGGCTATCGAAAGGGCCGTCCTCGCATACTACCAGGACAAAGATATCCGGCAAATCGATTACGCACTCGACTATACGCACTTCGAACATAAGCTAAACGGAGCGCTGCAATTAAAAAACATTTTTATGATAGAGCTGTTCAGAATCCAAATCGACCTCAACAATATCAAGACTATGCTCCGCCTGAAATTCACCGAATCCGAGGTTCGCGATGTATTTATATTCGGCGGCTATCTTAATATCCGTGAACTGAAAACCGCCCTCGACGCAGATTTAGAGGCTGTAAAAAATATGTTCGCACAAACACCATACAAAGAAATCTTCGAGCAGGGTATAAATTATCTTACCGAGAATAACTCATTTATCAAACTCGAGCAAAGATGCGATGAGCACCTCTCAGGCTTTCTGAAAACCACGAACAATATAACAGCCGGCCCGCAGCCAATCATCGCTTATCTGTTAGGCAAAGAAGCTGAAATTCGCAAGCTCAGGCTTATCCTGACCGCGAAAAAGAACGAGCTGGACAAACAGCTCATACTTGACCGTATAGGAAACTAAAAAATACGAAACACGAGCCACGGGACGCGAAAAAATGGAAGGAAAAGTAGCAGTATTAGGCAGCATTGATTTCGTTAAGCCGTTCTCGGCCATCGGTGCCGATACCTTCGCTGTCGGCGAAAACAGCAACGAGATACAACAAAACGCTAAAAAAATCCTCGAACAAAAGTACGCTCTCATCATCGTCGCCGAAGACGTCGCACCATCAGCCGAGCAAATCTTCGCCGATATCCAAAAAGACCCTACTCCAGCGGTCATTGTCGTACCCTTTACGACCGAATCGAAAGGCTTCGCAACAAAAGAGCTCGGCAAGGTCCTTAAAATGGCTACCGGTATAAATATTCTGGAAAACAAGTAAAAAGTTTTAATTCTTTTTTGAAATATAGGGAAGGCTTAAAAATGGCGGAAAACAAAGAGGCAAGAATCGTTAAAGTCGCCGGCCCCGTCGTCGTCGCTGAAGGTATGACCGGCTCAAGAATGTACGACGTCGTAAAAGTCGGTAAACTAAATCTCATCGGTGAAATCGTCGAGCTGCACGACGACCTCGCTTCAATCCAGGTTTACGAGGAGACAGGCGGTATCGGCCCGGGTGAGCCCGTCGTCGACACCAAGGCGCCTCTGAGCGTCGAGCTCGGCCCCGGTCTGATAGAGAGCATATATGACGGCATCCAGAGACCGCTGCCCGCTCTTTACGACGCTGAAGGTCACTCTATGAGCAGAGGCACAACCGCTCCCGGCCTGAATAGAGAAAAAAAATGGAACTTCAAACCCTTGGTTGATAACGGCTCGAAAGTCAAGCCCGGTGACATCATCGGCGAAGTCCCCGAAACAACACTCATCAAACACAAAATTATGATTCCGCCTAAAGTTCAGGGAACTATCGAAGGCCTCAAGGAAGGCGATTATACTGTCGATGAGCAAATCGCCACCGTCAAAACCAAAGACGGAACCGAGCACAAAATAGCCCTTATGCAGAAATGGCCTGTCCGAAACGCAAGACCCGTCATCCAGAGGCTCGCTCCGAACAAAGTTCTCCTTACCGGCCAGCGTGTCATCGACACATTCTTCCCCATAGCAAAAGGCGGCACCGCCTGCGTCCCCGGCCCGTTCGGTAGCGGTAAAACCGTCGTTCAGCACCAGCTTTCAAAATGGGTCGATGCCGACATCGTCGTCTATGTCGGCTGCGGTGAACGTGGTAACGAAATGACCGACGTGCTCGCCGAATTTCCCAAACTCAAGGACCCTCACTCAGGCCAGCCCCTTATGAAACGCTCAGTCCTTATCGCAAACACTTCCAATATGCCCGTCGCCGCACGCGAGGCATCCGTCTATACAGGAATCACAATCGCAGAATACTTCAGGGATATGGGCCACACCGTCGCTCTGATGGCCGACAGTACCAGCCGATGGGCCGAGGCTATGAGGGAAATCTCCACCCGACTCGAAGAGATGCCCGCCGAAGAAGGATACCCCGCATACTTAGCTGCAAGAATCGCTTCCTTCTACGAGAGAGCCGGCAGGGTAAACTGCATCGGCTCTCCAAAAAGAGAGGCAGCCCTGTCAATCATCGGTGCCGTAAGCCCGCCCGGCGGAGACCTCTCCGACTCGGTCGTACAGGCAACTCTGCACGTCGTCAAGGTCTTCTGGTCTCTGCAGGCCAGACTCGCATATCAAAGACACTTCCCGGCTATCGACTGGCTCACAAGCTATTCATTTTATAAGGAATACCTCAAAGACTCCTTCGAGGACAAGGAAAAGGGAGCGCATATGGACAGGCTCATCATCGAAGCTATGAGCCTGCTCGAACAGGAATCAAGCCTTTTGGAAATCGTCCGACTCGTCGGAGCTGAAGCCCTTTCACCCGCCGACAGAGTCGCCCTCGAAACCGCCCGTTCCATCCGCGAAGATTATCTCCATCAAAACGCTTTTCACGAGGTCGATACCTTCACCTCTCTCGAGAAACAATACGAAATGCTGCTTACCGTCCTGCACTTTCACAAAACAGCTCTCGAAGCCGTCAACGCCGGCACTGATACAAGCGAAATCTTCAAGCTCGAAGTAAGAGAGCAAATCGCAAGAGCTAAATATATCCCGCAGGACCAGCTGCAGAAAATCACCCAGATAAGAGAAACCATCGACAAACAAATTAACCAGTTGCGAACCTCAGTGACAGCTTAAAAATATGCAGAACAGGAGTATAAAATGCTGAAGGAATATCAGACAGTAACAAACATTTATGGGCCGCTGATGCTCGTCGAGATGGTCGACGAGGCAAAGTACGGCCATATCGTTGACATCGAGCTCGGTGACGGCACGATACGTCACGGCCAGATTCTGCAGGTCGAAAAAGACAAGGTCCTCGTCCAGGTCTTCGAAGGCACCGACGGCATCGACGTCGAAGACAGCACCGTCCGCTTTCTCGGCAGGCCTCTCGAATTCGGCTTATCCATCGACATTCTCGGCAGAGTCTTTTCAGGCCTCGGTGCCCCCAAGGACGACGGCCCGGAAATCATCGCCGAAAAATATATGAACATCAACGGCAGCCCCATCAATCCTTTCGGCCGCGACTACCCCAACGAATTCATCCAGACCGGCATCTCAACCATTGACGGCCTTAATCCGCTCGTGCGAGGTCAGAAGCTGCCAGTCTTCTCCGGAGCAGGCCTGCCGCACGACAACATCACCGCCCAGCTCGCACGCCAGGCCACCGTTCTCGGCAAGGGCGAGGAATTCGCCGTCGTCTTCGCAGCTATGGGTATCACCTTCGAAGCCGCTCAGTTCTTCATTAACGACCTGACCGAAACCGGTGCCATTGAACGGGCCGTGATGTTCATAAATCTTGCCAACAACCCCGCAATAGAGCGCATCGCAACGCCGCGCTTCGCACTCACCGCAGCCGAATACCTCGCCTTCGAACACGATATGCACGTGCTTGTTATCCTCAACGATATGACAAACTACTGCGAGGCCCTTCGTGAAATAAGTGCAGCCCGCAAGGAGGTCCCCGGCCGAAGAGGCTATCCCGGCTATCTCTACACCGACCTCGCAACGGTCTATGAAAGAGCAGGCAGAATAAAAAAGAAAAAAGGCTCAATCACTTTGGTACCTGTCCTGACTATGCCCGAAGACGACAAAACTCACCCCGTCCCCGACCTCACCGGCTATATCACTGAAGGCCAGATAATCCTTTCACGCTCTCTGCACAGAAAAGCTGTCTCTCCGCCCGTCGACGTCCTGCCCTCGCTCTCGCGATTAAAAGACAAAGGTATCGGCGAAGGTAAAACTCGCGAAGACCACGCCGACCTGTACAACCAGCTTTACGCCGCATACGCTCGCGGCAAGGAAGCGCAGGAGCTCGCCACAATTATGGGCGAAGCCGCCCTTTCCGATGAAGACAAAAAGTATATGACCTTCGCAAACAATTTCGAAGCCGAGTATATCTCACAGGGCTATTATGAAAACAGAACCATTGAGCAGACTCTCAATCTGGGCTGGAAACTTCTAAGTATGTTCGAAAACGTTGAATTGAAACGTATCGACATAAAGCTCATAGAAAAATATATGCAAAAATTCCGTAAAACAAAAGAACCGGAGAAAGAAAAAGAACCAGAAGACGTACAAACAAAAGAGGAATAAAACGGGAAATAAACAATGCAAATCAGTGTAAATGCAACAAGAATGGAGCTGTTACTTCTGCGTCGGCGGCTGGCACTCGCCGTTCGAGGCCATCATCTGCTCAGCGAAAAACGCGATGAAATCTCTCGTCAGCTCATCCAGATTGCCCACGAGATTCAGCCGCTCCGCAAAAAGGTTGAAGCTCAGCTACTCGAGACTTGCCGCCGTTTTATGCTCGCCCGTGCCTCTATGGAGCCGGAGGACATAAAGGCTGCACTCGAAATACCGACGAAAAAATTCAGACTCGCCATAAAATTCGCTTCCATTATGAACGTCAGTGTCCCCGAATTCGAAAAGCAGACCTCAGGCGAGATAATCTGTTACGGCTTCGCAACTACTTCCGGCGAGCTTGACGTCGCGCTGTTGTCACTTGAGAAAGCCTTTGACGACATTATTGCCCTTGCCGAGAAGGAAAGGCAGGCAAGACTGCTCGGAACCGAGCTTCAGATGACTCGCCGAAGGGTAAATGTCCTCGAGCACGTCGTCATCCCGAATATGAAGGACTCCATAAAATACATCTTCTCCAAACTCGGCGAGGCTGAGCGTGACAACATCACTCGTCTTATGAAAATCGCCGACATCATAAGAAAATAATTTTCCCCCTATTCTAAAGGCTTATTGCCCCTATGACTTAACATAACTTTATGTCGCTGCTCTATTCAAATCATTCACTTGTAATTTGCCTACTGTGTAAATACAATTGCCTGAAATCAACCTTATGATATAATATCAAATCGGCAAAATGGTAAGGTTAATCCGAAATGCTG
>CAZMQF010000149.1:0-6196 GCA_964568365.1 uncultured Pirellulales bacterium | reverse complement strand
TGGAATTCAATAAGATGGGAAATATCGTTGTCGACGAAAATTGCAAAACGTCAATGGAAGGCGTTTAAGCCCGAGGAGATAATGTAACCGGCTCCGCAACTGTAATTCTGGCGATGGGACAGGGCAGAATCGCCGCCGCAGCAATAAATGAATACCTCCAAAAAAAGAAAAAAACAAAAGGCTGAAAGTTCACTTCTTAACCACCTCGCTTCCTGCTGTCTTTGTTCAGACTATCAGGCTGCTAATTACATTTGACAAGACAAACTTTCTGCGGTAATATCCCAATTCTCACAAAACGGCGATGATTACTCGAAACACTGGGTACTAAGTTTATGGAAATAAAATCCTTCAAAGCATTGAGGTTTAATCCTGTTATCGTCGGCGACGCGGGTGATTGTATTGCTCCGCCTTATGACGTCATTGATGCCGACCTGCAGGAAAAGCTCTATCGAAAAAACGAATATAATATTGTAAGAATAATCAGAGGCAAAACAGAAGACTCTGATAATGAAAATGATAATCAATATACAAGGGCGGCAGATTACCTTAACAACTGGATTGGAAAAGGCGCACTAAAACAGGACAGTTCCGAGTCCATTTATGCTTATGTACAGGATTTTGAGGTTGCAGGCAGAAATTTTCAGCGAGGCACCTTCATTTCTTTAGGTAAACTCGAAGAATACGGCGGCAGTGTAAAGGCGCACGAGAACACCTTAAGTGGCCCAAAGGCAGACCGGCTTAATCTTCAAAGAGCAACAGCAGCGCAGTTCGGCCTGATTTTTATGCTCTACGAAGACCCTGAAAAAATCGCCGACAAAATCATCAAAAAAGCTGCTAACTCGGATGCTTTGATTGATTTTATTGATGAGGACAATGTCACGCACAGGCTTTTTGCCGTTACCGACAGCAGAGACAACGAACAAATATGCAGGATGATGAAAAATAAAAGCTGCGTTATCGCCGACGGCCATCATCGCTACGCAACCTCACTGAATTACTACAAAGAAACAAAAAATCCAAATGCCGCTTATCAGATAATGGCTTTTGCAAACACCCTTAACGAGGGGGTGATTGTGCTGGCCACTCACAGACTTGTTTACGGATTGAGTAATTTCAGCACAGAAAGCCTGCTTGAAGGACTGAGAGCAAATTTTGACATTACCGAATACAAATTCGACTCCGAGAATACCAGGCAGCAGGCCAGGGGCAAGATGCTCGAACAAATGAAGGCAGAATCCGCTAAAGACAAAAATGCCTATGGAATCTATACAGCCGACAATACATTCAGAGTAGCCGTATTAAAGAAAGGCTCAGTAATGGATACTGCTGTGCCCGGCAAAAGCAAGCCTTACCGGGGGCTTGAAGTCTCGGTGCTTCACAAGCTGATACTGGAAAATTTGCTTGGCATCGGTGAAGAACAACTGGCCGCGAAAAGCAATCTCGAATACGTAAAGGATACGCCTAATGCCATTGATGAAACAATCGCAAAGGTCGATGCCGGCCGGATACAGGCAGCGTTTTTCACCAATCCTGAGAAAATGAAGATGATACGGCAGGTTGCCGACGCCGGCGAAAAAATGCCCCAGAAATCGACTTTCTTTTTCCCTAAAATTTATACGGGTATGACTATTTATAAAATGTAACTTTTTTGACAGGAGAAAATGCAATGATTGACTGGAAAAATCCGCCAAGGCTGTTTATTCCCGGGCCGGTACACGTGGTCGATGATGTCTTAAAAGAGCTTGCAAGACCCACCCTTGGACATCGGCTCAAAGAATATGGCCAGCTTCATTCGGAAACAATCGAAATGCTCAAAAAGATTCTGTTCACTGAGCAAAATGTGTTTTTATCAACGTCTTCGGCATCAGGGATATGGGAAGCTGCCATCCGCAACTGCGTGGCAACTGATGAAACCGTACTGGCAACAGGCTGTGGTGCCTTTAGCGAAAAATGGGCAGCTGTTATTGAAAGCTGCGGCAGAAACGTCGACAGCCTGAAGGTCGAGTGGGGCACACCGGTTACTGCTGAGCTTATTGATGAAAAGCTTGCCGGCGGCAAGTATGCAGCCGTTACCCTGGTACACAACGAGACAAGTACCGGCTTGATGAATCCTATGGAAGAAATAAGTAAAATGATGAAACAAAAATACCCCGACATTCTGGTATTTGTCGATTCGGTCAGCGGTATGGTGGGTTTGCCTTTGAAGTTTGACGAATTAGGCTGGGACGTCGCATTTGCATCGGTTCAAAAGGCCTTCGCAATCCCGCCGGGTTTCGCCGTTGCAGCAGTCAGCAGCAGGGCGCTTGAGAAAAGCAAAAATGTCCCTAACCGTGGCTACTATTTCGATTTTGTGAAGTGGGCAAAGATGAATGAAAAGAATCAGACGCTCGTGACGCCCAGCATCCCTCATATAATGGCCCTGCATTATCAGTGCAAAAAACTGCTCGCGGAAGGAATGGAAAATGTCTGGGTAAGACATAAAAAAATGGCTGACTTCGTCAGGAGCTGGGCAAAAGAGAAATTCGAGCTGTTCTGCGAGGAAAAGTACGCCTCAAATACTCTTACAGCTATCAGAAATGCGAGAGGCATAAATGTTGCTGAAACAATAAAAGCGGTTCAGGAAAAACACAACACGGTCTTCGGCAACGGTTACGGCAAGCTGAAAGAAGAGACCTTCAGAATCGCTCATATGGGTGATATTACAATTGATGACGTCAGGGAGCTGACCGGCTGGATAGATGAGCAAATCCGATAGAGCAAATTGAGCTCGGTTTAGTCTAATTGCAGAATATTGTTCTGAAAGCTTTATCGGTTATCTTTCTTTT
This sequence comes from uncultured Pirellulales bacterium, assembly GCA_964568365.1. Taxonomy (GTDB): domain Bacteria; phylum Planctomycetota; class Phycisphaerae; order Sedimentisphaerales; family Anaerobacaceae; genus CAYLMG01. The sequence continues at coordinate 3,371 of CAZMQF010000149.1, read as the reverse complement.
CCGGGCGATATTTTGCCCACGCCACCCGGTCATTCCAGCGGCACAGCCAGGCATCGAAAAGCACCTTTTTGCCGCTCTTGTGCCGTAGGCGAAAGATACTTTCCTTGCGCCAGCTTATTATCTCATCGATTATTTGCTGTTTTTGCTCGCCGTCTAATTCGACACCGTTTAATTCACACGGGTCGGAACTTAAATCATAAACTGTAACCATTTTGTTTGCCGGGTCGTAAATAATCTTTTCATTGCCCCTTATAAAACCTGCAGGGCCCTGTTGCATCCAGCCGGAAAAGTAAATTTTACGCTCAGATTGAGTATCTGAAAGTGCGTCCGTTCCATCGAAGTCGGCAGAGTTGATATCAAATCCCAGCAAAGACAGCAAGGTCGGCGTAAAATCGCTCGAGTTGACATTCTGTTCAATTCTTGTGCCGCCTTCAACAAGATACGGCACCCTCATAACCCAGGGTACTTTCAATATCTCTTCGTAAGCTATTCGCTCGTGCCCATGCAGACCGTGTTCGCCAAAGGCCTCGCCGTGGTCACCAATAACACAAAAAATCGTTTTATCCGCAAGGTTCATCTTCTTCAGCTCAACGTCGAGCGCGTCTATAAATCTGTCGGTATAAGAAATTGTCTGCTGGTACCGCTGCAGAGGTTCTTTTGCATGCTCTGCGAACCATTCAGGAACTTCGTACGGGTCGTGGGTAATCGAACAGAGCACGGCTAACATAAACGGCCGGTCGTCAGCGTCTATCCAATCTCTTATTGGTTTCAGCATTGCAAACTCATCACAGCCGAGATACCCGATGAAGGCATTAGGCTCGCCCAGGTCATCTCTTGCCCAGAACTTATCAAAACCGAGATTGCAAACCAGCCCCGGCCTGGCCTCAAAATCACCCTTCGCAGACTGGAAAAAAGCAGTCCGAAAATTGAGCTTCTCTCTTAAAATCGTCGCCAGGCTCGCATAAGGCTTCTCGGCAGGTACTGCCTCAGCAAGGTCCTGAGATGATGAAGGGTACAATCCTGTAAAAATCGAAAACAGCACCTTCGTGGTATGGGCTAATGATGAACGCATATTCGTAAACTCAACGCCCTCTGAGGCAAGACTCTGCAGATAAGGTGTAAGCCCGTTACTTTCGTCAAACAGAGATGTCTGCCTATATTGAACACCCTCGAGAATTACTACAACAATATTATGATTTATCGCCGGCTTCTGCGATGAAAGTTCGATATCTATCTGGTCAAAATAAGGGATGATTCTTTTCGCCTGTTGTAAATCTTTCCTTGTTAGCCTGTGGGATTTATCAAAAAAGAACGTTATACCTTTCAGTTGAGCATTATAATGCAATCCAATCGAGGCTACAGGCAGCGATTTTCTACTGCCCGCAAACAAACCGGAAACGACAGCAATTAAAATTATGGCCAGAAGGACAGCGGTTCTATTCATAAATTGCTTTCGGCTGACAAAACACAAAAGCGGCTTTGCAAGGACGTAAAAGAAAAAGGTCAGGGCAATAGCGCTTGGCCCAAGCAGAACCACAGCGGCAATCGGCATCTTTATCAGGTTCACACGGACCATATTCAATGAAGTAAGTGGGCTTCTGATTAGGGGCAGAAGAACGCACGGTAAAATCTGCGTGCCTGTCCTTATAAGCCAGCAGGCGTTCATAACCGACCAGGTACAGACAAGGGCTGCAATAAAGGTAACTACACGAAAAACATTTTTTCGAGGCCGGCGAAAATAAATCGCCGACAATATAACTTCAATACCCAGCAGCACCGCAATGTCGGCAGGTATCCAGCCGAGATAATCGCCTAAAAGGTCATTGCGGTATGAATGAAAAAACTTCACCCCCAGGGTACAAAATAAGGCACCAAAAACGATAAAGCTAAAGGCCCGACACTTTAAAAAGTCAAACCAGTGCCGGATTAAACCGCCTGATTCGACTTTGCTAACAGGTTCTTCTGTTCTGTTATCCATAGCCCGCCAGGATACGAAAATTGCCCTGAAATAACAAGCAGGGTTTCTAAAACACATAGAGTAACAAATTATAAATTCAAATTCTTAAGTACTTGGTCAATAGAAATTTGTGCATAGCAAATAGAAGTATCTGCTGCACCGTAATATATATTTAGCCTGCCGGCTTCATAAAGCAAGCCGCAGCAGAAGACAACATCTCCAAAAAAGCCGGTCTTTTCATAGTCAGCGTCGGGCTCAAAAATAGGTTTTTCACTTCTTGCTAAAATTTTCCAAGGCTGCCGGCCGTCAAGAAGAACTGCACCAAGACAATAACGGTTGTTCCTCTCTGCACCGTGATATATTTCGAGCCATCCTGCATCGGTACGGAAGGGCACCGCACCTGCACCAATTTTCGCTTCGTCCCAGCTGCCCGGCACCGGGCCCATCAGGTAACGATGATTACCCCAGTGAAACAAATCAGGCGACTGGCTAATCCATATCTCATTTTTCCCAAATAACGGCGAAGCCGGCCGATGCACTGCATAGAAACTTCCATTTATCTTCTCAGGAAAAATAGCTGCGTCCTTATTTTCCGGACAAAATATTATTCCGTGACGCTTAAAATCCTTGAAATCTTCGGTAGAGACAAGAGCAGTTGTTACACCGTATCTGCTGACAGCCACATACGTTATATAGAACCTCTCGTCAATCGCCGTTATTCGGGCATCTTCGAGACCGAAGCTCTCGTATTCATTGGTCGGAAAAATTGACGGTTTATTACAGATTTCGAAATTTTTTCCATCTTCGCTTTTAGCAACCCTCAAATGCGAAAGTGATGTCAGATACGTTCCTTCAGCTGTTTTTACCAATCGGGGGTCGGAAAAGTCGATGCTCGTCTCATCTTTGCGAAATTTAATCACATCGACGGCTCTTTTTTTGACATCATAATACGGCACCAAAACAACATCCGCCTCTGAGCTGACCGGCCGCTCCGCCACCCTTGTTAATAATATTATTTTCTCCTGGTATCGTGCGACCGCTGGATTGAATACCCCTACAACCTCGAAATCTTCTCTTGACGGCTCGATATCATCCGGGCTTATTACGGGATTATTTTCATAACGCCATACCTGCACTGATATATTCCTTTAACATTAAATCAGTTTATTGGTTCTATAGGATTCAGGCGTTTGTAATATATCCGTCCGCAGCAAATCTCGCAAGAATAAGTTTCACTGCAAATATACCCTTATATTTGCTATATCTTACGGATTTGAATTTGCGAATCGTAATGGTAAAATGAGGACCTGTCCGATACTAATATTGACTGATGCGAAAAATTTTACTATTATTTTCCTGTTTGCCAACGTAGCTCAATGGTAGAGCTCTGGTTTTGTAAACCAGTGGTTGTCGG
>CAZMQF010000148.1:0-6220 GCA_964568365.1 uncultured Pirellulales bacterium | reverse complement strand
AATCTGCATATCCATTCTCATACCGTATTCATTCGATATAAGGATTGTTCCTGTCATCTCCCCTGTCATCTCCGTAGGTCCGCTCGGCATGCCAGGCTGCATATTACCCGTCATAACCATATTCATCTTATACATAAACGCATTAACAAGCTGTATCTTCTCATACACCCCTGCCAGCGTTACCGATGGACCGCTTGTACTGAAAAAGGGTATCCCCAAAACAACCGCTAATATTATCACCGCCGCAACGCTTATCTTTATCATTTTCGTTTTCATAAAATATTCCTTAAACCTTATTGGTTTTTGTTCTTTTATTTTGTCACTGAACTTGCTGAATTCACTTTCAGCTATTCTCTCCACATCATCAGGAACCAGCTCAGAACCAATTTTGTTCAGCAACTTTTCAATTTCTTTTTCCATCTTAATGCTCCCGCCCTGACAAATTGCCCAACTTTTTCTTCAAAGCCGCTATCGCTTTCGATACGTTCGAGCGTGCCGTTGCTTCACTGCAGCGAAGCTTCTCGGCAATATCGTTATAATCGCTCCGCTCGAAATATCTCATCACTATTGCTCTTGCCTGCTTCGCGGGCAGCTTTGAAATCGCACACCTTACTTTATCAACAATGTCACTGTCATTACTTCGCTGCCTCGCCGCAGGCTCAGCCCCATAGCTTTCTAAACTTACCTGCCCGTTCCTGCCGATTCGGTTTCGCCACGCCTGAGAGTTCGCACTTAAAGCAATCCTGTAAATATATGCAGCTGCCTTCTTGTTATTCTCAAGCTTTTCAGAATTCTGCCATATCTTCAGCAGTGCAATCTGCATCGCCTCACAGAATAGCTCCCTGTCGGCAGTAAGCTTCCACAGAACCGCCGTCAGAAATCCGGCGTATTTCTGACGCAGATTCTCAAAAATTTCCAAACGTCTGGATTTATTCATTTTCCTTATTTCGCTTCAACCTGAAAATTTTCAGCTTCTTACTATATAATAACCGCAAAAAATCCATTTCGTGGAATGCTTTTTCAAAAATTTTCTAAGGTATATCTCTGTTATGTTTTCAGGCCGTTTTTAAGCGCCCTGTTGCTGCTAATAATCCATAAGCCGCTCACCACCGAAATCGCATAGCATATCGGCGCAAGACCCAAAAGCATCGCCGCCCCCATAAATCTTGAAGCCCCTAAAGCTGCCGCACCCGCCACCGCCCACGTACCCCCGACGAGCAAACCCATCCGCTGCCCGATCTTCAGCCCCTTCGCTTCCCTCGCCATTGTCACCATCATCACATAAGCCCCCACACCGCAAAAACCGGCCCCGAAGAGCAGCCCCGCCGCCCAGCTTCTCTCCATCGTCACTAAATAAACAATCAGTATCGGCAGATTCAATCCAAGCGCAACAAGTGCACAAAACAACTGTCCCCTCTTGCGTGCGAACCAGCCCCAGAAAAATGAGCCCGCAGCACTTGACAGCGTAAACATCATCAGGCTGAATCCCCCGAAGCTCAAGCTGAATCCCAGCTCCTTCAGTCTTTCCGGCACAAACCACAGCATCATAAATGTCCCCACCGCCGATACAAGTGCCATCAAAAACACCTGCCAGAACGGATATTGCTCACGACCGCCGGCAATGTCACCCTCACGCTCGTTGTCAACTGCAAGCCGTATCCTGAACAAAAACATCAGAACCAGCGCAAATACCGGCAGCACCAGAAGCCAGTACAATCCCGCAAATCCCTGCCTCTCAACCAATAGCGCCGCCGCCCACTGCCCGAACGCTCCGCCTAAAAAACCGCCTGCCATAAAATAAGCCGTACCCATCGATGCCGAAATTCTGCCCAGATTGTGCAGCGCACGCAATCCTTCCGTATGCATCATTGCTATTCCTGATGCGCCCACCACAGCTCCTGCAAGTATCAACGGATACGCGTAGCTGACACCGCTCAGCACCGATATAAAGCACACCATCCCGCACAGACAAAGCCCCAAAGGCAGAAACAATGGCTTATCTTTTTCCGTACGAAGATGCCCGATGAAAACCTGCAGACCGTTATGCACAAAATAAAATGCAAAAAGCACACCCGTCCCCATCATCAGCGTCAGTGCAAATCCCTCACGAACCGCAGGCATTATCGCGGGCAGAAAATTGCCCATCATATCCGCAACGAAATGCACAAACCCCAGCACAGCAAGCTGCTGACGCTGCACCGCCAAACCGTTTTTCTCTAATGTCACTTACCCCTCGAATCTTTTCCCTGTCAGCCGCTCGTAAGCCTCGACGTATTTTTCGCTGGTCTTTTCAACGATATCTTTCGGCAGCTCGACTCCAGGCCCCGACTTATCAAAATTTATATCCTCGAGGTAGTTTCGAACGAACTGCTTATCGAAGCTTTCCTGGTCTCTGCCCGCCTCGTATTTATCTGCAGGCCAGAACCGCGACGAATCCGGCGTCAGCACCTCGTCAATCAAAATTATTTGCCCGTCGGTAACACCCCACTCGAATTTCGTATCCGCCAGCAGAATCCCTTTACTCTCCGCGTAGCTGCTCGCCTCCTCGAATATCCCTAAGCTGCTGTCGCGCACGAACTCAGCCCGCTCCGCACCCAATATTTCAACGCACCGCTCGAAGCTGATATTCTCGTCGTGCTCGCCCAATTCTGCCTTCGTCGCAGGCGTAAATATAAAGTCCGGCAGTTTATCGCACTGCTTCAGACCTTCCGGCAGCTTCGTCCCGCAAATCGTACCTTGCGCCTTATATTCCTTCCAGCCGGAACCCGCAAGGTATCCGCGAACTACGCACTCGACCGGCAGGACCTCGACCTTTTTTACTATCATACTCCTGCCCGCCAATTGCTCCGCGTAATCGCAAAACGGTTTCGGATAGCTTTTTACGTCGTCGCTTATAAAATGATGCTCGAACTCGCTGCCGAAAAAATCGAACCAGAACTTCGAAATCTGTGTCAGGACCTTGCCCTTATAAGGTATTCCCGTTTTCATAACAACGTCGAACGCGCTCAGCCGGTCCGTTGCGACTATCAGCAGCTTATCGCCCAATTCGTATATATCTCGCACCTTACCTCGTTTAGGCTCGATTCCCGCCATTTTCGTCTTTAACAGTGTTTCCATAATCAACCCCTTTCCAAATATACACTCCAGGCCGGCTACATTTAAACCACCCCCCCCAAATTGTCAACCCGTTTTAAAAATTCAAATCTTAAACCGCGGATTTCACGGATTTTTCCCCCTCAACTCAAATCTAAACACTAAAAACTTAAAATTATTCAACGCGGGGTTTTCCTTATCACTTAGCCCCTTGCATTTCAGAGGGTCATTATCAAATAATAACATTCCATTTCACTTAGCCCTTAGCATTGCTGGGGGTTTTTCAAACCCTCGCAATTTTATCCTGTGGATTATTAAGGGGTTGTTTTTAATTGCTTGCGACGGGAACATTCTTATTATTTCATTGTAGGTGTTACTTTTCTCTCACGTGTTGTTTTGATTCTCGTTGATTCATATTTCGTGTTAATCCTCTGCTTCTACGTACTGATCCGGAACTTTTTCCCAAGTTCGGCATCTTGACCTCACTGCTCTGACGAATTCTTGGAAAAGTCTATTTTTATTGAACTTTGCCTCAGGGATAGCGCAGCGCACTGCATCGATGAGAGCTTGCCGGAGATCAGTTTCTAGCTTTTCATAAATCTTCTCTATATTGATTCTAGTCATTTCCTTCTACCTCATTTCCTCAATACATATTTCCAAACGCCCATTTCTTTTATTCTGTTTAAGATTTTCTTGTTTTTAGTGTAATTGACGCTCAACATCTTAGAAAGAGATGGTAATGAATGATGGTATCCTTCTCGTTTTAACTCTGCCATAATTTCACTTGCTGTTTTTAATTCGTTAAGAAAATTGTTATCGATCAAGAATCTTATTCCACCACTCAATCCTTTATAATCTTTGTTTGGCTCTTGTTTTTTCTGTTTTGGTAATTTTCCTTCTAAAATTTTTATTCTTCTTTCGTGATCTTCTATTATTTTTTTTATTTCTTTGTTCGACGCTTTCATTTTAATCCCCTTCAATATTTTTCTTTAGTTTTTCCTATTTAATATCTGTTCCGCTTTTTGCCTTCCGGTTACGCGAAGTAATATATTGCCAGCGCTGTCAGTGTCTACGTATTGCTTCAACCTTTCAAATTTGAGTGCTGTTTTTCTGAAGCCGTGGCGTACTAAAAGGTCTACAAGTGTTTTCTTATCAATGCGTCTTGGATACAATCCGTATAAAATGAGTAAAGCGCATTCAGGGGCACTCGCATATTGGTCGACGTATACACGCCCGTCAATTTCCTCAAAAGTTGGGTATTTCCGCTTTATAAGAGAATCGACAATTTCTTTCGCTTTATCGATATCAATATCTTCTTTTGCTGAGAAACGAACAAGCTCAGCTAATACCCAAGAGCAAGTCGAAATTGCAACGGTAGCATCCATTTCATTTGGGTCTAACTCCTCTGGGTCGTGCCGTGCCCCTCTATTCGATGTTATATCGTACGTAAAAATGCAGGCTCGCGGGATTTGAAGCCGTATTTCGTCCTCTGGAAGAGTCTTTTTATTAATGTTTGTAATTTTCTGTGCATAAAGGCTGGCCTTAAATTCTCTGGGCCGAGGTAACGTCTCACCACAGTAGAGCCAAAGCAGTTTAACAGTTGCTTCAACAAACTTCCCAGCCTTGGTAAGCGAATCTTCCCAGTCACTATCTTTATCTTTAAATTTTTGAACACAAACGAGAAAATGATTGATGACTGAGTCAACTCGCCGGTGGATAAATTTTTTACACAATAAATCTTTTACCCGCTGTTCTGTATTCATAGAGCATTCTCCCATTCCTTTGTTAACTTGTAACTCCCGCGCTTCTTTGAATCGACCCAACCTTTTGTCTTTGCATCGTTTGAATAAAATCTGTTAAATTTGCCAAGCAAGTTTTTCGCTGACATTTTGCTCCAATGTTTCGTAATTTCACTAATCTCGATTTCTTTATCTACGTTTCCGCACACAAGGTGAGCAAGCAAGATCGTGAATTTTTCAGGTCCACTTTTTTTGGAGGCGTACCTTTTGACAAACGCTCTCTCATTGAGCGAAAAATTAGTGTTTCCGATCGAGGCAATATTCTTCTTTTGTTCTTGCGTCTTAGCGCCTCCAGCACCAAATGCAGCTTTCTCAAGCTTTTCAATACGTGCAATGATTTTTGATAATTCTTCGTTTTCCATAACTTATCTCCTCAATACATATTGCCAGTTATTTGTTTTATTGTCTTTGATGCGACTGAAAATGCGCCTCTTGGTCAGATTCAGTAAATTCATTGCAATGGTTGGTTTGGGATAATAACGACCCATCTGTTTTAATCTATCTATTACTGCAGGAAGATCCCTGGGTGTATTAAAAAAGTTTTCTTCTATAAGTATTGCGAGTGCGCCCGTAGCCCCTTTTTTGTTAATTGCTGGGGTTAGTTGCTTAGCCAGCTTTTTGGCCGAAGAGCCTCCGCTGGCCATTGCAGCCAATTGGTCTGCCAACTGCTTAATCTGTTCTGCGATTTTTAGTGCTTCTTTCTTCATCTTTGTACTCCTACAATGATATATTTGACCAGATTCAACTATTATCTTGCACTAACATACAAAAATTCTATCGTCAGTCAAGCATAAAACGCTATTTATTGAAGTTTTATGAAAAATTTCGTCATGTTTTTGGCCAGCCTCTTTAGCTGTGATGTTGGGTGTTTAATCTTGTTAAATCCTAAATTGGACAATTGTCTTGATTCTGAGATAAAATACTTGATTTTTTGTTATATTTAATAACGTTCAATTCTGATTTCTTAGCTAGTATAGCAAAGTTCTATCTTTCCTCAAGGACAAAATGTGGCTTTTGGAGTTGTTTATCAGGCTTTCAGCGAGTTTCTAGCTATGTCCCATTATCTGCGTCAAGATAAGAACTGTTTAACTTTATTAAGTTTTAATAAATTATCCCGATTTTGAGCTAAAAAACATTTTTTCGTTGCTAACCACAGGTCATATATAGACTTAAGTCTATATTTTTTCCTCAAGCTCATGATAGGTGCTCTCTGTGGCTAAAAACCGTGTAAATCAGTGTCAATCCGTGAAATTAGTGTCTAAAAAATCTCCGCGTTCTTCTATGAAGCCAGGCCTGTCAAGCCTAAAATTTGTTCGATTGGTTCAACC
>CAZMQF010000147.1:3034-6236 GCA_964568365.1 uncultured Pirellulales bacterium | reverse complement strand
GGTGACGCCACACTGTTTGTCACCCAGGGTATAAAGGCCGAAGAAGAACCGTCAATACTTACGAAAAAGTTTGATAACAAGGAGCTTCAAATCGTGATGAACAGGCTCACTGAGAGCCTTAAAACAGACCCGAAAAGATGGACAAAAGTATCTTCAAAACTGAGAGGTGTCTCGGAAGAGACAACCACGGGTGTGAACAGATTATACCAGATGGCCGTTGCAGGAAAGCTTCAGTTCGCTGCGATTAACGTAAATGATTCCGTCACTAAGAGTAAGTTCGACAATCTTTACGGCTGTCGAGAGTCACTGGTTGACGGCATCAAACGTGCGACCGACATTATGATTGCGGGCAAAACAGTTGTGGTCTGCGGCTATGGCGATGTCGGCAAGGGCTGTGCGCAGTCTATGAGGGCACTGGGTGCGAGAGTCCTGATTACTGAGATAGACCCAATTTGCGCACTGCAGGCGTTGATGGAAGGTCATCAGGTTATAACTATGGAAGAAGCTGCATCTATTGGCGATATATTTATAACGGCAACGGGCTGCTGTGATGTTATTCGCGGCGAGCATATGGAAAAGATGAAGGATGAGGCAATAGTCTGCAATATCGGCCATTTCGACAGTGAAATCGAAACGGGCTACCTTGAGAACAACCCCAAATGCAAAAAGGAAAATATAAAGCCGCAGGTTGATAAATGGACGCTTGAGTCCGGCCGGTCGATTATCATGCTGGCTGAGGGTCGTCTGGTTAATCTGGGCTGTGCGACGGGACATCCAAGCTTTGTTATGAGTAACAGCTTCACCAATCAATGTCTGGCTCAGATTATGCTTGCGACAGAGAAGCTGGAGCCGAAGGTTTACACCCTGCCCAAAAAGCTCGACGAGGAAGTTGCAAGATTACATCTCGGCCGGCTGAGTGCGAAGCTTACAAAACTGACAGCCAAACAGGCTGATTATCTCGGAGTCCCCATAGACGGGCCTTATAAGTCTGAGCACTACCGTTACTGAAATTCAGATTAGTAAGATTTACAAAAATGTGGAGAAGCTATCTTAATGAATGCCGTATGTGCCGATATTTTCAGGCCGTTAGAAAAAGTCCGAGCTTTAATCTATGATGTTGTATTAATAATCATCGGCTCATTGGTTATCGCCCTGTCTGCCCAGATAGCCATCGGCTGGCCTGTTCCGATTACCGGCCAGACCTTCGCGGTTCTAATGATAGGTGTATTATTCGGCAGCAAAAGAGGCAGCCTTGCAGTTTTAGCATACATATTAGAGGGCTTGTCGGGACTTGCTTTTTTTGCTCAGGGAAAGGCAGGTTTTACAGCCTTAGCCGGGCCTACCGGAGGGTATCTGGTCGGATTTATCTTTGCTGCATATATTGTCGGATTACTGGCAGAAAGAGGCTGGGACAGACGAATAGAGACCACAATTCTGACAATGATATTTGGTAATCTGATTATATATGCTTTTGGGCTGAGCTGGCTGTTTGTTCTGGCGTTTTCAGGTAAGCTGACATATGCCAAAGGTATACTCGCGGTCGGCTTATATCCTTTTATAATTGGCGACATAATAAAGATAGCTCTTGCGGCGGCACTTTTACCCGCAGGCTGGAAGCTGCTCAAGAATATAAAAGCCTAATAAAGGGAAATATCCTGTCGGCAAAGTGATATCTTTTGTAAGTAGTATTTATTGATTTTCTGGTATTGTCGGTGGGTCTTTTTCGAATATTTGTATATAAAGGTCGGTCAGCTTGTCGCGACTGTATAGACCTGTTTCAAGATAATTTAGTATAATAGGCCCTGCGGACCCTTTATCTGATTGTAATCCCCAGGCGATTCTGTGGATTACCTCATAATCAGCAGTTTTCATCGCTATATTTATAAGGTGTTTTATAATTTCATCGCTTTTATTCTTTACAACCGAGAGGCCGTAACGGACGGCTCTTTTTCGCACCTGTGGGTCCGGGTCTTCTGAAAGCCTCATCGCCAGTTGAATGGCTCTTTGGCTTTGAGGTTTGAAACGAGGTGACCATATCCAGTGCCTGCCCACTGTGGTGATGGTGTTTATTTTGACCAGCGAGTTGGTATCTTCTGCGCATTTCTCGAATGCATCGAAAAAGTCTTCACCTATTATCATGTAAAGTCTGTCTTCTTCAATTCTTTTTAGCGCTTCAAGGCGCGTTTGACTGTCACCTTCGATGAGGTTCTTTTCTAATTCGGGCAGGTTCGCGCCGAGCCGCTCTTTGAGCTTTTCGACTTCTTTGAGATACTTTTCTTTGGCCTCTTGTGTTCTTTGTTTTGCTCTTATTTTATCCCATTGTCGCGTTAATTGATACCCGTTAACTGTTCCGTCTAAAACCAGTTTAACCGTTTGTGCCCGCTGGGCGATGTTCGGGTCGCTGCTTTGACTGTAAGTTTCGATAAGCTGCAGAAAATCCTGTTTCTGGTCGTAGAGAAAAGAGTTAATGATATTAAGCTGCCTGTATTCGAGCGCAGCCTCGACAAGGCGTTCTAATACCTTTTGAGGTTTGTTTTTCATTCTGGCCAGCCCATAATACAAAGCATCATCAGTAAGGTTGGGGTCAAAGCTTGCATAATATATTATGTCGATAGCCAGTTGATTCGGGTCCTTTCGTCGCACAGGTAGTTTTGACATTAGTTGTCTCTGCGTCTCGAAAGAAGCTCTGCGAAATCCTCTCCGTACAATATCGAACCAGTCACCGTAAGGCGGCGGATAAGATAAAGAATTTATGTTCACAAGCAGTATGTCCAGCTCTTTTCCCGCTTCTGGGTCATCAGGGAAGAATGTATCGGCTGAAGTATAATCAATTGGTTGTGGCAGGGTTCCTTTTTTGATTTTTTCCTCGTATTTGGCTTTTAGCTCTTTTATTAGCTCATCGCGCGTGTTTCTTTTTTCTTGTCGTTTGGTGATGGAATTCTCAAGTGAAATATATGAACCGGCCGCCATTATCCTGCCGAAAGTCTCTATTCGGCCTGAGGGAAGCTCGAATTCATCGTCCAGGTGTTCGATTATAGTCTTTGTTTGATGGTACAGATTTTTTAATCCCTGTGTCTCGATTTTTCTGTAAATTTCCATAATCGGGTGGTCGGGAGCAATCTTTGTGGTCTTCAACTCTTCGACAAGCTCTTTAAGTTCTTCCGGCGCCGTATGCCTGCTGTCTGACCAGCTATTTACGAAC
>CAZMQF010000147.1:0-3024 GCA_964568365.1 uncultured Pirellulales bacterium | reverse complement strand
CTGAGTGTACGGCAGCACTGTTGTTGAACCGGATTCTATTTGTGCCTTGCCTTCTGCAAAACCGGGAACGCTGTCTGCTGCAAACATAGAAACATAAACCGTCCCTTCCGGCAGACCGTAAACGCTTGTTTTGCCTTCAGGCATCCGGTTGAATCCTATCATATTTTGTATAAAGCTCCCGCTCCAGCCTGCGAAGCCCAAAATCGGGTCGGCACCGGTAGGTGCAGTGCTGATAATAAGAAAAGTCTCATCGTTCGGCATTTTCTCATCTATTAACAATGTGCCGTTTCCGAGGGGTCTTATTTCAATATATACGGACATTGACGGTGATACTTCGATATTTTCAGCGGTGCCGCAAAGTTTTATAAGAAAACCGTTGACCTCGAGAAGCCCCTTGATTTCTTTGCCGGTCATCCAGGATTGAGCGATAAGGCGATATCGTCCCGGCTGTAAATTTTCAAATGTGAATTTGCCCTGGTTGTCTGTTACACAATATGCAATATCCGTTGTTTGATTCCCTTCAAGCCATTGGGCGGTAATAGGTTGCATTGTTTGCTTATATAGCGGCACGCCGCTATTCTGGTCGCATATCATTACAATTGCACATTCAATCGGCTGTTCGCTGTCATCGAGGACTTTACCGCTGATGATTCCTGAATTGTTGGCTAATTCTGTTGCCTGGTCGGTTTGGGACGCAGAGTAAGTTAAAACAATTAGCAAAATTGAGATGCAGAGCAGGATTATCTTAGAGTTATGCATCCGGCTTTTGCCTATTCAAGCTCGGCTATTTCAGTAAACCTTACCAGGGCACTCGACGTAGCAGCGTGCGGCTCAATTGTCCCTACGAGTCCGACTTTTTTGTCGAAATATTTGCTGATGTCCATTTCCGGTGCCGAGCTGGCCGGCAAGGCATAGCAAATAATATTGCCCGCGCTATCGAGTATTTTATAATGTTTCAGTACAGGCTCGGTGCCGTAAACACTGGAAGTCTGGATTTTGCCAATCACAGCAAATCTTCCGAGGTTCGCAAGCTGCTCAAGTCTCCTCTGACAGGCTTTCTGAATATTTTCTTTTGTCTGCTGTAACTGCTGGTCCTGAAGCTGAACAGCTTTTGCAACTTCAGCAGCCAGCTCAAAACTTTCTATGCGTTTGACCATAAACTCGGCATAACGGGCGGCTTTACCGGCATCTTTATTCTCAGCCAGCAGCTGCAGGGCCTCTTTTACCGTAGAATAATCCTGCTCAAGCACCGGCTTTTCGTGCTCGGCCTTGACTATCTGCTCAAGCGCATAATACTGTCGCAGGTCTTTTGTGGCCGGAACCGCCGCAGGGGCAAATAAGCCGGTATCAACAGTCTCCTGCTTGCTCTCTTCGGCAGGCTTGGCCTCTTCAACCGCAGAGCCGAGAGGCTTTGTATACTGTGTGCTTACCCACAGATAAGCAAATGACGGTGGATAAATTTTATAGTAATCACTTTGTTCCTCACCCATCAGCCTTACCCTGTCACCCTTATCGAACATACCCTGAACCTGGTCCGAATGAAGAGGGTTATTGTCGGCTGAGCCCGCTCTGACACGCACATTGTCACCGGAGACTATGCCTACCGATGGATTGGTCGGGTCAACTTCTATATATTGCTTCGATATCCAGGAAAAAGTACCTTCCGGTGGAACGACGCAGGACCAGCCATACTTCTGCTGGACGACTTTTACCACATCAGCTTTATTCAGCTTGCCACAAAGATAATAGTTGGTGCCGGGCCCGGAACGAAGATTAATATTATCGCCTATAATCTGGGCAATATAAGGAAAAGAAAGCGTCTGTTCGGCAACAGCTTCGGCTGAACCGGCGGTTTGCTGGGCAGAAGCTATCGATACCAGACTTATTAAAAAAATCATCATTAGAAATGAAAGGCGTGACTTCATTTTTCTATCTCCCAAAAAGAGGTTTCTTTCTTAAAAACAAAATACCCAAAATTTAATAAATTAAAGTTAACAACCGATTCAGTTATTGTCAAATTTTTTTTATTAATCTGAATACCGAAGTTAAGCGGCAAGGCAATTCTACAGCTTTTCAAGCTCATCTTTACACATTTTTAGCTGACCGGGGTCGGTAAGTTTTTTCTCTGCCTCTTTGAGATAATGCACAGCCGCTGCCGTCTGCTGCAGATAGCGGCTATATATCAAGCCCAGCATCAGCTCCACCTGCTCGATGTATTCGTAGTTCCCATAATGTCTTATAAATTTTTCGTAGGCCTGTGCTGCGCCCTCGTATTTTGCCTCACTGGCAAGCTGGTTGGCAATGTCGAGCATGTACTGACGCGGCAGCAGCTGGCCTCCGTCGAGCTCATTTAATTGCAGATACAGCTCAGCGGCGGCGGCGAGGTTTCGCTGAGCTACCCGGCTGTTGATTTCGTTTCGGATATTGGCGATTTTGTCCTCTTTTTCCTGCTGGGCTGCTGATTTTTTTACCTCCTTAACCTTTATTTGTTTTGCAGGCCGGCGGCCCGAAAAAGGGTCGAATCCGCCTGTGACAGCGTCTCGATACCGGCGGCGGCGGTTCCACTGCTTTATCATTGACCACAAGTCAAAACCGCTGACCGAAACAACACCTGTTGCGAGTAAAAGCAAACCACCTGCTATGCCAAAGGCGTAACCTGCAAGGTGAGCATCATAGGCCACGTTATGAGTAAAGCGGAAGAGCATGTTGTCGATAAAAATCAATTTGAAGGCGATTAAATAAATGGCGGGTATCTCCATTGTTCCGAAAAAGAAGAACACATAAAAAACCGTTATCAAAGTTTGGGGAAAAAACACAAGGTAGGCACCTATTACCGCTGAGACAGCTCCGCTCGCACCAATCAAGGGGACATTTTGAGCTATGGAAGCCGAGCCCCAAAGTTTTCCTACCACAATATGACCTGAAGCGCTGAGAACTGCACCAGCAAAATAAAAAATCAGATATTTTTTTGTCCCGAGCTTATCGCTGACGTTATTTCCGAACAGATATAAGAAAAACATATTA
>CAZMQF010000146.1:0-6303 GCA_964568365.1 uncultured Pirellulales bacterium | reverse complement strand
TTCTGCCTGCTTCAGACATCCCTGTACCTCAATTTCCGTACAAACTCTTTTCGCTTCTGAAAATGTGCAATTATTGTGCCAAACAAATACCCCCCTCTGCTCTTAGCCCGCCTATCCGCTCTGAAAGCGAAAAAAACCGTCTCAAGCCCCAAAAATCAAACCGCCGCCCAAAAAATCAGCGTCAGGTTTCTAAACACCCTTTATGGTTTCTTGACACCCCCGAAAAACCGGAAATTTCTTCCCCTCTGCCGGAACTCTTCTCTATCTAAAAAACCGCCTCGCCGAACCCCTGATAAAAAATCAGCTTCTGCAATGCGTAACCTCTTTTATTTCAAATACTTATAAACCCACAGCAAACCGCCCCCAAAAATTGGTACATCACTTGCATCATTCAGCCTGTTAACTGGAAAATACAGTTTTTGCAGGTAATGTCTTTATGAACACGAACGTACTGACAATACACAACATTTTGCCGCTGAACCCCACTGCCGGCTCAGCCGTTCAAAAACCGCCTGCAAATAAAAATAACAGCTCTTTTGAACTTTCCTTAAATCAAATTCAGTCCAAATCAGAAAACGCACAGCAAACAACGACCGATAATAACACCACTCAAAACACACAAAACAATCCCGACAACCAGCCGCAGCAGACCGCTCCCGCTCAAACACAAGAATCAACTCCCGAAACCGCCCGGCAGCCAGCCCAAAATATAAAAAAACCGGACAAACAGAACCAGAATCCCGATCCCGCAGAAAACGAAACCGGCACCACAGAAGACCAAACCAACCAGACACAACCGGTAGATTTGACTATCGCTCTCGCTTCTCTCATCGAAACCGCAACCGAAAAGCCGGAACTGCCAGCCAAGCCAGTCACCCTCCTGACCGAACTTACAACCACCGCCGACAAAACAATAAATCCAGTACAGCTCAATCCTGTCCCTGCCGCTCAGAAAACAATAATCGAACCTCTAACCACCACGCCGAACAATCAAACTAATCAAACCACAACGAACGAAAACCAGGCCGCACAAATCCAATCAACTCAGCAAACACAAATCCTCGATAACCAGTTAACTTCAACTAAAAATCCCGATACCCATCCTGACGAGCCGCAAACTAATCAAACGCAAACCACCTCTGAACAACAACAGCAACCGAACAACCAGCCTGCTAATATATTATCTTCATCTACCATCGCCAACATTGCTGCAGAGCAAAAAGCTGCTCAGCCGCAATCTGCCGCCACTGCACCAGAACAAACAGAACCCGAAAATAACCAGCCTAATCAAAAAGATACTCCCTCGCAAACAATACCCGACACCGCACAAAAACAAATTAACCAGAACAGCAACACCACCCCCGAACAAATCATCAGCACTGACAAAAACCAATCCCTGCCGCAAAACTCCCAGACACAATCACAGAACAATCAATCATCAAAAGATAACAACCCTGCAAATACCCAGCAGCTGCTCAGCGAGGCCAACGCAAGACTTCAAAACACAGAGCAATTGCAATCAGCCGAACAAACCGCGAAGGTCAATCCTACCGAAAATAATCCTTTACCTGTCAGCCAACAGCTTCAGGAATCAATGCAAACCTCATTACAGAACGGCGTAAGGCAGATTACAATCCAGCTCAATCCGCCAAGTCTCGGCCGCCTCTCCATAAACTTTCAGGAAGATTCGGGCGAGATTACAGGCCGACTCATCGTATCGAAAGCCGAGACCAGGCTTGAAATCGAGCAGGCCCTGCCCCAGATAATCCAGAACCTCGCAAACTCCGGTATTAATATAAAGCGGGTCGAAGTCGTCCTCACCAACAATTCCGAGCAATACTCTCTCAAAGAGCAATCCCTTCAGGAAGGCCCATCTCAGCAGAACAGCTTCAACAATCCGCAAAGCGGCTTCTCGAACGATGCAAATCAAAACTGGACCAATTCCAGCCAGTATCAATATATTTACGACAATTCCCCCGATAATATTTACAACCCCCAGGAAAGTTACCTCACCGAAACCTCCGTCAATATGCTGATATAATTTAATCCTCCGAAATTTTAGACAGGATAACAGGATAGACTTATAAATCTTTTTTGCCACCGAGCACACAGAGTCCACAGAGATTTTTGACACAGATTTCACGGATTGACACGGATTCAAAGCCAATTTTGGGAAAAACAAAGCCAATTTTGGGCTAAAATTGGGTTCGTTTTGGGTTTGTTTGGGTTTGTTTTTTGGGCAGCAAAATCCGTAGAAAACGTCATATCCTCTTTTATTATAAGCACTTGTGTTCATTTGAGCGTTTTTAAGATTGGCTTTGTTTTGCATAATAAAGTTTTTATTGCGCGCGCTGTTTTGAAAGTTAATTGGTGAATTGGTGAATTTGTTAATTAGTTTACCGATTTTCGATGCCTGATACTCGATTCCAGTCGTGTTGGACATTTGTTAGTCCTTATTAAGTTAGTTTATTAGTGAATTAGAGGATTAGTTAATTAATTTACATTTATAAGTCCTTAATAATAATAAACTTACGCCTGATTTATCTTGGCCTGCTGGCCTATGCTTGCGGTTCTCCGCAGCCCCGGAACGGGGCCTCCCCCAAACAGCTGTTTTATACCACATTAAGGCGATATAATCAAGGAAAAATCCGAAGCACTAAATCCGAAATCCGAAACAAATTCAAATTACAAAAATTCAAATTACAAAAACGGAATTTAACCACGAATTAACACGAAAAAATAAGTCATAAGTCATAAGGAAAATTTAACCACGAATTAACACTAAAATACACGAAAATCATATCAAATATAAAAAGGAAAAAATAAAATATGCATATTAAAAATAAAAAAGAATTTTAGCCACGAATTTTCACGAAAATCACGAAGAAAAATTTTGCCACAGGAAAAATAAGTGCACAAGTCACAAGTGCACAAGTCATAAGGAAAATTTAACCACGAATTAACACGAAAAACACGAATTATTAAACCGCAGATGGACGCAGATTGTCGCAGAGAACGCAGAGATTTTTTGACACTGATTAACACAGATTCACACAGATTAAAGAAAGTAATAAAAATGGATTGTTGTTGATTATTTGGGTTATAAAGATAAAATAGTTAAGAAAAAGATTTATTTAACCGCGGATTGCGCGGATTTACACGGATTTTTGACAAGATAACAGGATTAACGGAAAATTTTGCTGTTGAAAAAGGATAGGAATTAGGTAGAATTATAGCCACAGAACGCACAGAGGCAACAGAGAAATATATTCTCGAATGAACACGAATTAACACAAATATATAGCAGCTACTGATTTCACGGAGTTTATTTGGAAAGTTTTTGTTGACTTTTTTTGACAAAGTACGTTTCTTTTATTGTAATAGCGAGAATTCCAAGAGTCGAAGCAACTTTAGTAAACCAGCCGGAAAAACAGGAACTCGAATATCGGGTTATAGCGGTAAATAAAGCAGTTGAAGGACAGGCAAGTAATACGGTGATGGTGGTATTGTGAGATTGAATGGGCGCCTACGGTTTATGCAGACTGGATAATCATTGTTAGGCAGGAAAAATAAAGAGTTAAGTAAAGATGTTGGTGCTATTGCTGGGTACATTCTTGCATTTATGGAATTTGTCTACGGTTTTGTTAAAGGCAAAAAGCTAAGGCAAATTTTAAAAAGGGGTAAAGGCGATATAAGTGAATCAGAGAAAATTACGGACAGGAGGGCAATCGAATTGATTGAAATTGCAGAGAAATTGCTTAAATTTTGCATTGAAAATCACTTGTCCATTAAAGGAATGCAGACTACCGAACAGTTAGCTATTAAGGCTGTATATGACATTATACTTGAACTTGCAGCGGCAGCTCAGTTGATGATAAATAATAGGTATTGTGTAAATTCGGCGGCATTGCTTCGCAGTCTTTTTGAATACAACTTGGAACTGAATTGGCTAATAGAAAATATAGAGAATCCGGATAAGATTCAAAAACGTATTCTTGATGCAAGACTAGAACAGAGAAAAATTGTCAATGAAATAGCCAATTCAACACATGAATGTTTCAAGGACATAAAACAAGATCCTATATTTCAGGCTCAAAGACAACAACTTAATGCCGAAACGGAAGGTCATGTTAAACAAAATATACAGCAACTTTGTGGAGATTTGAAGGACAGTCTCGGATATACCGCTATTTACCGTTCATTGTCGCAAGATGCACATCCTAATATAATTAGGTATTGGAACCGCTACTTTCCACAGGATGATGATGGTTCTTTAAAAATTTTGTCACCTAATCGAACAATGAATGATACCATTGCTAATACTTGTATTTTGTCGGTGGACGATTGGATTGGCAGGGCTTGCCTTTTGTCGGAGGTTCTCATAGAAGCAACCCGAAAAATCCATCAATTCGATTCTTCTTTAACCGAAGAGATTGACAAAAAGTTATCCGAATTCAAGGATGAAATCCTAAAAGTCCTAAACGGATAGGACATTGAAAAAACTTCGTGAACTTCGAGTCCTTCGTGGTGAAATTGATTTACATCGTGATGTTATAAGGTTACATTTAGATATTGCGCCTTTAGATTGAGGCATTGTTAATTTACATTATGGCATTGTAAGGTTACATTGAGGCTTTGTAAATGGACAAAAAAGCAGATAAGGCATTATAAATAAAAGAGTTAGGCAAAAAACAGCGATTTGGCGTCCAAGAGGTGTTATCAGGAAACCAGACAACCATTGTTATATGCAAATAAAGGAAACTATAGCTTACAGTAAGAAAATCATTTAATTGAGATAGGATATATAGTCATGTCAAACAAATCTCATTACAACAAAGGTCACATTGCAATCAATAGACAAAGGAAAAATGGAATTAGCCATAGTTCTCATGTAGATATAGCTGATTGTGATGTTAAAGAAACAGTTCATGCAGTATTCATTGAGGATGCTGTTAAAACGTTAAAAAAGATACCTGACAATACTATCCAATTGGTCTTAATTGATCCTCCTTACAACTTGAATTTAGATTATTGGGATAATTTTGAAAATTATTTGGAATGGGCAAAATTATGGATAGACGAAATATATAGAATACTAAGCCCATCTGGTAACTGTGTGATATTTGGAGGTTTCCAATACCAAGACTTAAAAAAAGGTGATTTGTTAGAAATACTACACTACACAAGACATTCAACAAGCCTACGGTTTGTAAACCTAATAATATGGTATTACAAAAATGGTATGAGTGCCCATAGGTTCTTTGCGAATCGACACGAAGAGGCGGTGTGGCTATCGAAAACAAAAAAATATTATTTTGATTTGGTTTCTGTAAGAATCCCCTATGATGAAGAGACAAAAAAACTATACAAAAAAGACAAGAGATTAAATCCAGAAACTGTTGATAAAGGAAAAAATCCTACGAATGTTTGGGAGATAAGTCGTCTTAATGGAAATTCAAAAGAAAGAGTAGGCCACCCCACTCAAAAGCCCGTTGAAATTATTAGAAGATTCGTCCGAGGACTATCTTATCCAGGTTCAATTGTTTTAGACTTTTTTGCAGGGTCTGGCACAACTGGTAGGGTCTGCGTGGAAGAGGAAAGGAACTCAATTTTAGTGGATAATGATCCCAAATTGAATAAATATTTACAGTTGCATCTAAAAAATATTGACGGAGATATGTTTATAAAGCCCTATTCAATTATCCATAACGAAGACATGGGAAAAGTAATCAACCAAATGTCAAAAATGGTGTTGATAAATAATAAGTAGTATGAAGACAGAATTGCCCGTTCGATTCTGAAAGGAGATTATGAAAAAAAATCAAACCGATAGACTAACTATACAGCATATAAAAAGTAAAGGTGTGGAGGGTATATTTGGTGAGGCAGCGAAAAGCCATGATATATCTGTAAACAAAGTATCGAAAATAGTTTTCGATATTCTGAAAAATTCATATAAATCATTAACATTCCGTTATAGAGAAAAGATTGGGAAAAAAGAGATAAATGAAAAGCTAAACGAAATTGATAAAAGATTGGGAATAACGCTTTTTGTGGTAAATTCATCTATTAAGCCAGATGGCGGCATTATAGAAGTAAAGGATAAAAACAATAATTGGAGAATAGTACTTGTTGCAGAAGCAAAGCACCAGGGAAAAGATATTGAAAACATAAAAATGGGGATTTTGGTGGGCAAAAATAAAGACCAAGACCTGATGGTGGCAGGCAATGCTATTGAGCGATCACACAAGAATATTAATGAAATAAGAAATATTATGTTGGGTGAAAAACATTTTCCCTATA
>CAZMQF010000145.1:0-6386 GCA_964568365.1 uncultured Pirellulales bacterium | reverse complement strand
TCGGGCGATTCGAAATAGAAAAACTGCAGGTAGAAACCGGCAAGTGACAATATTATCCGGCAACGGTAATCGTTGAAAATAATCAGTCGTCAAACTGGATGTCCTCGAGAACGAACTCGACGCTGTCCGAGCCGTTATATGTGTTAATCTGGGGGTGGTAAGCGACGTTGAAGTACTCGTTGTCGAGCATTTTCTTTTCGTATTTTGCAAACCGAAAGCCAATGCATCTTATTGAGCTTGAGTTGTCCGTTATTGCGAGCTGAAGATGGTCTGCTCTTGCGCCGACTTTTCTCGGAGGAGCACAAAGACGAACACCTTTTGTCGCAAATAAAGGTTTTGGATTACCCTGGCCGAAAGGCTCGAGAAGCTGCAACTGTTTTACAAACTGATGTTTGAATTCCGACAGAGCAGCAACAGCGTCGATATGAAGCTTTGCGGAACGGTCTTCGTACTTGAGATTTTTGTTTGCGTAGGCTTCGAAGTCGGCTGCAAAACCTTTTATATTTTCCGATTTGATAGTAACGCCGGCTGCAACTTTATGTCCACCGAAGTCGATGAGGTGTTTTGAGCAGGCGCTGATTGCACTTAGTATATCGAATCCCGGTATAGAACGGGCGGAGCCGTGTGCCTTTTGCTCTTCGGCTGAGGTGTTAATCATAATTGTCGGCCGATAGAACCTGTCAACTATCCTCGAAGCAACGATTCCAATGACGCCTGTATGCCAGCTATCATCTGCAAGGACGATGGTTTTCCTGTCGGGGTGGTTTAAGCCTTTTTCGATGATTATTTCGCAGGCCCTCTCGAAGATTTTTCTTTCGCACTGCTGGCGCTGGGAGTTTTGAGTTTTCAGGTAATCGGCTATCTGGATGGCTTTTGTGTCACTCTGCGCGGTAAGCAGCTCGACGGCGAGCCGAGCGTGGCCCATTCTGCCTGCGGCGTTGAGCATAGGCGCGATTCTAAAGCCGATATCGAAACTGTCGAGACCCTGTCCAGACAAGCCCGCAGTTTCAATCAGGGCACCGATGCCGGGCAGCCGGCAGCTCGGGATAGCTTTCAGGCCGAAACTCGTCAGTATCCTGTTCTCACCCCGCAGGTCAACGACATCTGCAATTGTCCCTATTGCAGCCAGCGAGGTAGCATTAATCATAAATTCCCGGATTTGGCCTTCGAGTCTTGGGCCGGCGGCGATACGGTTTGCAACTGCCCAGGCGAGCTTGAAGGCGACCATAGAGCCGGAAGAATCCTGGTTCTGGTAATCTGCTTCGAGAGCGGGATAAACAATTGCAGCAGCTTTCGGCAGCTCTCGGCCGGGGCAATGATGGTCGGTAATTATAACGGTCAGGCCAAGACTTTCCGCGAGCCGGGCAGATTCCACAGCGCAGATTCCACAATCAACGGTTATCAGCAGTTTAGTCCCTGCTTTAGCGAGTGACCGGACGGCATCGGCGTTTAGGCCGTAGCCTTCGTCAATGCGATGCGGTATGTAATAATCAACATCGGCGCCAAGCAGTGAGAGCAGTTCAAAAAGGATTGCGACGCCGGTGATTCCATCGACGTCGTAGTCGCCGTAAACGGTGATTTTATGTTTTTTGCTGACGGCCTCAGCTATAATCTCAACTGCGGACCGGATGCCGGGCATCTTTTCAGGCTCGATGAGGCTGGTAAGCTTCGGCCTTAAGAATTCCAGTCCCTGCTGTGTGTCAGTAATACCACGATTTATCAGGACCTGTGCCAAAAGAACAGAGACATTCAGCGACCGGGCAAGTGCGCCTGCGTCCTTGCTTACGGGTGTGGCTATCCACTGCTTTCTGCCAGCTGTCCTGCGCTTTTTCAATATTCCGCTCTGCATCCCTGCGGAGAATTGCATTCGGTAACGGCCTCACACTAAAAAACTTTTTTCAGGTTCTGAGTTATTATATCAGGCAAAGCTCTATTGTCAATGCCGTGAATCCGGCAAAATGAATAAATGCGGTGAGGTTTCTATTTTTGCTCGATTGCTTCGAAGATTTGTACGTCATCAGGAGCGACGCCTTCCCAGGATTTGACAAAAATTCCGTCGGCAATAACAACGACAAGAGGAGTCTGGATGAGCCATTTACGGCTTGTATCGAGCCTGCCCGTCAGGCAGGTGGTATCAGGCGGGACGGGATTTTCCTGCTCGGTTCCGTAAGGCGGAATTTCAACGAATGCAAAATGCAGGTCATTGCCTTTATACAGCCGATTGTACTGCTCATATACCGGTATGGCCTCCTTGCAATCGGGGCAGTCATCGTGATAAAAAAGGACAATAACAACGCCCGAGCGAAGCGAATCGGCGATATCGATTTGCTTTAGCATTGCCCACTGTTGTTCGGCAACTGTTATCTGGTTTGCATCAGGCGTTGTTTCGTTTGTATCGGTTGTGTGTACCTGATTTTGCTGAGTAGTATTTTGCGAGTCTGGTAAGTTTTGAGTCCAGGGTGTTTGCCTTTCAACCTTATTGAATAGAAGGACAGGGACAATTGAAGCGAGAATCACAAATGTAGGCAGCGCCACACCGAAGAAATGTTCTGCAGACGGCCAGGGCGGCGGTAAAAGTTTTTCACCTTTGGGTCGAAAAATAAGCAGCAAAAGAAAAATTGGGACATCGATGGCTAAAACAGTTATCCAAAGATTAACGTACACGGTGCCGAAACAGCCGCAGTATACTTCGCCGACGAGTGCTTTTTGCAGTGTAACTACGATGAAGCCGCCAAAAGAGATAACAGCAAGCAGCCAGGCGGCTTTTCTGAACAGACCGCAAAGAAGCCATATTCCAAGGCCTAACTCGAGAGGTATCTGTATTACAAAAAATGCCCAGGATTCCCAGAAACCTTCTGTTATAATAGGCTCAGTTAGAAGCTGGTGTACTTTAAGGATGCCGGCGACTATGAGAATAGAGCCGGTGATGTACATCACGATTCGATTAGCGATTTTTGTAAATTTCATAGGTATATTCTACCAGAACACAGCGTTTTTTACAAGTATACGCCTGTCAGGACCCTATGTTCTCATATACAGGCCGCCATTGACGGCAATGTATGCTCCGGTAATAAAGGCAGCAGCATCGCTGCTGGCCAAAAACAGTATCGCCTTTGCTACATCCTCGGCTGTGCCGTTTCTGCCGAGAGGTGTCTGAGCTGCAATCTGTTTTTTCCTTTCAGGTGTGCTGAACTGCTCGTGGAATCGGGTTTCGATAAGGCCGGGGACAACACAGTTTACCCTTATGTTGTATCTTGCGAACTCGGCAGCCATAGCAATAGTCTCAGTCTGAACGGCCGCCTTTGCGCCGGCGTAAATACCTGAGCCTCCCCCGCCGCCGGTAAAAGCGCCGACCGAGCCGATGTTGACAATACAGCCTTTGCTCTTCTTCAGATAAGGCAAGGCTGCTTTCGTCGCCAAGAATACACTTCTGCAGTTTGTCGCGAAGATATCATCGTGGTATTCGACGGACGCATCTTCGAAATCGTAGCGCGCGATGAGAGTGCCGGCATTATTTACAAGGACATCGATTCCGCCGGCTTCGCCGGCGAAGAACTCAACCATCCTGTTAACCTGCTCTTCGTCTCGCATATCCGCTTTCAGCAGGACGCCGTCACTGTATTGCTTTACCTGCTGCAGCGTATCTTCGCCGCCCTGCTGTGTCCTGAAAAAATGCACACCGACGAAGCTGCCCTGCTTTGCGAACATAACCGCCGTCGCTGCGCCGATACCGCTCGATGAGCCGGTTACCAATACTCTTTTGCCCTTGAGGTCTTCATAAATCATTCTTTACCTATTTGTCTCCAGATTTACTCGGGATTATCTTTATCTTTGTTTTGTAGTTTCTCGCCCTCAGTCTGCAAGAACCTTGTTACCTTTTCAATTGGTTGTACTGAACTTATCTCTTCGCCGGTTGTTGCCCCTAATTCCTTAAATCTTCTTGCGGTGACCAAAACGCGAGACTCAAGAGACCCGACTGCACTATTGTATGCCTCGACAGCTTTATCAAGGCTTTTCTGAAGAGAGATAAAATGTTCAGTAAAAGTCCTTACTCTCTCATATAATTCTTTTCCCAAATCGCTTATTTGCTTAGCATTTTGTGCGATTTGTTCCTGCCTCCAGCCGTATGCTACAGCTTTTAGAAGTGATATTAGAGTTGTTGGTGTTGCCAGAATAACCTGTTTGTTAGCGCCTATCTCAATAAGATGTGGGTTTTGCTGTAAAGCTGCGCTAAAAAACATTTCTCCCGGCAAAAATAACACAACAAATTCAGGAGCGGGTTGGAATTGTTCCCAATAGCTTTTAGCTGACAGATTAAAAATGTGAGTTCGAACTGCAGAAGCGTGATCTTTTAGTTTTTGTACTTTTGTATTTTCATCACTCGCTTCAATAGAATCCAGATAGGCCTGCAACGGTACTTTTGCATCTACTACTACATTTCTTTGGTTTGGTAATCTGATTATCATATCAGGCCTTTTTTGGTCGACAGTTTGTTGCTCTATAAAGTCACAGTAACTAACCATACCTGCTATCTCGACGACACGTTTTAGCTGGATTTCTCCCCAACGACCGCGTACCCCCGGTTGTCGCAGGGCAAGAACTAGATTCTCGGTTTCCTTTCGGAGTTTTTGTTGGGCTTCATTAACCGATTTAAGGTGATCTTCAAGCAATCTACTATCGCTATGTCGTTCTTTCTCGCTGCTATCAACTTTTTGTTTTACTTCTTTAAGAAGTTCGTTTATGGGTCTTACGATGTCGTCAATAGCTTTCTTTTTGAGTTCGATATCACCTTTTGCCTCGCTATAGAGAGTTTCCAACTTAGATTTAGCCAGCTCTAAAAAAGAAGAGCTACTGCTTTTTAGAGCGCTGGAAGCTAAAGCTTCAAATGTGTTTTTGAACTTTTGTTCAGCTTCTTCAAGGATGTCGAGCTTTTCCTTAGTTTTTTTTCTCTCTTCTTCCAGACTAACTTCAGCGGCAGTTCTTTTATTAGACTCCGATTTAAGAATTAATAGAAGTATTATGTTTGCTACAATAGATATGATACAAATTATTGGCCAAGTCATATTACAATCCTTTAATATAGATTTCCCTGATTATAAATCTTAAAAAACATTTAGTCAAAGGTGCGAATCTTAGGTTTTAGATAATTGTTGCAGATAAGAGCCTGATAGGCTATTTTTTTGCTATGGAAACGATAGAGGCGGTTATATTCGACTGGGGCGGTGTACTGATAGAAGACCCGGCGGCAGAGCTGATGCGGTATTGTGCAGACGCTCTGGATGTGCCGGTGGAAGAATACATAAGGGCGCATCTTAAATTTGAGGATGACTTTGTTACGGGCAGAATAAGCGAGGAGCAATTCTTCTCAAAAGTATGCACTGAACTGAAAAAAGACAAACCGGCAGTCGAATCGCTGTGGTCAATAGCTTTCGAGAAGGCATATCGGCCGAGAGAGGATATGTTCGCGCTCGCAGATGAGCTGCAGGAGAACGGTTACGCAACAGCAGTCCTGTCCAATACGGAACAGCCGTCTGTCCGATATTTTTATCAGAAAGGATACGACCAGATATTTGATACGGCGGTCTTTTCGTGCCTCGAGGGTATGAAAAAACCGGATAAAAGGATATACGATTTGACTGTCGGCAGATTAGGCCTGGCAGCAGGTGAGTGCGTATTCATAGACGATAAGCCTGAATTTGTAGCTGGTGCAATAGCAGCAGGTTTGCAAGGGATAGTTTTCAAAAATATCAGAGCGCTCATAAAGGAACTGAGCCTGCTGGGAGTGAATACAGATTAGGTTCTGGAAAAATAAGCTTATGGCAAATTGTCACCTTGTGATTTTGAAAAGATTCTATCTGGATATGATTTTAAGCGGACGAAAAACGATTGAGTCTCGTTTCTTAAAAACAAGGCGGCGTTTTTTTGACAGGCTCGATGCCGGTGACATACTGTTCCTGAAAGAAAGCAGCGGGCCAGTCTGCGGCAAGGCAAAAGTCGCGGCGGTAAAAAAGTTTGAAAACCTGCAGCCCAGCCGGATAAAAAAAATAAAAGAGCAATATAACCAGTCAATTTGCGGAACAGAAGAATATTGGAAAAGCAAATTGAGCAGCAGATACGGCATTTTAGTCCGGCTTGCAGATATCGAGCGGATTGAACCGGTAAATATAAGAAAAAGCGACTGGCGAAGCTGGGTTATACTGGAGAAGGGTAAAGATTTCGGATTGAGGGACGGCTACGGTAGTTAAGTAAAAGCAGATAGTTACGAAACGTAAGGTTTTTTCTTGCTTTAAAGAGTTACGTATGTTACAAGAATTGCCAGGCAGGTAGATTTCAAATTAAGTTAACTGGAAGGAGTCAGTTATGGCGGAACCAAACGAAAATCCCAA
>CAZMQF010000144.1:0-6415 GCA_964568365.1 uncultured Pirellulales bacterium | reverse complement strand
AAAAAAAATTTCTTTTTTGGTCATTTTTTTGTTGACTTTTGTTTGATAGTTTGTTAAATTACCTGTATGTTTGCCAGCAGGCAAACATAAAACGCCAGTAGGCGAAGATAAATAGACATTTCAGATTGCATGTCTGTAAGCTGCAGCGCAGCAAGGTCTTTAGGAACAGCACGCCCTGAGCGGAGTCGAATGGGCAGTTCCAGATAACTGGTGAGCAACGTCGAACCAGTCAAATTTATTCATAAACTTTTATGTAATAAGGACTAATAAATGTCCAACAACAACGAGAATCGAGAATCGAGTATCGAGCATCGAGCGACGAGCATCGAGCGACGAGCAACGAGCGACAAGCGACTATTAAATATGCAAAATTCGATATGCAAGCGACGAGAAACGAGCGACGAGCGACTGTTTATTATGCAAAACGAACCCAATTTTGAAAATGACCAAATATGTGTAAGTACTTATATGAAAAGGTATTATATCAATTTTCGCACCTTTTGCTACCCCAAAAACAAAGCCAAACAAACCCAAAACGAACCCAATTTTAGCTCAAAATTGGGTTCGTTTTTCCAATATTGGCTTTGTAAAAATGGCTGGGCTAACCAAAATATTACTGAAATATGCCTGTACGGCCAGGATACTTTTTGCCGCTTTCGGCTGAAAGGCGCAGTTTATCAGCTATCAATATCAGTACGCAAAGTTTTATCAGCTGAGTTTGACGGCGGTGCCGTAAACCAAAAGTTCAGCGGCGCTTCCAACAACAGAAGTGGTCATATAGCGAACATTGATTATCGCATCGGCTCCCATTTTGCCGGCCTCGTCTATCATCCTGTTTGTAGCCAGTTCTCTGGCCTTTCCCATCATTTCGGTGTATTCGGTCAGCTCACCGCCGAGAATAAGTCTGACAATGGCGGACAGGTCCTTGCCGAGCCAGATAGCAAAAACGGTATGTCCCTGGACAAGGCCGAGAATTTTGCTCATCTCTCGGCCGGGCACCTGGTCGGAATTCAACAGCAGAACTTTTGCCTCAGGTTCGGCAGGGGGCAGCTCTGCCGACTTTTTAAATTTTCTTTGCTCGATAGCTAATGTCACCAGGACAATGAGGATACCGCCTAAAAGAGCGAAGATTGCTATCCGCAGCCACCAGGGTACAGTCGGGTCGTCGGCTGTGAGCACGTGCCAGGGAATCCCTGCAAAAATGGTAACGAACAGGCCTGCCACAAAAGCCAGCGAGCCAATCTGTCGAATTGTTTTCATAATTTTCCCTTTCATTAAACCACACAATCCCGACATCTCGTTCAGCAGCCAGATGTCGTGCGTAAATAGGCTATTGATGTTACTGAAAGACACCTGTGCGGCCCAGATATTTTTTGCCGCTTTCGGATTTTTGAATTAATAGTGTTCCTGTTGTCTTTGGGCCTTGTTGTCTGGCGTGTTGTGGTATCTCTACGATTTCTCTTGGCCCTTTATCCTTATGAAGATTCCACATATAGTCTCCTTTGGCCTGCAGGGGCAGGCTTTTCATCTCGAGGTGCAGGCTGTCGGGGAAAACCGTGCAGACAAGATAATCCTGTGTGTTTACAATTTCGCGTCCCCAGGATGAGCCGTGCACGATTTGCCAGATTCCATCCGATTCGGCGGCTGTGACGGCATGAAACTCGCCACAAAGGTACAGGTCAACTCCGGCTTCTTTCATAGTCTGCCAGAATTGGCTTGTCTTTGCTCCTTCCAGCATTAGCTCACTGGATGAGCGACTTTCAGGATGACCAAAAATAGGGACATGGCCCTGAACAATAATGTGCTTGACGTTTTTGTGTTCTGCCAGCACGTTTTTTAGCCACTCGAGCTGTTCGCCGAGCACATTCATATGCAGCTTACCGTCCTGCAGCTCGAAAGTTTCCACTGTTATCAAGAGTATATTTTTGTGAAGGACGTAATAAGCCAGGCCTTTTTTGTTCTGCGGGCCGTTATCCGGCATACGCAGGTGTCGGGCAAAGACCTGCTCAAAATGTGGTACGAGTTCGAGTTTCTCTTTCGGCCAGGGGTCGTCGCCGAGCTCATGGTCGCCGACGGCAACATAATAATTCAGGCCGTGTTTTTGCATACGGCGAATCCAGCCAGGATAGTATAGCGCTGCCATCTGTTCGATGCACTTTGGTCCATCCCACCAGTGGCCGTTGACCAGGTCGCCGGCGATGAGGACGAAATCCGGATTTTCAGATTTCACCTGGTTCAGGTACCAGTCAACGGCGTCATCCCATCCCGGCCAGGGGTTGGGGACATCGAAGTTGAAAAAGTCCGGAAAACTTACGAAGGTCCAGGGTTCTTCGGCAGTTGTTTGCTGTTGTTCACCCGCAGGACTTTCCTGCGTCACCGTTTCAGGTATTCGATAAACAAACAGTATGAGGAGAGCAGCCAGAAAGATTATGCTGTTACGCCATAATATTTTTGTGTGTAGGTTTCGATATAATTTACTCATTGATTCTCCGTCAATCACTAAAATCCACATCAATATCATACATTTGGTAGGAAAACTATCAACCAGAATTTCACAAATGTGCGATTTATCATTAACTGCAAAGTAAAAGAGATTTGACAAACGGCGCATTTTCCTTTATATAGCATATAGCTGATTAAAATTTGAAAAAGGCAGGGTATTAATTAAAGACAGGTTTTGAAGAACAGTTCTGATTTGATTTTAATTTTTTGGGAAAGGAGTAAATTATGAAGGCTCGAATAATCTTAGTCTCAGCTTTTGTGTTTGCTGTCTGCTTTGCTATGAATTGTCAGGCAGTAGGCGATTCCGAGCAGGAGGCCAAAGCTGAGAATCCTGTAAGGAATCCCTCATTTGAGGAGAGCAGAGGTCCGAGACCGAACGGCTGGAGGAGACAAAGATGGGGCGGTGCTGCTGAGTTCGACTACGCAGACATTGGAAAGACGGGAGAGAAAAGCGTTTTAATAAGTTCAGAGGAAGGGGCAGATGCGGGCTGGAGTGCTCAGGTGACGGTAAGGCCGTATTCACGTTACAAGCTGACGGGATGGATTAAGACGGAGAATCTGAAAGCAACTACCGGCAGAGGAGCACAGTTTAATATCCAGGGAACCGAACACCGTTCGAAGGCAATTACAGGAGACAACGACTGGACTGAGATTAATCTCGATTTTGATAGTGATAGTATGGACAGCGTGCAGATAAACTGTCTCTATGGCGGATGGGGCTTTGCTACGGGCAAGGCCTGGTTCGATGATATAAGTCTGACGCTGCTTTCGACAACAGAGCTGAAGCCCGAGGCGATAATCGATGCGAGCAAGAAAGGCGAGCCGATATCGAAATATATTTACGGCCAGTTTATTGAGCATCTCGGCAGATGTATTTACGGCGGGATATGGGCGGAGATGCTCGAGGACAGAAAATTCTGGTATCCGGTTAATGAATCATTCGACGCGGAGGCAGAGGCCGGCAATCCATACAGGGTTATCAGAAATTCGCCCTGGAGAATCATCGGGCCTGAAGGCTGTGTGAAAATGGTAAAGGAAAATTCTTACGTCGGCGAGCAAACACCGCAAATTACTCTTGAACAGGCCGGTGAGGCTGCGGGTATCGTTCAGGGTGAGCTGGCTCTTATCGAAGGCAAAGAGTATGTCGGCAGAGTGGTTTTGGCAGGTGACAGCTCGGCGGCTCCGGTGAAGGTCAGCCTTGTCTGGGCAAATAAGCCAGGCGAGCGAGATTCGATGACAATAAATGATTTAAGTGATGAGTTTAAGAAGTTCGACTTCAAATTTACCGCAAAGGCATCTACTAATAACGGCAGGCTGGAAATCATTGGTTCAGGCAAGGGGACATTCAGGGTCGGCACCGCTTCAATTATGCCTGCTGATAATATCAAGGGGATGCGGGCGGATACATTGGCGCTTCTCAAAGAGCTTAACTCACCGGTATATCGCTGGCCGGGCGGGAATTTTGTGAGCGGTTACAACTGGCGTGACGGCATTGACCCGGACGGTGACAAGAGGCCTCCTCGCAAGAATCCGGCCTGGACAGGTGTTGAGCATAACGATTTCGGGATGCATGAGTTTATCGAGTTTTGCAGGATCCTCGGTACCGAACCTATGATATCAGTGAACACCGGCCTAGGAAGCGTGGAACAGACCGCCGAGGAGGTGGAATACGCCAACGGCTCAACCGATACTGAATTGGGAAAACTACGCGCTAAAGACGGTGCGGCAGAGCCTTTCAAGGTCAAGTTCTGGTGCGTGGGCAATGAGATGTACGGCAACTGGCAGCTCGGTAATATACCGCTGGCTGACTATGTTGCCAAACACAATAAGTGCGCCGAGGCTATGAAGAAAGCAGATGCGTCGATAAAGCTTGTCGCTGTCGGTGCTGTGGGCGATTGGGACGAGATGATGATGGATAAATGCGCCGACCATATGGACCTGATAAGCGAGCATTTTTACTGCCAGGAAAGACCGGGACTTATGGGTCATATTTCCTGGGCGGCGGAACATATAAAGAGAATCAGTGACGCGCACCGAAGATATCGTAAAGAAATCGAGTCGTTGAAAGGCAAAGATATTCGGATTGCGATGGACGAATGGAACTACTGGTACGGCCGACACGTATTCGGCGAGCTGGGAACGCGATATTTTCTCAAGGACGGACTCGGTATCGCAAAAGGACTCCACGAGTACTACCGTAACAGTGACATTATCTATATGGCAAACTATGCTCAGACGGTCAATGTCATCGGCTGTATTAAAACAAGCAGAACCGCCGCTGAATTCGAGACGACCGGCTTAGTGCTCAAACTTTATCGCAAGGAGTACGGCTCGGTACCTGTCGAGGTAGGCGGAAAGCCTTTGCCTTTAGATGTTGCGGCGGCATTAAGCGCCGACGGCAAAAAACTTACAGTCAGCATCGTCAATCCGACCGAGCAGGAGATGAAGATGCCTCTTGAAATTAAGAACGTCGAATTAACGGGTAAGGGGAAGATGTGGATTATGACAGGCGATGACCCGCAGGCCTATAACGAGCCGGGAAAACCAAGAAAGGTTGATTTTGTCGAAAAACCGGTAAGTAAAATTTCAGATACCTTGACAGTACCTGCCTTGAGTGCAACTTTGTATTCTTTGGAAGTAAAATAAGATTTGAATGATAGACGATTTTGTGCCGGCTTTCTCTTAGAAGAATTGCTGCTCGATATTGTAGGGCAGTTTTTCGAGGGGACAGCCGGCACATTTTGGTTTTTTGCGGCAGTATTCCTTTCCAAGTTTTACCAGCAGTGCATGATATTCATTAAAAAGCTGGATATCTTCCGGCAGGTTATTTTGAAAAAGTTCCTGAAGCTGTGAATAATCAAAGGGCGGCTCGATGAGATTGTGCCTTACAGCTATTCTGGCGGTATAAGCGTCGACGACAAAGACAGGTCTTTGGAGTGCGTACAAAAGAATGGAGTCGGCGGTTTCGGCGCCGATGCCGGTTATACATAAAAGCTGCTGCCTTAATTGTGCTGTATCGGCGGAGTCGAGATTTTCGAGCAGGCCCTGATAATTTTCGAGAAGCCAGTTCAAAAAGTTTTTCAGTCTTTTTGCTTTTATATTGAAGTAACCTGCGGGGCGGATAAGCTCGGCGATTTTTTCGGTGTCGGTGTTGTGGAGTTTTTCGGCAGTGAGGAGGTCGTCTGATTTAAGATTTTCGATTGCCTTTTCGACGTTTGACCAGCTTGTGTTTTGCGTAAGTATTGCGCCGATTATTACTTCGAAGCGAGTTTCTCCCGGCCACCAGTGCTGAGGGCCGAAGCGCTCTGAAAGTAGATTGTAAATTTCAATCAGCTTCTGTCTTGTCATAACGAAAACCAGCCCGGAACAAAGCGGGCGTTTCTGCATTATTTTTTGTCTATTGTAATTTTAAAACAATTTAAGTAAACTCTGATAAATTTTTTTTTGTACATAGTCGGTATTGACCTGTGATGTTGACGTTTGTGTTACGTAATAAAGAGTTACTACAATGGCAAAGAGCAATGGAGTGAAAAACGGGTTCAGCTACAGCACGAGCCAGCTTCTTAACTTTGCAAAGGATTCATATCTTGAGCGGACGGGTCGGCCTTTTTACGGCCTGGTGTTTCTTTTGCCGTTCATTGTTTTTTATGAGGTGGGGACAATTCTTATCAATACGGATATCTTAAGGCATGCTCAAATCAGGGTGGTGGCGTTTGTATGGCTTCAGAATTTTATCGAGTATGTGGGTTTCGGCAGCAAGCTTGCCTGGGCTGCACCGCCTTTTGTGGTGGTTGTGATTTTATTGTCACTGCAGGTTGCCTCTCGCAAGCGCTGGTATTGTGTACCTGTTGACCTCGGTTGGATGGCAGCCGAGAGTATTATCCTTGCAGTGCCATTGATAGTGTTGGGTTTG
>CAZMQF010000143.1:0-6430 GCA_964568365.1 uncultured Pirellulales bacterium | reverse complement strand
GGCCGAAAAAGGCGTGAATAAACTGGTCGATGGTCGTTTTCATATCGACCATAGTAACGCCCTCATCAACAACAAGTGCCTCGAGCTGATAAAACATAAACATATGCGTTGCATCGACGGTATCCGGCCTGTACACCCTGCCCGGAGCGACAACGCGGATGGGCGGTTTCTGCTTTTCCATAATACGAATCTGAATCGTGGAGGTCTGGCTGCGCAAAAGAGTATTATCGTCGATATAGAAATTATCGGCAGGGTCTCTGGCCGGATGGTCCGGCCCGATATTGAGGGCAACAAAGTTATGCCATTCGTCCTCGACTTCCGGCCCGTATGCTACGGAGAAACCCATCCTGCCGAAGATTTCGAGAAGCTCGTTTATCGTCTGCGTTATTATGTGGGTCTTGCCTATTTGCTGCGATATGCCCGGCAATGTAACGTCCACAGTCCGGCTGGTTTTTGGCTGACTTTGCAGCAGGCTTCGCTTGAGCTGCTCAAAGCTTTCGGAGACCTCTTTTTTAATCCTGTTTGCGAGCTGCCCTGCTTTTGGCTTTTGCTCGGCAGCGAGAGAGCCGATTTGGCTCAGCATATCGGTAATCTGGCCTTTACGAGCGAGGTACCTTATGCGGAACTGCTCGAGGTCGGCAAGGTTTTTCACTTTTTTCAAGGCCTCGAGCGCCTCGGAACGAATTTTTTCAAACTTTTCAAGCATAATTCGTCGCTCGTATCTCGTCGCTCGTCGTTCGTAGAAAAAAACAAATCAAAACACACTTCCATTGTCATTCCCGCGAAAGCGGGAATCTATCTTTTGAAATCCTGGATTCCGCATCGAGTGCGGAATGACAGCTTAACAAGTTTCTTTTCTACAACACTAAAAACCTTAAATAACTTAAGCGATTGCCGCTTTTGCAGCTTCTACTATTGCATCAAAACCGGCAGGGTCGGCTATAGCGATTTCGCTGAGCATTTTTCGATTGAGACCGATATTTGCCTTCTTACAGCCATTGATAAACCTGCTGTAGCTCAGGTCTCTTTGCCGGCAGGCGGCACTGAGGCGGGTAATCCAGAGCGCCCTGAAATCCCTTTTGCGAAGTTTACGGCCGACGCGGGCATAAACAGTTGCTCTTACGAGTGCTTCCTTTGCAAGCCGATACTGCCGGCCGGCAGCTCCCCGATGACCTTTTACAGCTTTCAGGATTCTCTTCTTTACCTTGCGTCTTACAGCAGCTTTTTTAACCCTCGGCATATCAGCTTTCCTTAAAAGAATTTTTGAAATAATGCCTGCTGGCGGCAGCTGATGGTGAGCCGAGAAGCAGGCTTTTGTTCTACGAGAAACTAATCCGGCAGCTTCGCCTTCATTTTTCGAGCCATAGCCGTATTCATAATCGTAGAAGCTGAAAGGTGTCTTTTACGTTTAGCGCTCTTGTTGCTCATAAGATGGCCTTTACCCGCTTTTCGGTGTTTAATGAGTCCTGATGAGGTAATTTTTACCCTCTTTTTAAGGCCCTTATGGGTTTTCTGCTTCGGCATTTATGTAATTCCTTCAAAGGTAGTATTCAATTCCAAAATCCAAACTGCGATAAAGACAAGGCAGTTTATAAGATTTACAGATAAGAGTCAATAGCAGGAGTATAAATTATTGTAAAAAGATTAGCTAAAGATGGTTTAGTGCATCTGCCTGTATCGACCGTTCTTAAAGGCCTAAAAAGAAATAAACGGTCACGCCCTTTATAAATCCGTTAAGGAGTGTCTCAAGCTTTCCTGAACCGCCTGGTTTTATATTTCTCAACGATTCGTGGAGCTCAATATTATTTTTTCGGCACAAGCATCAAAGTCATTCTCCTGTTAGCCATTGTGGCCAGCCTTTCAACCTTGGCAAGCTCCTCAAGGGACTTGGCAATTTGTTCCAATATTTCATATCCCCTGTCCTTGTGCAGGATTTGCCTGCCTCTAAACAGCATTGTAAACTGCACACGGC
Organism: uncultured Pirellulales bacterium; assembly: GCA_964568365.1. Taxonomy (GTDB): domain Bacteria; phylum Planctomycetota; class Phycisphaerae; order Sedimentisphaerales; family Anaerobacaceae; genus CAYLMG01. Next base: position 4,458 of record CAZMQF010000143.1, on the reverse strand, counting down.
AGCCCTTTTCCAGAAACTCTTTTGCATGATTTACCTTGATATCGAGGTCGTGCTTATCAGTTTCCGGTTTCAGCCTGATTTCTTTAAGGATTGAGGCGTGGTGATGACTTTTTTTCCTGCCTTCCCGCTGTTTCCTTTTTTGCTCGTAGAGCCATTTTCCATAGTCTATTATTCGGCATACAGGCGGGTTGCTTTTTGGCGAGACCTCTACAAGGTCTAAACCAACCTCCTGTGCCTTATTGATTGCCTCATTTCTATCAATAATGCCCACCTGATTGTTTGATTCGTCAATAAGACGAACAACACTGGCACGAATCGCTCCATTTATTCTTAAACTCTGCTTGCTAATTGTGAACCACCTTACCTTTCTGAAAAGATTGACAATAAACGACTATACACGGTTAAACGCCTAACAGAGCTGAAATGATAAGTCTATATTTTTATCGGCAATTTTTTGTTTAACGATTTTTATAAATTTATCTAAATGCTCTGTTCTGGTATCTTTGCTGCCCCTGATTCTAACGTTAATGGTTCCCGCCTGCTGTTCTTTCGGACCGACAACGAGCATAACGGGGAGCTTTTCGCTATGAGCTTTAACAATTTTTGCCCCTATTTTTTCATCGGTCAAGTCGATACCGCAGCGGATTTGTTCCTGCCTGAGCCTGCTGTGAATCGTTTTTGCATAATCGTTGGATTTCTCGCTGATAGGCAGCACCCTGACCTGCTCCGGTGAAAGCCATAATGGGAATTTTGCACCATAATGCTCTATGAGAATACCAATGAAACGTTCGAAAGAGCCGAGAACTGCCCTGTGAATCATAACGGGTGTCTTCTCGGTATTGTCCTTGTCGGTATAGACCAGGCCGAAACGCTCCGGCATAGAAAAATCGAGCTGGATAGTGCCGAGCTGCCAGGAGCGTTTGAGACAATCTCTTATGTGGAAATCTATTTTGGGCCCATAAAAAGCGCCATCGCCCTCGTTTACCTTGTAGTCAATATTGCTATGCGCAAGGGCACCTTTAAGAGCATCTGTCGCGGTCTCCCAGATTTGCTCTGAGCCGATATGCTTCAGCGGCATCGTAGAAAGCTCAATGTTGACATCCTTAAATCCAAAGGTTTCGTATATCTCGAATATGAGCTGAATTACTCCTACAACTTCTGACTCAATCTGGTCAGGTTTACAATATATATGGGCATCATCCTGAGTAAACTGCCTTACCCTGAAAAGCCCATGCATAACCCCGCTGGCTTCGTGTCTATGAACCAAACCAAACTCGGTAATCCGCATTGGAAATTCGCGATACGAATGCTTACGGGTCTTATAAACCAGACAGCCGCCGGGACAATTCATCGGCTTTATTGCGTAGCCGACATCGTCGAAACCGGTAAAGTACATATTTTCTTTATAATTGTCCCAATGCCCGCTCTTGTGCCATAGTTCTTCATTAAGAATAATAGGCGTTTGAATCTCCTCATAGCCGTATTTAGCGTGAATATCGCGCAAAAAATCTATTATGGCATTCCAGATAACCATACCTTTGGGGTGGATGAAAGCAAAGCCGGGGCCTGCCTCATTGAAGCTGAAGAGGTCGAGCTGTTTGCCGAGGACCCTGTGGTCTCGCTTTTTAGCCTCCTGAAGTCTGTTAAGGTATTCGTCAAGCTGTTTTTTTGTTGGCCAGCAGGTACCATATACCCGCTGAAGCATTTTTTGAGTAGGGTCTCCGTGCCAATAGGCACCGGCTACGGACATAATCTTAAAGCTGCCCACCTTTGCCGTGCTCGGTAGGTGCGGGCCTCGACACATATCCTCAAAGCCGTCACCGTGCGAGTAAAAGCTTATAACGTCACCATCGGCACGGTTTATGTTGTCTGTCTTATATTTGTCAGAAGCCATTTTGTCCAGTGCCTGCCGGCGGGTCATTTCTTTTCTGACGAAAGGAGTGTCAGCATCGACTATTTTCTGCATTTGTTTTTCAATTTGCTCAAAATCGTCGGGACGAATAGGCTCATCAAGGTCAATGTCATAATAGAATCCGTCTTCAACAGCGGGCCCGTAAACAAGCCTGGTGTCAGGCCAGATGCGGCATATAGCATCAGCCATTATATGGGCACAACTATGCCGCATAACCTCGAGAGCTTCGGGGTCTTCTGCTGTGATGATTTGCAGCTCAGCATCGTGAACGATAGGGGTATTTAAGTCAGAAAGCTTGCCGTTTATTTTGGCTGCGATGACTATTTTTGCAGGAATCGGCCCGAATTTTTCGGCAATTTGCTTTGGCGTCGTTTTATCTTTGACTTCCAATATACTGCTATCAGGCAGTGTTATTTTCACCATAAATCTCTATCCGATATCAAGTACTCAAGTAATCGCCAGTTCTGGTAATTTATCCAAATATAAGCGCGTTGTCAATACTATTATAAGATTTCGTTCCCTTAGGATGTATGTAAAATTTAGCTTTTTCATAGAAAAATCGGTTGCCGGCAAAAATAAAATATGGTATTATCAATTTTTAGATTTTTATTATTTTTGGCAATTTGCGGAGATAAAAGTACGAGTGCAAACAACAGCTGTCTTGAAAATTTTGGTTTTTTTGCTGCCGAATTCAGCATTTTCAGCAGCTACCCCCAACAGCGGAGCAATAACAGCAACGGCCTTGGCTTTCAACCCTATAAAGCTGATACTGCTCATTGGATGGGTGTATCTTTGTCTTTATATTGTCCAGCGTCTCCAATTCAGCCGGCTTGTGCCCAAGCATTGTAAGACGGCGGCTAATTTAGTCGCTCTTTTTTTCGGCCCTTTTTTCCTGGCTGCGCTCGTAACAGCAGATATCATCTTTAACTACAGCGGCATCAATAGCGGGGCCACAGGAAGATTAAAAGAGAAGCTGCATAATACATTCACCCACCTGCGGTCTATGGATTTCAGCACTTCCGGCGATTCCGAGATAACACTGCTCAGTTCTGCGGGCAAGAATCTCAAAGAGGTATTCGGCCACGGCCGAAATAAAAAAGAGGACCGTCATATTCTAAACCTGACCGAGGAGATTGTCTTTGACGCCCTTTCTGAACGAGCAAGCGACATACTCATCGACCCGAAGGACGATTCCAATTATTCAATCAGGCTTCGTGTTGACGGCATGCTGAGATTGATTAACGAGCTGGAGGCAGAGAAGTGTCAGGCAGTCATTAACAGCATTAAAGCTGTTTCCGGAATGGATATTGCCGAGAAAAGAAGGCCGCAGGACGGGGCGTTTTCAGCGCAAGTGGCTGAGCGGATTTACTCCTTCAGAGTCGCAAGCGCCGGGGTTGTCAACGGCGAGAAACTGTCGATAAGAGTCCTCAATTACAATGCAGGTACATTTAAGCTGAAAGACATCGGCCTGACAAACAAACAGGCTGCAATAATCAAAGAGCACATAGCGAAACCTTCAGGAATGATACTGATGTGCGGACCAACAGGCAGCGGAAAGACCTCGACGCTGTACGCGATGCTGAATCAGATTGACCTTTTCACCCGGAATGTTATTACAGTTGAAGACCCGATAGAATGTGTTTTGCCAAATGCCAGCCAGATTGAAATCAATCCCAAGGCTGATATTACATTCGCTAAAAGTCTGCGCAGTATATTAAGGCAGGACCCCGATGTGATATGTGTAGGCGAAATAAGAGACGACGAGACGGCATCGATAGCGCTTCGGGCCTCACAGACAGGGCATCTCGTGCTGGCGACTATACACAGCCACAGCAATGCATCAACGCTGGTTCGCCTGGTTGACCTGGGTGTATCACCGCTGCTGATAGCTTCGGGACTCAGCATTATGGTTTCACAAAGATTGATACGTATTCTCTGTGATAACTGCAAAGAGCCCGCCAAGCTGAGCCACAGTCAGATGGAAAGTTTTCGACAAGGAAGCCTGGGCTATACCCACATATACAAAGCCAGAGGCTGTGAACACTGCTCAAATACCGGCTATCGGGGAAGGGCAGCTATCTTCGATATGCTCGTCTTCGACAATAAATTAAAAGATGCTCTCTCGAACAACAGACTGCCGTTAACCGAGATGAGAAATCAGGGCGACCAGAGGGGAAAGTCAAATTTGCGCAAAGAAGGCCTCAGAAAGGTATTCTCGGGCATAACAAGTATGGAAGAACTTGACAGAGTGTTAGGATAGCGGAGCAAGTTGCTAATGGGATTCTGGATAGGCATATTATTCGGTGCGTTATTTGTGTACATAGGGGTGAAAATCGGCTTCTATGAGACGTGGGTGTTGTTGTTTAATCTTGTGATATCGATTTATCTTGCCGTTTTTTTGAGGCCTGTAATCGAGCAATTTCTTCCCATTGCCGGTGACACGAGATACGGCGATGCTTTGATTATGCTGGCTGTTGCAATTGGAGTCTTTGTGCTTTTGTACGGTATATCTTACGTATTCTTTTCAAGCCAGTTCAATGTGCCGG
>CAZMQF010000142.1:6046-6541 GCA_964568365.1 uncultured Pirellulales bacterium | reverse complement strand
GAAGGTTGAACCAATCGAACAAATTTTAGGCTTGACAGGCCTGGCTTCATAGAAGGTCACAGAGAGCACAGAGATATAAATAAATGGATATTATCTGGTTAAAAAAATTCTGTTGCAAGGTATTGAGTAAAATTGAAGATCATTTTGCTACTATTGTAGCAGGTGGCATTATTCTCTTGGCTACATCCTTATGTATAATCTTCTGGGAATGGATAAAGGCCCAGCATTCTCTGAAAATGCCTGGTTGGTCGTGGGTATTACTCTGTATAGTAATTCTTCTTCTCGTGGTTTACTTTGTTCTCAGAATGATAGAGAAACTCGGGAGTCTCAAAAACCCGCGTGACGTTATAGGTGCTATTGAAGGTTGGTTCACAGAATATAATTCTATGAGCGATAAACCACAAACGAATACGCCGTATTACTTTGCTTATGTAGAAAAAGATCTAAAATTGCAAAGAGGTAGCAGCAAAATATATTTACCGATGATTGCCTGGA
>CAZMQF010000142.1:0-6036 GCA_964568365.1 uncultured Pirellulales bacterium | reverse complement strand
TTTTCGAATGGGCAAAAAAACATTCACGTTAACTCAGCTAACGCATCAAAACGACCCAACGGTTATATTCGAGCAGTATCTTAATAAGCTGTCTACCGAAAAAGAAATTACAATTTCCTGTAACGATATTGACAGTCAACTTGGCTGGCCTAGAGGGGCTACTAAACCATTTTTACTAAACTTGCCGCTAACGAATTTGAATTTTGAGATTGAAATTAAAGATGGAGGTGGGGACAAAATACATATTATCCGAAAGTAATAAGTTACATTTTTCTCTGTGACCTCTGTGTCCTCTGCGGCAAAATTTTATTCGTGTATTTTCGTGTTTCTTCGTGGCTGATTTTTCTTTTTGATGTTTAACTAATTTTCTTCGTTTCTTTAAGTTTTTGTGGTTTATTAAAATCTGTGCAAATCCACGTGATCCGCAGTTAAATAATTCGTGTCTTTTCGTGTTAATTCGTGGCTGTTTTTTTCTCTGCGTTTCTTCGTGTCCTCCGTGGTGTAATCCGCTCTTTTTTCCCTGACTTTCTAAAAGGTTCGTAGTCCTTTTGTTTAAACGAAAAGACTATAAGCATCTCCGCGTCTTCGGTAGTTAAAGCACATCTTTTGTTGTTACGATTATCGAGCATCCAGCATCGAGAATCCGTCCTCCTTTCTTTGGTTTTTATTGAAAGTTCAATGTTCAAAGTTCGATGTTGAATGTTCACCTCCGCCATCCGCCTTCTGTCGTCCCTCCTCTATCTTCTGAATTCTGTATTCTGTCTTATGTATTCTTTTTTTTATTTTTTTATTGAATAATCGCCTCTTTTTAGTATAATAAGCTTGTGTGTTAGAAAACACACGGAACGCGGAGGACACCGCACGATAAAGAACAGTAGTTCACGTCAAATGCGAGCGTAAACTCTTTGCTAATAAGGAGTAGCGAATGTTCAACACTTGTTCCAATCCACAGAGCCACGACCGTAAGGGAGTGGTCACGAGTATCAAGCATCGAGTATCGCGAATCCAGTATCGAGAATCGAGCATCGAGCACCAATTAACTAATACAAAGGACTAACAAATGTCCAACACTACGAGAATCGAGCATCGAGTATCCAGTATCGACTATCAAGTATCTAAAACCTGTAAATCCTGTCGGTACCGCGCGCGCAATAAAAACAAAATTATGCAAAACAAACCCAATTATTCGAGTGCCCAAATGTTCGTAAGTGCTTCTATAACAAAGGAATATGAAAATTATCGGCTTTTCAGCCGACGTAAAAACAAAGCCAAACAAACCCAAAACGAACCCAATTTTAGCTCAAAATTGGCTTTGTTTTCCCAATATTGGCTTTGTTTTTCACCAAAAATTGCTGTAAAATGGCAGGCTAAATATATTTTTCTCTGTGAATTCTATGACCAATGTGGCAAAAAAATAAGTATGCTTATTTTCTATATCAAAAAATTAACAGTGTTAATCCGTGTAAATCTGTGTCTAAAAAAGTTTTATTTTCTCTGTGTGCTCTGTGCTCTCTGTGGCAAAAATATATTTATAAACTCTGTGCTCTCTGTGAGCTCTGTGGCTAAAATATCTCTTTTAACTCTGTGGCAAAAAGATAAAGGAGTGACCTATGTCGAAGGATAACAACTTATTGGCATCCTTAAGCGACGCATCAGCCGAAAGTGAATTCTTCTCACCCGTACCTGAAAAGTACAAAAAGGGCAAAACCCGATACTGCTTTGTACTCGGCACCGTAATGAGCGGCCTGGGTAAAGGAATCTTTTCATCCTGTCTTGCAAAACTTATGCAGGATAAAGGCATCAAAGTCGCACCTATAAAGCTCGAAGGATACCTCAACATCGATTCCGGCACACTCAATCCCTTCCGTCACGGCGAGGTCTTTGTCCTTGACGACGGTATGGAATGCGATATGGATCTCGGCACTTATGAAAGAATGCTCGATATGGACCTGACTAAGGACAACTTTGCGACCAGCGGACAGATATACAGCTCGGTTCTCCACAAGGAAAGGCAGGGCGATTATCTCGGCAGGGACGTCCAGATGATTCCGCACGTCACCGGAGAGGTAAAATTAAAACTTCGGAACCTCGCCCTGAAAACCGGTGCAGATATTATCTTTGTCGAAATCGGCGGCACCGTCGGCGACCTCGAAAATGCCTACTTCATCGAAGCTATGCGCGAGCTCGCCTACGAGGAAGGCCCCAACAGCTGCTGCTTCGTCGCACTGACATACATTCTTGAGCCGAAAAGCCTCGGCGAGCAGAAATCAAAGGCCGCTCAGCTCGGAATTAAGCAGATTATGCAGCTCGGCATTCAGCCGGACATCATCGCCTGCAGAGCTTCGAATCCTGTCACCGAAAAGGTCCGACAGAAAATCAGCGTTTACAGCAACGTCCCACTCGAAAGAGTATTCAATATGTCTGATGCCGAAAGTGTATACACGATACCTGCTGCACTCAGGGATTGCGGCATAGATTTCCAGGTCCTCAGACTGCTTCAGATTGAAGACAGAATTGACCTTCGCCACGAACGAAAGCAGTGGTCCAAATGGTGCGACTTCACTGACAAAATCACCGCCGCCTCGCGAAACATCAAAATCGGCATCACCGGAAAATACACATCCGTCCGCGACAGCTACGCATCGATAATAAACGCTCTCGAACACGCCGGCATAGCCCTTGGCGCAAAAATCAATATCAAATGGATTGAAACAACGAACATCACCGACGACAACGTCGCCGAGCAGCTTTCTGACGTTGGCGGAATTATCGTACCTGGCGGTTTCGGAACACGCGGTGCCGAAGGAAAAATCGCTTGTATAAAATACGCCCGCGAAAACAATCTGCCTTATCTCGGCTTGTGTTTCGGCTTTCAGATGGCCGTCATAGAATTTGCTCGCAACGTTTGCGGCCTGAAAAATGCAGACTCCACCGAAATCAACCCTCACTGCAAAGAGCCCGTTATTGATATACTGCCTGAGCAAAAGAAAATCGAAGGTCTCGGCGGAAATATGAGACTCGGCGGAAGGGACATCGAGCTGAAAAAAAATACTCTTGCCTCACAAATCTTCGGAAATGCAAAGACCGTCAGACTGCGTTTCAGACATCGATACGAGGTTGACCCTCGCTATATTGAAAAGTTGGAAAGTGCAGGCCTCGTCTTTTCCGGAAAAGCGCCGAATCAGCCGATTATGCAGATTCTCGAATTGCCCTCGCATACGTTCTTTATGGGCACGCAGGCCCATCCCTGTCTCACCTCAAGGCCTTTGTGCCCTCAGCCTATGTTTGTTGCTTTCGTCGTCGCTGCCGCCGGAAAAAACCTCCCCAGTGAAAACTTACCTGATTCTCTCAGCGCTTCAAAAAACCACTGACGCCCGGATTAAAACTAATTTCAATTATTTTGTCTTTCTTACTGCTTCTTAAGCTCTTCTATCTGTTTTTTCAGCTTATCATTCTCCTCCTTAAGCTGGATATTTTCCGTGAAAGCCTTCATTGTATAATCACCGAGAGAATTCATCTCTTTATCCATTTGCTGTTTCTGTTCTTCTTTCTCCGCATTACACTTCTCAAGAGCACTCTTCAATCGCTCGATTTCCTTGTCTTTTTGCGCCAATTGTTTTTGAAGCTCAATATTCTCTGCTGCTATAAGTCTGCTCTTTTTTTCACTCGGCGCCAGCTCTTCTTCACAGCCGCAGGTCAATATCACAAAAAACGAAACACACATCGCCAAAAAAACCACCTTCAAAACTGCCTGTTTCATCCCTTTACCCTTTCAAATCCAGCTTTGCCTCGTTTTTGTCATCGCAATCAACTGCTTATCAGAAAAAATACTGCCAAAAGCTTTCGCTCATCAAAAAAAAATATATCACCAAATTCCTTCTTGTCAAGCCCAAGTCCTACTCAAACAGAACTTTAAGCCTTTTCTTTTTCTCATTACTGATTTGTTCCTCTTTGGTCCAGACCGCCAGCTCAAGGCTCTTTCTGCAGCCGCACCCCTCGTCGACAATTTTCTCTTCATTTCTCAAAACCGCTCGTATAAGCTTAAGGCAGTTTTCCGTCGCCCTCTGCAGATTTGCTGTTATCTCCTGCAATAGTGTCTGCTTGTCAGCCTCTTTTTGTTCTCGCCAGCAGTCATAATCGCTCACTAATGCTGCCATCGCATAGCACATCTGGGCCTCTCTTGCCAGCTTCGCTTCCGGCATCGCCGTCATCCCAATCAAGTCGCCTCCCCATCCCTTGTGCATCATTGCCTCAGCCCTGCTCGAAAATTGCGGCCCTTCCATACAAACGTATGTCCCTTTTGTATGAACCTTTATATCGAGATTTTTCGCCGCTCTGAAAAGTTTTTCGCTGAGCCTGCCGCAAACCGGCTCACTCATCTCGCAGTGTACCGCACCGAATCCCTCAAAGAACGTATTTTTGCGATTATACGTCTTGTCAATAAACTGATTAACGATAACAAGCTCTCCCGGCTGTATCTCTTCGCGAAGTGAGCCGACCGCGCCGCTGCAAACAAGCGTATGAACGCCCAATTTTTTCAGCGCGAATATATTCGCAGCGTATGGAACTTCACTCGGCCCAAGCTTATGGCCTGGGCCGTGACGATTGATAAACGCTAATCTCCGCTTCCCGATTTTACCCACCAAAATCTCTCCGCTCGGCCGGCCGAAAGGTGTCTCGACCTTTCTTTTCTCAATATCGCCTAACTCCTCTGCCAGAGCATCGCCAAGCCCTGTCCCGCCTATCACACCTATAATTTCTTCTACCATATCTTTACCTCCTTGCAAAATCCGCGAATATAATAACTGCTTATCTGCCATTTTACAACTCTTTAATGACTCTCCTCTGCCGATATGTTATAATCACGCCCGTCTTTCCTGTCCTGAATTGATATGAACGTAACGAAGCGAATAAAACAAAAAGCTCTCGAAATCGGCTTTGACCTCGTCGGCATAACAACCGCCGGCTCCGCAGCTGGCGAACACTTAGAGGCATTCAACAAATGGCTCGATGACTGCTGTCCCCCGAATTTGCAATACTTAAAAAATAACCTCGACAAAAGATTCGACCCCGCCAAACTCCTGCCGAACGCTAAATCCGTCATCGTCACCGCCCTGAATTACAAACCTGCTGCAATATCTAAGCCCCGAATTCATTCGGGCACCTCTTTAGGCCGAATCGCCTCCTACGCCCGATACGAAGATTATCACACCTTTATAAAAAAACTCTTGCGCAGGCTCACAGACTTCATAACTACTCTCGCCGACCCCAGACCGCGATTTAAGATTTGCGTCGATTCCAAACCAATCGCCGAAAAAGCCCTCGCCTCCCGTGCAGGCCTCGGCTTCATCGGGAAAAATCATCTGCTCATAAATCCTTCGCTCGGCCCGCAGCTCCTTCTCGGCGAGATTGTAACCGACTTGCCCTTAACTCCCGACGAACCAATCAAATCCGGTTGCAGCCGCTGTTCTAAATGTATAGACGCCTGCCCGACCGGTGCATTAAGACCCGATGGTTTCTTTGATGCCGGCCGATGTATCAGCTATCTAACCATTGAGCATAATTGCGACATTGAAATTCCAACCGAGCTTGCTGCCCTTTTGGATAATCATCTTTTCGGCTGTGATGACTGTATCCTCGCCTGTCCCTATCAGCACAATGCCCCAGCCTGTAAAAACACTGAATTTAAATATTTCCCTGACCGCTCCGAGCTCGACTTAAATGAAATCCTGAATATGAAGCAGGATACTTTTGAAAAGCGTTTTTCCGATTCCCCCATTTTGCGTACCAGCCTGAATCAACTCAAAAATACCGCCCAACTCTGCCTCGCAAACTTATCAAAATCATCACCGAGATATTCGAAATAGCTAAAAAGGTAAAATTTTCCATCTTCAAGCTCCCCAGGTTAGATTGAATAGTTGTGTATGTTCTATCCTTTAATCATCCTTAATCTGTCCTGTCCAACATCTGCCTGAAGTTTCTTATATTCTTCTATTTTCTCTTCCTTGACACTAATTACCATCCCATAACGCTTCA
>CAZMQF010000141.1:0-6609 GCA_964568365.1 uncultured Pirellulales bacterium | reverse complement strand
CAAAAAATTTTCATATTATAAGTTATGATTGTTCATCATTTTATAAAATCATAGTCCAATATACAAGATTGACCATTAAAAAATGACAGACAGGCGATTATCAATAACTGCAAATAGCAGGCAGTTGCTTCTATGTGACAAGCGAAGGAGGAGAATAAGAGTTTTTTCTGGAATCTATATGAGAGTACCTTGAAGGCCTTTTATGATTCGCTTAAGGGTAAATAAAAGGTTTAGGTGAAAACCATTTTGTTAGTTATGTTGAAATCTCTGTGTTCTCCCTTCGACTGGTTCGACGTAGCTCACCACTTGTCAGCTCAGGGCAGGCTGTGAACTCTGTGGCTAATTCTTCTTCGTGTTTATTCGTGGCTGATTTTTTCTCTGCGTTCTCTGCGTCACCAGTCCTGAGCTTGCCGAAGGAATCCGGGGTTAAACAATTAGTTTTTTTCGCTGAATATATAAAAGGCTCGTAGTCTTTTCGTTTAAACAAAAGGACTATAAGCATTTTTCACCGACTGATAGATATAGGCAGTATCTCTGTGGCCTATTTGCTCTCGTTGGTAATAATTTTTAAATTTATCCTGTTATACTGTCTAAAAAGACAGTGTTAATCAGTGTTAATCAGTGTTAATCCGCGTCTAATTTTTTTGTGAACTCTGTGTTTTCTGTGGACTCTGTGGCTAATATTTTATCAACTTTTCCCATTTTACCCATTTTATAGTATGCCCATTTTTTACCCCATTTTTAAAAAGTAGTTGTCAAAAACCGTTCAAAACCTGTCACTTTTCGGTCAATTCCTGTTCATTTCTCGTCTCTTTTTGTCATTTTTCGTTCATTTTTTGTTCATTTTTGACCGTAATTTAGGGTATATATAATGATTGTATCGTTTAGATAAAATCGTAACCTCATTTCTAAGCCGCAAACAAGCATCCCTCTCTGAGTTTCTCCAAAAAATCCTCAAAAATCCCCTCATTTTTTAAAAAATCCCGATTCTCAAAATCTTAAATAACCCCTATATATAGAGTGTAACAATCTCTGTGTTCTCGGAGTGCTCTTTGGCTAAGATTTATAAATAAAATGACAGTGTAAATCTGTGTTAATCTGTGTCAATTTTTTTTGGTTTAAGGGCTTCCGAGGATTTGTTTTTTTATGCGGAGCTCGTCGCCGGCATCTTCGATTTCCCAGATTTGTACGCGTGTTCTCGGCATTCGAAAATAGCGGTGCAAAACCAGCAGAAGCCGGCTATCAAAATCCTTAAAAATCATACCGTGGCCTCGGTCATCCCAGAGCAAAGGCTTAACGGGGTGTTTCCAGGGGCCGGCCAGCTTGCCTGAGGGTGAATAGGCAACTGTCTGTGCATACAGGTTGTGTTTGCTATGGCTTGACCAGAGCATAGCCAATGTACCGTTTTTCGTACGGTAAAACTGAGGGCCGTCAGTTACGGCTCCCGGGTCTTTGTCAACCCAGTCGAAATCGGCGGCGTTAAGCAGTGTAATGGGCTCGCCGATTGTACCTGACAAATCGTCTTTGAGTCTGATTGCTTTTATCAGGCCATTAGTTATCTGGACCCACTCGTGGCAGTAAATCATCCAGGGCCGGCCGTCCTCGAGCCAGAAAGTGCCATCGAGAGTTATCTCACCGTCCGGCGTATGGGGTTTATTCCCAATTGCCTTAAAGGGGCCTAATGGATTATCACTTACACAAATCTGCGTTCCGCGTTTGTTAATCTTACGTCCGCCCCAGCTGTTCGGGTCACGCTCTCCCCATTGGTGGAAGGTTGTGAAGAGATAATATTTATCTTTATACTTATGCACTTCCGGTGCCCAGGGCCCTGCGTTTCTGTCTGCCCAAAAGCCCTCTGGTATCTCGAACACAAGCCTTGGCCCCTCCCATTTTACAAGGTCCTTACTCGTGTAAGCGATGACGCCTGCATTTTCCGAAATCCTTCCGGCGGCATTGCGCCTTCGAGACGGAGCATATCCCTGGTAAATAATATAAGTTTGTGTATTTGGCTCTGCGAGTATGAATGGGTCGTGAACAGCCAGGTCGTTTATGTCAATGGTGGAGTATTCTTTAGTCAGGTTTATTTGGTTGACATCATTTGCATCGGGGTGATTTGATGAATGCGATGTTTCATATGAGCAGATGAACACTATAAGGCATATAAGTGAAGGCAGGGTACTTCTTTTCATTATTAACATTCCTTTTTTATTTTTCGGCGGCTATCAAATCTTCGTACGTTTCGCGTTTTCTTATGACGGAAAATTTATCGCCTTCGACGAGGACTTCGGGTGCACGGGGCCGGGCGTTGTAGTTACTGCTCATTGTAAAGCCGTAAGCACCTGCGGTGAAGATTGCGAGCAGGTCGCCTCTTTTTACAGGCGGTAGTGCTCTATCCTTTGCGAAGAAGTCGCCGCTTTCGCAAATCGGGCCGACAATATCGACGAGCTCTGTGCCGTTTATTTTCAGGTCTTTGGCTCTTTTTTCCGGCAGTATTTTCTCGGTGACTTGCGTCGGCCAGATGAAGTGAAAGGCATCGTAGAGGGCCGGCCTGATAAGGTCGTTCATTGCGGCGTCGACGATGACGAATTTTTTGCTGCCGCTTTGTTTGGTGTACAGTACGCGTGTGAGCAGAACAGCGGCATTTGCGGCGATGGATTTTCCCGGCTCAAGTATGAGTTTGATGTTTTTTTCTTTCAAGAGAGGTATGATGCCGGAAGCGTAATCAGCGGCAGAGGGGACGGTGTCGGATTCATAGTCGGCGCCGTAGCCACCGCCGATATCAAGCGCTTCGATGGTGTGGCCGTTTGCCCGGAGTCTGTCGATTAAGGGCAGGATTTTTTTTACGGAATTAACGTAGGGGTCGATGGATTTTCCGCCTGTGCCGAGGTGGATGTGTACAGCGCAGAGATTGACGTATTTATTTTTGCCGAATTTGCTGAAGATTTTTTCAGCCGATTCGATATCGACGCCGAATTTTGTCTCTTTTCTTCCGGTAGTCAAATAAGCATGAGTTTTGTATTCGATGTCGGGGTTGATTCGCAGGGCAGCCTTTGGCGGTGGTGACATTTTTTCTTTTTCTGCAAGAATTATGAAATTTTCGAGCTCCTGCTGTGATTCGATATTGAAATATGCGATGTTTGCGTTCAGGGCTTCGAGGATTTCGTTATCGGTTTTTCCGACACCAGCGAAGACTACTTTTGTCATATCTTCGGCGGCCTGTTTTACTCGGTAGAGCTCACCGCCGCTGACGATGTCGAAGCCGCAACCGGCCTGGGCGAGGAATCTGAGTATGTTTATATTTCCGCAGGCCTTGACGGAGTAACAGATGGTGGTGTCGATATCCTTGTAGGCATTTCGGATTTTTCTGAGATGGTCGAGAAAGGTGGCTTTGCTGTATACATAGGCAGGGGTTCCGAGGCTGTCGGCAATCTTTTCGATATCGACGTTTTCGGCAGATAATTTGCCGTCTTTATAGTTAAAGTAGTCCATTTGTATTATCTCTTAAAGACCTTTATCGCAGAGACACGAATTCAATATAATATATTAGTATTTTTCATTAAGGGAGTATAAGGGATTACGGAATAATTTCAAGAGGCGTTTGTTTTAATAGAGGAGCTTGAAAAGCTGCAGGAGTTTTAGCTTTCAGCATAAAGAAGAAGGTCTCATCGCAATGATGAGACCTTCCTTTTTCATCAAATGGTGCATTATCTTTTTTTCTTTTTGGCTTTTTTCTTTTTGGCTGGTTTCTTCTTAGTTGTTTTTTTCTTTTTGGCTTTTTTCTTTGCCATTTGATTTCTCCTTTCGGCAAATTATAATTTTCAATTCAAGTTAACATTATTAAGTTACCAAGTATTTCTTTCTTGTTGCGTATTTTATCGTCAAATTGTTTAAAAATACTTCATAAAAATTTTGTTTACCGGGGATTTGCGGAGAGATTTGTTTTGTCAAGCTCACAATGGATTGCAACCAGAGAGATTCGGAGAGATTGATTTGTTGTGTTTGAATTGTAAGTTGTATTATGAAATTTGTTTTGAGTGTATCTTAAGTTGTTGTTGGAGACGGATGAAAAGCTTTTTGCGAAAATGTACTTTGAATGCAATATTTTAGTGTTACAGACGTGTTTGACGAAATTATCCTTTAAGAGTGTGGACATTTGTTTTGTCAATGAATATACTTTTCAGCTGTTAAAGTATTTTGTGTTGTGAAAATGGAGCAGTTGGTTTTTTGAGTGTTTTTAGTCTCTTGTCGGCGAAATTGAAGGAGAAAAGTTTTTTATTTTTTTTATCAGATCGATTTTAATAAAACACAATTATCTTGTTAATTTCTTATGGCTAACAGAAAGACAGCTTTGTTCGGTGGAACATTTGACCCGATACATCTCGGGCATACAGAGGTTGCATCTTATGCAGCAGAGAAAATTGGAGCGGAGAAGACAATCTTTGTACCTGCGAAGCATTCGCCGTTGAAGGTATTATCCCCGGCAGCATCTGATAGAGACAGATTTGAGATGATAAAGCTTGCAATAGCCGGCAAGAGCGATTTTGAGGTTAGTGATTATGAATTGAGCAAAGAGGGTAACAATTATACTATTGAAACCGTAAGGCATTTTAAGGAAGATTTCGGCAGAGATGCCGAGATTTACTGGCTTATGGGTGCCGACACAATAGATGAGCTCGTGCGGTGGCGCAGGGTTGCTGAGTTAATAGATGAGTGTAATTTGTGTGCGATGTACAGGGCCGGCTGTGAGAAGCCGGATTTTACGAGGTTTGGGAAAGTGTGGGGTGCCGAGCGAGTTGAAAAATTGCAGACCAATATTATTGAGACGCCGCTGATTGATATTAGCAGTTCTGAGATTCGCAGCAGGATAGCAGCGGGTGAGGATGTAAGTGATATGGTTTGCCCTGCAGTTGCCGAGTATATAAAAAAGCACGGACTTTATAAATAAGGTCCGTGCTTTTAATTGATGAGTTAATTATCCTGCCGGTTTCATTTCAATTATTATTTTTCAGAAGTTGTTTTTTTACCGGTATCATAATTTCGGCTTCCATCTGTTCGTAATTGCCTGACATAGCCTGTGAGAGAAAGACTTCGCAAGGATTATCTATTTCGGCATAGCCGTTTTTATAAAGCCAGGTGTATAGTCTGTCATAAATTGGGGACGGGTCAGTTGTGCCTTTAGGTTTTTTTGCAACAACTATTTCGATTGCGGGAAGTGTTTTAACATCTGTCATTTCGCCGAGGGTTCCGGCAAGTTTCAGAGCGTCTTTATCGACGGGGATTCTGATTTCTGTCAGGTAATGTTCTTTTGAGACGAGCTGAGGATTATTCAAATAGGCGCAGGATAATGGGCCTTTAGGAATAAGGCCGTTTCTTCCGGCAAGAGCGAATAACTTTCCGATGGCCAGGCCGATGTTTTCGTACGGCCCGCGGTATATCGTATAGAGCACAGTCTGCTCGTTGACTTTGCGAAGGGTAAATTCTGGCTTTGAGTCGGTGTCTTTTTTTTCAGCCTCTGCGAAGCAAAAGGCTGTTATTAAAATTAAGGCTGAGACAATAATTGTACAAAATACTTTTTTCATTTTTTTCTCCTTTTCGTAAAGTGTTTTCGTTTTTTTACATACCTTTGATTATTTTTTCAACTTTATGTATAGCATTCGGCGGGGCCGATGGTTGATGAGTAAAGGCCTTTGTCGAAAAGGAATTTTCTTACACAATAGCAGAGGTGGCATTTGTCGGTATATGCTTGCAGCGGTTTGAAACCATTTTTTTCTGCGAGCTCGAGCAGGCCGGCAGGACCCGAATTAAAAAGCGTATTAATGATAATATCGTTTTCCGGGTGAAAGTTTTGCCAGATAATTTCGAGCGGTATTCGGTTGATGTTGCCAAGAGTGATACCGCTGCAGGTGCCGCTGAAGATATTGCCGTACGGGTCGATGTGTATGCCTTTTGCATCCAGAAAAGAGGCTTTGCAGTTTTGCCGTTTGATTAGCTCGATAGGTTTGGCATCAAGCAAACGAGCGATTTTTTCTGCTGCCCTTCCTGTGAGCCGGCAGGGGTAATCTTTTGTTGCTGAAATAAATAGTTGTTGCTTCTGCTGTTTAGTTAGACTTTCAAAATTGATAGATTCATTAAGATATTTTTGCCATCGAACGAGGACTCGCTGCGGGCCGAGAAGGTCTGTTGCGATATCAGTGAGCCTTCTTACTAAGTCAATGTCAACAAATTCCTGATGGAAAGGGTCACAACTGATTTTTAATCGGTGCATACCAAGATGGTCGAGGGTTTTTATTTTTTCTTTTATTTCTGTTTCGTTTTCGGCCCAGAAAGCGTTTGTTTCGATTATGTCTATTTTGCCGAGCCTTTGTTTTTTTGCTTCTTCGAGAAGAGTACACATATGGTCGAAGTATAAAAACGGTTCGCCGCCTGTGATGTGTATTTTTGCTGTTTCACCTGCAATAGCTTTTAAGGACTGCCAGGCGTTAATAAAAATATCTTTGCTCATCAGGCCGCCTTTTTCGGGTGAGCAGTTGTAATAACAGAACTCACAAGCGCAGTTGCATTTGTAAGTCAAGAGCAGGCCGGCATAGCGCCAGAGCTTGAATTTCGGCT
>CAZMQF010000140.1:0-6646 GCA_964568365.1 uncultured Pirellulales bacterium | reverse complement strand
CGCTTGCCGAAGACGGAATAACCGGAACTGTTTCTGTAACAGCGGACCTTTACGGGTATAACAGCGGGACATCGATGGCCACTCCGCATGTTTCAGGTGTTGCCGCTCTGATATTTGCCGCTCAGGGCTCTATCTCAGCCGAAGAGGTGCGGGATATACTAATTAATTCCGCAGAAGACCTGGGCACTCCGGGTTACGATGAAACTTTCGGCTACGGCCTGGTCGATGTTAACTCGGCCTTTGATGTGATGCAGCCGGTAACCTGTGACGCTGTATGGCTCCTCGGATACGGATATCCATCCGATATCGATATGGACTGTTTTGTTGGATTCAGTGACTTACAATTGCTGGCAGCCGAATGGCTGAATGATGATTGCAGCATTAATGAATGGTGCAATAGGGCCGACATCGACCAGAGCGATTCGGTATCATTTACAGATATTGCACAGCTTGCTTCTATGTGGCTTACCTGCAACGACCCGGATGATATTATTTGTACACCCAATTGGCCGGGTAGTTTATAGCGAAACAGCTCGAAACCGTATGATTTAGACGGTTCAGACCCCTGGCCGACAGAGCCGGACGGCTACGGCAATTCACTTACAAGAATAAATCTCGAACTATACGGTAAAGACCCGAATAACTGGAATGCCAACACTCCTACTCCAGGCATTATACCAGGGTTCGAATGGACGCTGAAGCTCGAATGCGTTGCAGAATCGAACACCGATGATATCTACACAGACGAAATCGCCGTCTATGCAAAGTAAAACTCAGATTTAGAGAGAATATCAAAGATTGATATTTTCGATAAGTATAAACCAGCATACTTAAAGCAACGAAACCGGTCACTCGGATATATAAAATGGTTCCGTTTTTTGAATATTTTTTAAATTATTGATAATGAAACACTATAGAATGGCAATTCCTGCAAAATTACAGGACAACAAGTTTCTCGGTTGTAATGCAGTTGTAGGTGCCGACACACTTACAAATATGCCTATACAACAAGTTTTTTCTTGCAAATTAAGCAAAGGTGGGTTAAAATAATACAGTATATCTTATTGGCTATCTTGGTTGAAGATGGCCCGATTACATCTTTTTTTGGCACTTCTTCCAGATAGCTCGGAAATCGTAAACAGATACTGATTTTTAGGGAGGTTTTGAAAATGCTTAAGAACAATCATATAAAAATGTGTATTGGGATAGTGCTGTTCCTCATTGCAAACTGTTTTCCTTTTAAAGATACCTGCTGGGCCAATGAAGCTTGGCTGGAAATGGAAAAACTCACAGCCTTTGACGGCGCCGAGAACGACTGGTTCGGCTGTCCAGTTTCGAGTGGCTGGGACGACGTAATTGTCGGGGTGTACAAGGACGATGACGCCGGGGACAACTCGGGTTCTGCCTATATCTTCAACTGGAATGGTTCAACGTGGAGCCTGCAGAACAAGGTGACCGCTTCGGATGCGGCTACTGGTGACTACTTTGGCTTTTCCGTATCAATCGACCTTGATTATGCCATTATTGGTGCGCCTTATGAAGATGCCAAGGGAGACGCTTCCGGTTCGGCATACATATTTAAGCGGACAGGCTCAAGCTGGAGCCAGCAGGCGAAGCTGACGGCTGCGGATGGCGCTGCCATAGACTGGTTTGGCTATTCCGTAGCCATCTGTGGCAAGTATGCTGTCGTTGGCGCACTCTTCGGTGACGGTAACGAAAACGGCTCAGGCGCCGCATATATATTCAAACGCGACGGGACAAGCTGGAGCCAGCAAGCCAAGCTATCAGCTTCAGACGGTGAAGATGGTGACCAATTCGGCTGCTCTGTTGCCTTGGATGGAGACTACATAGTAATCTGCGCACGATACGATAATGACAACGGCAACCACTCCGGCTCAGCATATGTATTCAAGCAGGATACTACGGGTTGGGCCGAACAGCAAAAGCTGTTGGCGTCAGATGGTGCTGCAAACGATGAATTCGGATTTTCTGTTTCAATCAGTGCCAAATATGCAATTGTGGGAACCACTAAAGGTGACGGCAATGAAGTTGATGCGGGTGCTGCGTATATATTCGAACGAGACTGCACGAACTGGACGCAACCCAGCAAGGTTACCGCGTCCGATGGTGTCGCCAATGACTGGTTTGGCCGAGCCGTTGCGATATCCGGAATCTATACTGTTGTGGGTGCCTGGAGCAATGACGCTAATGGAGCCGACTCCGGCTCAGCTTATATATTTAAACGAGACCACAAAGGCTGGGTCGAACGGTCTAAGCTGGTAGCATCGGACAGTGAAGCTGGCGACTATTTGGGCTATGCTGTTTCTATAGGAAATAATTTCTTAGTCTGTGGTGCAATGGGGGACGACGATGTGGCAAGTGCTGCGGGTGCAGTGTATGTGTTTGAAAAGACTCTCTGCCCGGTTGCGGATTTGAGCGGGAATTGCTATGCTGACTTCTATGACTTGGCCATTTTCGCCGATGACTGGCTGCAGGATGGAGTCACCTGCCAGAGCGGCTATGCAGACTGCGACAATATTAATGCAAACGGATGCGAGACGAATGTGTATTCAGACGTGAGCAACTGCGGGGCGTGTGGAAACATTTGCAGATTGCCCAACGCCCAGGTGGCATGTGTTGGAGGCACTTGCGTTATCAGCAGCTGCGACTTCGGCTTTGCCGACTGCGACGGCTGGAGCACGAATGGATGCGAGGTCAATCTCAATGACGGCGGAGGAACATGCGCAACGGCTGAGGATATTGGAGCGGTATGCGGTGATGAGAACATTTGCCGAACTGGTCCCTCTGCCACCAGTCGCGGCGAGAAGTGGTACAAGCTCGATGTGTGGGAGTGTGAAACAGGCCCGGGTTTTCCCAGTTCAGATCCTTTATACGACTTGTATGTGGATGTGGAACTGCAGAGCCCGACTGGTATGAATTACGACCTTTATCTCTATGAGCCCTGCGGGAACCTGATAGATTCTTCAACCAATGGTGTCGGCCAGCTCGACCAGGTCTCATACAATTGGTCAGACATTTCATACATAGATATGAGTAAGGTACTCTATATCGAGATCCGTTACGCCAGCGGATGCTCTTGTGAGAATTGGGACTTGGACACTTACGGAGGCTGCACACCATGATAATTGATTACTGAATTTGTTGCTACCAGTACGTTTGAACATTAAGAATAAGATTCAATGGCTAACCAACGACAAAATGGAATCAGGGATTTATCAAAGAATATTAACATTTTACTGCTCATTAAAAAAAAGGAACCGTGGTTATTCTCAAAACCAATTCTTATTGAAATGTCTGGCCTTTATAGTTTCTTTGGCCTGTCTTTTTCACCAAAGAAGTAAACAACCAAATCAAGAATTTTGCACATCCCACAGCTTTCAGAGCTGTGGGATGGTGATATCAATTTCATTTACCTTACCCAAAGTTGATAGCGGCTCATCGAAGTCGCCGGGCCGGCCGACAACAATGACCTGAACACTTTCCGGCTTCAAGTGTTTTTGTGCCACCTGCAGAATATCCTGTTTTGTAACTTCCTCAATGTTTTCCTTCATTTTCATTAGAAAATCCTCAGGATAATCATAGTAGTCATAAACGAGAATCCGGTTTATGATTTCGCCTTTAGTGTCAAAATTGAACACAAACGAGTTAAGAAAGCTCTCTCTGGCAATCTCGAGCTCCTCGTCGGTAACCTCCTCTTCTGTTATCTTTTTTATCTCCTGTTCCATAGCCTCGATTGCCTTGACAGTCGCCTCCGATTTTGTCTGGCTGCCGACATAGAAAACACCTGGATAATTATAGTTGGCCGAGTAAACGCCAATGACCGAATATGCAAGTCCCATTCTGGAGCGTACATTCCTGAAGAGTCTGCTTGTAAAACCCCGGCCCAGGACTCGATTCATCAAAACAAGGGCGAAATAATCGGGGTCGCTCATCAGGCCGCCAATATGGCCCAAAAAAATATTCGATTGATTAATATCGTCTTTGCGAACCAGATTTACCGTTGATTTGTATTCGTACTTAAAATCGCCGACAGCAGGAAGGATTATCACCTTTTGCTCCCAGCCGGCGAAGGCCTTTTCAACTTTTTTAACTATCTGCTCAGTATCAAAATCGCCACAGACGGCCAGCCTGATATTATTCGGATAGAAAAATTTTCTGTGGAAATCAACCAGGTCATCACGGCTGATATTATCGATAGTTGCGTATTCTGTATGCCGGGCGTAAACGCTGTCCGGGCCGTAAATAAGCTTGTAATATTCCCTGCGGGCTATGGAGCCGGGTTGGTCGTTTCGGCGGGCTATCATCGAGCGGTGTTTGATTTTTGAAAGCTCGATTTTATCCTCCGGAAAAGCAGGATTTCTCAAAACATCAGCGAGAATTTCCAGGCCGGCATCGACGTCCTCTTTTAATACGGACATATAGGCCGAACCCGAGTCAGTATCGATGGAGGTCTCGACGGCAGCTGCAATGCTTTCAAGCTGTTCGTCGATCTGGTCGCCTGTTCTGGTTTCGGTACCGCCTGTTCTCATTACCTCTCCGCAGATAGAGGCCAAGCCTATTTTATCAGCCGGCTCGAAAATTGAGCCTGTACGTATCATAGCTGAAACGTTAATAATGGGCAGCTCGTGGTCTTCAAGCAGAAACAGCTTGATACCGTTATTGAGAGTAACCTTGTTGACGTCCGGTATTACAATGTCACCGAGCCTCGGATATTTTATCTTCTTATAGTTTCGGGCCGATTGAGCTTTTTCCAGCTTAGGGAGTTTAACTTCCTCAAGACAGCCGGCGGCGATAATCAGACAAAGCAGCATTACGGCAACGACTTTCAACGCAAACAATTTTTTAGCTTTCATTTTTTACTCCTGAAAATCAATTTTCAGCAGATTTGGTTTCAATCATACCGACGGTTCTGTTCTCGACGGTAAAGTACTTATTGGCTATTCTTTGGATGTCCTCGGCGGTAACACTATCTATAGCTTCAAGCTCTTTGAACAGATTTCTCCAGTCACCTGTTGCAACCTGATAAAACGTAAGCTGTGCAGCGAGCCCGGAATTTGAAGCCAGCGAGCGAATCAGAGAGGCTCGCGAGCGCGTTTTCGCCTTTTTAAGTTCTTCCGGCGTTACAGGTTCGGTTTTGAGCTTTTGGATTTGTTCGTAAATGGCCTGCTCACATTCGGCATTGGTGTGGTCCTTTGCCGCGACAGCATAGAATATACACAGATTCGGATACTTATTTCCCGGTGAGCCGTGAAAAGCGCCGGCAGCCACAGCGATTCTTTGTTCCTTTACAAGAGCTTTGTAGAGTCTGGCGGTCCTGCCTGCAGAAACGATGTCTGTCAGTACGTCGAAAGCGGCATTTTCAGGATGGTTAAATGCAGGCTTATGGTAACCAATCAGCAGTATCGGCTGAGAAACATCGTGCAGAACAACGCGACGCTCACCAAGCTGAGGCGGCTCGACTGTCTCAACAGGGTCGGGTTTCGTTCCGCCGGCAATTGTGCTGAAATATTTTTGTGCTAACTTTTTAACCTTCCCGGGTTCAACGTCACCGACTATGGCAACGGTCAGATTACTTGGTGAATAATATTGCTGGAAGAATTTCTCGGCTTCGGTACGTGTTATCGTCTGAATGTCACTCATATGACCGACGACGGGTTCGCCGTAAGGGTGTGCCTTGAAAGCAGCAGCGAAAAATTCTTCAAGCAACCGTCCCTGGGGATTGCTTTCAGTTCTCAGACGTCTTTCTTCCATAACGACGTCTTTTTCCTTAAAAAATTCGCGGAGCACAGGATTGGCGAACCTGTCCGACTCAAGAGCCATCCAGAGCTCAAGCTTGTTCGAGGGAAAGCTCGATATATAGCTTGTCGAATCACAGCCTGTATAGGCGTTAAGACCGGAAGCGCCTTCCCTGGTAAGGATTTCTTCAAATTCGTCATGAACAATAAATTCCTGCGCCTCTTGCTGAGCCTGCTGAAATTCATCTTGCAATAGCTGAAGCAGGTTCGGGTCGGCATTTTCGCCTTTTCTCTGCTCGGCTTTGAGCTCTTCGAACAGCCGGTTGACTTTGGAAAGGGATTTGGCCTCGTCTTCGTAATTTTTTGAGCCTATGGTTTTAGTGCCCTTAAAGGCCATATGCTCAAAGATATGGGCCAGTCCCGTGATACCCTTGACCTCATCAGACGAGCCTGTGTCGGCGTATGTGTGAAAGGAAACAACAGGTGCCTCGTGCCGCTCAAGAACAAGAAACTTCAAGCCGTTATCAAGTGTGAATTCGGTCATACGCTGCTCGAAGCTCTCGAGATACCGGGAAAATGCCGGTATCGAAAACGCACTTAAGACTAAAAAAACAAGTATCAATCGGCTTACAGAGACAGCAAAGTAGTGAGTATTTTTCTTCATAATTGTGCTCCTGCATTTGTTATTATGAAGTAATCTTTCTTTTACCATAACTTCAAAGGACTTCAAAATAGCAGAGAGAAAGCGGCAAATCAATAAAATTATAATGATTTTACGTAATCAATCAGGTACTACGGCTGATTCACAAAGCTGTTTATGCTGTCCTATATTGATATGCAGGATTGATACGCAGGTAATCCGACTAAATTTATTAGTGCGTTTTTGCCGA
>CAZMQF010000139.1:0-6665 GCA_964568365.1 uncultured Pirellulales bacterium | reverse complement strand
ATGGAATATACGATGGATAGTAGTTCCAGAACTGATATAAAGAAATTCTATGTCACAATAGCATATTAGAATAATACGTTAGGAAAACTACTATTTAAAAAAAAGAACAAAATAGCGTGAAGAATATGGAAGGTTGAACTTTTAAGACATACCAGATATTCTATGTTAGGTTGAAAAGTAAAGAGTCATCTCTGAAAATGTTAAATAGTATTTATCAGCTAAAAACATGAGTAGACTCGTAGTCAAAATATTTGCCATTGCAATAGGGATCTTTGTTTTCCTATTTAGTTTACTTCTCCTAGGCACATCAATTTTGGGAGCTTTGGAGGTTCACAACGATATTAATTTATCACTGGAAGGTTCTATGGTAGTGGCAGGTATTCTTGTTCTATTTCTTTCAGGTTTATACTTCATGTGGATTAGCTTTACAATACTAATTCTCAAGAGAATAACTGATACATCGATGACGCTCCTTACCGTCATACTATCGTTATTAATTACCCTTATTTTTTGTGAGTTAATTAAAAACTTATGGGATGAGCCAGAAAAAGATTACAGCTTTTTATCAAAAATAGTGCTTTTATTTCTGCTTTTAACTGTATTTCTGTTTCTTGTCTTTTTTATCAGCAAGGCTCTCATGACTATCTTTCGAAGAGGAACCGATGAATTTTATCATTTAAGAATGTGAAGATGAAAAGGGATATGGGAAAGCAGGATACTTTAAATCTACCAATATTTAGCGACACAACTACTCCAGATATGCCCAAAACACTCCAGATTTGTCCAGGATTGTAAAAATCAGGTAACCCTATGGTTTGGTACCTCTAAAAGAGAAAATCCTCTAAATCGGTTTACAGAGAAAAATAAATTTCACTTTTCCCAAAAAAATTAAAATTCCCTTCCCACATATTTGAAAGTGAAAAAGAATTTTTACTATTGGCTACAGTTTTCAATTTTCTATCTTCTGTTGCCTTTTACCTGATGAGCAATTTTTAACGCCCGTAGTATGAGCAGTATGTCTTATCTGTCTCCTGTATGTTTACGCAGTGAAGCTCCGCATTCTCGAATTTGCCTTCGAGTCTCTCCCACGCAAAAACCGCGAGGTTTTCAACGGTCGGCTGAACCTTTGCAAAATGTGGCACATCGGCATTGAGATTTTTGTGGTCAACCAGTTTAATCAGATTTTCATCTACGGTTTTTTCAAATTCACAAATACACAGACTGCCCGGCTCCGCCTTCACCGTAACCTCTGCGACATAGTTGTGCCCGTGGCCGGAAGGATTGGCGCACTTGCCGAATACCTTAAAATTTTGCTCTTCTGTAAAGCTGTCGTTCCAAAGCTTGTGCGTCGCTGCGAAATCAAATTTTTCACTGAAATAAATCATTGCGCTTTCCTTACAGTCAATTGCAACCTTTCTAAAAGGATTCAGTGACAGTGTCAGCTTGTCGACGACGGCCTTTGCGAATTTGCCTTTAAGCTTATCGCTGCTTTTTTTCAGCAAGTCAGCTATTTCGCTCAGGCCGATATGTTTGCCCTCGCGAAAATATCCTCTTATGCGTTCGGCAAAAACGGGCACCACGTTTTGGCGAATAAGCTCGTCGATATCGACAACGTTTACCACAAAACCTGTCTCGCCGTCAACCGCCCCGGCAAGTTCTACCGTCAGCTCGAAAAAAACCGAAAGCCCTTCGCCGGCCGGCTTCGAGCAGTAAGAATTAAAGCCCGTACTGTCTTCTGCCAGAAAGGGATTTATCGAAAACCTTACTCTTCTTGCCAGCTTATGCATTTTCTATGTGTTCAGCTTATGCAAAAGGCTCAGCACCTCGCTTCTGCTCTTCTGGTCTTTTCTGAACACGCCTCGAATCGCGCTTGTAACCATCACCGAGCCGGGTTTTTTTGCTCCCCGTATGGTCATACAGCTGTGCGACGCCTCTAACACCACCGCCACCGCCATCGGTTTCAAATTATCCATCAGAAAGTCCGCTATCTGGTTGGTGAGCCTTTCCTGAACCTGCAGCCTCTTGGCGAAACAGTCCACTATCCGTGCTATCTTGCTCACGCCCAGCACATTGCCTTTAGGCAGGTACGCCACGTGAGCCGAGCCGATAAACGGCATCAGGTGATGCTCGCATATACTAAAAAACGATATGTCACGCAGTATCACTATCTCGTCGTAGTTTTCCTGAAAAACGCTTTTCAGATACTCTTTCGGGTCCTGCTGCATCCCGCCTAAAAGCTCAGCGTACATCTTTGCAACACGCCTTGGCGTGTATTTCAGTCCTTCGCGCTGTGTATCTTCACCCACAGCCAGAAGTATTTCTCTGACCGCCTTCTCTATCCTTTCGCAGTTGACTTTTATTCTCTTTTTTTTGCTCATCTTCGAACCTTCCTACTTTTTTGCATGATTTATCAGAAACGTCGTCAAAAGTCTCACTCCATATCCGCTTGACCCTTCAGCCGAGTATGCTGTGCTTTTCTCGAAGACATCCATACCCGCGATATCAAGGTGTGCCCATTTAGCCTTGTTTATGAACTGGCCCAGAAATGCCGCAGCCGTGCACGCTCCGCCCCATTTGCTGCCGACGTTTTTCAAATCCGCAATCTTGCTTTTCATCTCCTTTGCGTACTCGTCCCCGCTCGGCATATACCAGACCTTCTCGCCGCTCTCTTCTGAAGCCGCCTGAAGCTGCTTGACAAGTTTGTCGTCGTCGCCGAATAATCCTGCTTTATATTTACCCAGTGCCACCATACACGAACCTGTCAGCGTCGCTATATCGATTATCGTGTCGCATTTTAATTGCTCTGCGTAGTGCAGCGCATCGCATAGAATCATTCTGCCCTCGGCGTCGGTGCTGTGAATCTCGACGGTCTTTCCGCTATAGGTCGTAACAATGTCACCCGGCCGGTAGCTTGTCCCGCTCGGCAGATTCTCCGCCGACGGTATCAGCCCGTAAACATTAACAGCCGGTTTCAGTTCCGCTATTGCCTTCATCGTCGCAAGTACCGCTATCCCGCCCGTTTTATCAAGCTTCATTGCCTCCATATTCGCTGCCGGCTTGA
Source organism: uncultured Pirellulales bacterium (assembly GCA_964568365.1). Taxonomy (GTDB): domain Bacteria; phylum Planctomycetota; class Phycisphaerae; order Sedimentisphaerales; family Anaerobacaceae; genus CAYLMG01. The sequence goes on along the minus strand of CAZMQF010000139.1, from coordinate 3,604 downwards.
TACTTATCCCGCCCGAATCGAACGTAATCGCCTTGCCAACCAGTGCGATGGCGCCGGCCTTCTTTGTCTTTTTGGCACCGTTGTATTTCAATATTATAAATCTCGGCTCACTTTTTGAACCGGCCCCGACCGCTAAAATCCCGCCCATCTTTTTTTGTCTTAATTGTTTCGCATCGAGAATCGTACAGCTTAGATTCGTCGTCTTTGCTGCGAGCTTCTTCGCCTCCGCCGCTAATGCCTGCGGGTTTATCACATTTCCAGGCCGGTTCGCGAGCGTCCTCGCATAGCTTTGCGCCTCGCCGATGACCGCGCCGATGCCGCAGCCCTTATTTATTTTTTGTGTTTTTCTTGAATCTGGCTCGATAATTTCGACACTCAGTGACTCGCTTCTGCCGTTCTCAGCTTTAGTAACATACTCGTCATACCGGTAGCTTCCGAAATACGCCCCCTCGGCGCAGACCTGCCCAGCCGATTCCGCACCGATTTTGCCCTCGAATGCCTTATGAATCGCAAGTGCGAGTTTTTTGATTTTCATACCAACCGTCTTGTTGGCAGCCGCCGCGCAAGCCTTGCGAAGTGTATCTGCCGTCGCCTTTTTCTTCTCGCCTAAGCCCGCCAGCATTAATCTCTCAGCCGCAATTCTCCCGTCCGTGTAGATTACCTCGCAGCCTTCCTCTTCACCCTTGAAATCGCCTAACTTCATCAGCCTTTCAATCTTTCCATCGAGCTTTTTATTCAATAGACCGCACGTTTTATCGAGCTTCTTTTCATCCTTGAATACACCCACGCACAGCATATCTGCTTTGCACTTGTCCGGCTCGACCTTTCTCGTCTTAACCTCGACATCGATAATCTTTTTCATTTTCGCCTCTGCCTTCATTTTTGACTTTTTAAATTACTCTTTCGAATCCTGAATTCTAACGATTTTTCCCACCCTTTGCACCTGTTTTTTTTATTTTTCATTGCTGTCTGACAACCCTTAAACTAATTCACTAATCCTCTAATTCACTAATTCTCTAATCCTCTAATCTTACTCTTGCATCTACTCTCTGTTTCTGGTATAAATACAATTAGCGATAAATGTAATTTTTTAAGAAAGCGATTAAATGGAAGTAGTCGAGCTAAAATCCGCTATAGACAATCTGCTGGCCCGGGTTAGCCAAATCCGGGACTGGCTTTGACTTACCCGCCAAAAAAGGTGAGCTTGCCGCACTCGAAAGGAAAATGTCAAAATCCGGCTTCTGGGACAACCCCGAATCCGCGCAATCAACCGTCACCAAGCTCAGCGCGCTCAAATCGATTGTTAACCCTGCTGAGCAGATTTACAAAAACGTAAAAGACCTCGCCGAGCTGTTCCAGTTAGCCGAATCCGAATCCGACAAACAGACCCTCGCTCAGCTTGAAACTGAGCTCGCCGAGCTCGAAAAAGAGTGTCAGAAAATCGAGCTTGCAGGCCTGCTCTCACGACCCAACGATACCAAAAACTGCTTTTTCAGCATCCACGCCGGCGCAGGCGGAACCGAAAGCTGCGACTGGGCAAATATGCTGCTGAGAATGTACACAAGGTTCTTCGACGAAAACAAATTCAAATACGCTCAGCTCGATATCACCGCCGGCGAGGAAGCCGGCATCCGCTCCATCACCCTCAAAGTCGCCGGCCCGTTCGTCTATGGCAAACTCTCCTGCGAGGTGGGCGTGCATCGGCTGGTGCGTATCAGCCCGTTCGATTCGAACAAAAGACGCCATACCAGCTTCGCCGCCGTTGACTGCATCCCCGAATTCGACGATAGTCTGGATATCGAAATCAAAGACGACGATTTGAAAATCGATTTTTACCGTGCCAGCGGTGCTGGCGGCCAGCACGTAAACAAAGTCAGCTCCGCCGTTCGTATCACTCATATCCCTACCGGCGTCGTCGTCCAGTGCCAGAACGAGCGAAGTCAGCATAAGAACCGTGCACTGGCTATGAAGGTCTTGAGGGCCCGCCTGTTTATGCGCGAGCAGCAGAAGCGCGACGCCGCCCTCGCCAAACTTTACAGCGACAAAGGCGAGATTGCCTGGGGCAGTCAGATTCGCAGCTACGTGCTTCAGCCGTACCAGATGGTAAAGGACCATCGCACCGATTTCCAGACCGGTAACGTCCAGGCCGTCCTCGACGGCGAAATCGACCCCTTCATCGAAACCTTCCTCCGCCACAGAGCAAAACAAAAATCCCAAAAGTAGTGTCTGCCCGAGCGCATTTGTCCCGAGCATCGTCGAGGGTATCGAAGGAAATAATTATTTTTTTGTCATTTATCATTTGCGCTCGATTTACTGAGGTAATCTTCAGTAAGATTATATATAGAGAGAGAGCTTTAAAGATCAATAAAATTTATAAAAAAAGTTGTTTAATCCAGAAGACCAAGCTATAATGCCAAAAAAGTACCTTTGGAAAAGGCAAACCATAGATAATATAGGAACTAATAAAAACAATTAAATTTTTTTTGATAAAATTTATTATAAAGTCTTATAAGCTCATATATAACAATGACTTATGTGCAGTCAGTGATTTAAGTTTGAAAAATAAAAAGTATTTTGGTATACTTTAGGAGGAAACAATAGATGACTGATAAGGCGAAGGCGAAATTTGTTCCGCCTATATTTTTGTCGATTTTGGTGTGTGAGAGGGTGATTTATGATTCAGATCCGAATTCTTATTCCATTGTGAGTATTGTTAATTCAATTGGTGCTGATAGCTTTCCAGCTAAATGTTCTGGTATTACTCTCTTTATTGAATTGACAAATGGCCACGGTCCAGTAAAGATAAAAGTCAAAGTTGTCGATGTGAAAGATACGCCTGATGAAGACGAAGTAATCTATGAGACAACCGATGATGAAGAGTGGAAGGTCGGATTTGTAGATGAGAGGCAAATAGTGTCTCTAGTTATGAAATTGAATGGTTTAGTGTTTTCACACGAGGGTGAGTACCGATTTCAGGTATGGGCGTGTGAACATTTATTGGGAAATGAATGTATAATGTTAGGAGAACGATATGTAGTAGTGAAGCATGGTGGCTTGGAGGAGAAACCAAGTTAACAGGAGTAGAAGAGGATGATAAGGGGAGTTAGATGAAGAAAAATAATATTACAAAGTCAAATAGTAAAGGAAATGTGAAAGAAGTTTTTATTCGCACGGGTAATCTGCGCGGAGCAGCCGGTGAGACATTCTTTATTCCTCAAGTCTTTGATAAAATTAAACATTTGCTTATCAAAAGACAGCTACGTTTTTACAAAAACAGTTCGAAAAGAGCAGTTGATAGATAAGTGTACTAAGGGACCAGGGATGTTTGACAAAGTCCCTGGTTTCTTGTTTTTTAAACTTGTTTGTTGTTATCTGTAGTTGACACCACTTAATCCAACAAACTCGACTCTTCTTTCCATAATTTTCTGCAAAAAACGATAATCCAGCATTGTTGAGTTAAATTTATTATTTTCTTGACATTTTGTCCCTCTCGAGCTAAATTTGTAGTAAATAATTTTGTATATTATTATACTTGGTAGGGAAATGGCTGAAGAAATCGATTAAATGTTCTGAGGTCCTTGTCCCTGGTAATGTTGAATCCAAA
>CAZMQF010000138.1:0-6772 GCA_964568365.1 uncultured Pirellulales bacterium | reverse complement strand
TGTATAAATACCAGATTGGCACCCAGCCGATGGTCCCGTGTTCTCCGTTGATTCTTCCCACGAGCGATTCGAGCCGCTGTCTCAATTCTATATAGCGTTCGACTCCTGTCCTCGAAGGAACAGCAAGAAGTATTAACGTCACCTTCTCTCTATACTGAGGATTCTGCGACAAAAACAGGTCAAAAGCTTCTATTCGCTGGATAATCCCCTTGGTATAGTCCAGCCTGTCTATGGATATGATTATCTTTCTATCGCCCACTTTTTTGTGGATTATATTCAGGTTTCTCAAAACTTTTGGGTCCCCGGGAGCAGTCGAGAACTTTTCGTAATCGATACCCATAGGAAACGCATCGACCCTCAAAATTCTGTTGCCCACGGTAACTAAGCCCATAGAATGTTCGACTCCTATGATTCTGACTGCACTGCTGAGAAAGTGTCGAACATAATCATACGTGTGAAAACCTATAAGGTCTGCACCTAAAAGCCCTTCGAGAATCTCTCCACGCCAGGGCAGAAAACGAAATAACTCAAAGGATGGAAACGGTATATGAAGAAAAAAACCGATTTTAGCATCAGGCAGCTTTTCGCGTATGAGAGCAGGTAAAAGCATAAGCTGGTAGTCATGAATCCAGATAAAATCACCGCTTTTGGCCTTTTTTATTACAGCCTGGCAAAAATCTTGATTCACGCGTTTGTACGCCTGCCAGTAGCGGTCCTCGTATAACGTATAAAATGGAAAATAGTGAAAAAGAGGCCAAATCGTCTTGTTACTGAAACCCTGATAATAATTGCGGACCTCTTTTGCAGAAAGAAAAACAGGACAACAACTCCGCTTTTTAAGACTTTGAGTAATTTGCAATCTTTGCTTTTTTGAGAGTATATCCTTCGATATACCGGGCCAGCCGAACCAAAGACTGTCGTGCGAACTGCAAAAAGACGAAAGTCCCGTCGCCAAGCCTCCCACGCTAGGCTGAAAAGAAAGATTTCTGCCGCGCTTAGTGACACTTACCGGCAGCCGGTTGGAAACTATCAGCAATCTACTCATTATTTCTATATCTATTTCATATGTCTTTATTTTATATATAGCAGCCTTTTAAATGCGGCTAAAAAACACAAACAAATCAAAACAGGCCGTAAAGCTCAAAATGTACACCATCACCGCAACGATAATTAAAAAAAAGCCTTCGACGTCCATTACCCCCTTTGTAATAGGATTTATCCCGCAGTTCATACAGGCAGTATAATTGATATATTTTCACCTGTCAATAAATGAAAAATTACCAACTCTTTTACCCTGAACTTAGAGAATGGATGCATAATAAGCCAAACGTTATTGACTTTTAAAATTTAAAATTTAAAATCTACTATCAAAAAAACCCCAACATTAAGCTAAATATTTAAAATAATATTTTGAAAGGCAACAAAAATGTGTCGAACCTATGGATGCCAATCAAAAAAAAGAAAACCAAATCAAAGGCGAAAAAACCAGCCAGGAGTAAATCCAGAATCAAAAAGAAATAACATCTCTCTTTGATTTTAGAATCATTGCTCTCTAATGTATTAACCGGCTGATAGGCTTTAAATAAGCAGTTATTGCACAGAGCAACCCAGAAAAACCAAAAGGTGAATTTACAGCCCTACAACCCTCAAAATGACAAGGATACCCAAAAGCCCTGTCAACAGGAGTACAGCTCTGCATAAACGCATAAATTGGGTGCGGGGCACTACAAGCCGCCATATGAACACCCAAAAAGTGACTATGACAAATAAGCGTAAAACAAACGATATAAAATCAGCTAACATAAAATAAATATAACCTATTTTAACATACAAAGTCAAGCTAAAACTTACCTATTTTAACACATATTTAAAATAATATTCCCAATACTTTTATTCATTGAAGTTTCAATAATCGCTTGACGAATCTGCAAAACAGACAAGGTGACCTTAACTCGTGAAAAATTTACGCTGATTTATCCACCCAAAAAAATTACTACTGATTTAATTTCTTATTGTTTTTTGCATCCGAATATTTTTCTATTTCCCTAATTTCAATACTGATAACGCCATTTTCCCTTATTTTTACCAACAAATAGTTAAGCAGGAAAAGATTCTATTAAGGAAAAATATTAACATTTTCGGGAACAAATTATTGAAGTAATTTAAAAAGATAAGCCGAAAAAGTTGCAGGAAGTTTGTAGCTTCCAACTTTTTAAATACTTGATAGTAGGAGAGCAAAAGATGAATTTTTTACAGGAAATTAAAAAATGGCTGGGCGAAGTCACCGAAATCTTTTTACTGCTGATTGCCCTCGGAATCACAGTAGAAATCCTCTTCGGTCAGGCTGTGCCCTTCACCTCCGGAATTGTCACCAATCTGACCTCTTTAATTAGCACTCTGGGCGAAAACGGACTGGTAGGTTTAATAGCTCTTGGTATTATCCTCTACCTGTTCCGCAAAAGAAGAGCTGTCGCTTAGAATAAAACAAACAGCCGGGCTTACTTTGAGTAAGCTTTAGCTAAACTTGCTTGTTAAAAGATATATCAGTCAACCTGATACAATAACACACGGTTCATAGAATCGCCAGGCCTTACCCTGGCGATTCTATGCCTTTTAAAAATCACTCTTGATAATCCCGTCCGCCTGATCAATCGCCAGCTTTTCTTTATTCAGCAAATAGATAATTTGATCGCTTGTTTTTTATGTCGTTGTAAGTGAATGATTTCAACCGATTTTAAATCTCAATTTCTGTTAATTAACTGAACAATACAAAACAATCATAGCTATTTGTACAATTATATCGTATTTATATCTTCGACCTGGTGTTAACTCAAAGCAGAGTCAATTCAAAAGGCAATCCAGAGAAAGAAATTAATCGGCACAAACGGTATCGAATTCAAAACTGATTTGGCCAAATAACTTGATGTATCCAGATCAAGGGTAAGCCAGGTTCTCAACCGGTTGTTAGCCACAGAAATAACATTTGATTAACCCAACCCATATTTACTTTCATCAAATATTTTTTATCTTGACTTATAGTGCGGATATGTTATATTTCATATATGAATTATATTAGGGCATAAAGAATGGTTGCTATATCAAATGTAGAATTGATGCTTTTGCAGATTATATATCAACAGGAAGAGATCTGTGGGTATGAAATTGACAAACTTGTGAAGGAAAGAGATTACCGAGAGTGGGCTGACATTGGTACCACTTCGATTTATACCGGCCTTGAAAAGCTTCGGAAAAAAGGATTCGTACGTCTTCGCATTGATGAAGAAAAAAGAGGAAAAGGCCCTCTACCCAAAAAATCTAGGCTCACAAAAAAGGGGAAGGATGTTCTAAAGGATGAGTTGCTAAAGGCTCTTTCGTGTGCGAGGGAAAGAGACAAAAAATTTGATTTGGCTTTTTCAGCAATTGGTGTCCTAAAGACAGTAGAGGTCAAAAGGGCTCTGGAAAAAAGGATACAATTCCTTCTAAAAATGTCTCATAAACTAAACGAAAAGCTTAAATCACTAGGCGGTGAAAGGTTACCCATAAACATAAAGGCGTTATTTAAGCATTCTTTATATTTGATAAGAAACGAAGTAAAGTTTGTTGATAATCTGATAACGGATCTCAAAAAAGAGCAAACTGTTCAGCGTCGGAAAAATGAGGGCTAAATAATGGAAAAACTTATGGTTCAAGGATACCAACACGCCGGTGGGAAACACTGCTGGACGACAGCTTTGAAGAATATATTTTCCTATCATGGACTGAATTTATCTGAAGAAATGCTATTTGGTTTGGGTGGAGGTGTTGGCTTTATATATTGGTATTTGAAGTTAATGCCAGCTCCTTTTATAGGCACTCGATATGGAAAAGGAGTTGAGCCTTTGATCAATACATGCAGACGAATCGGTGCTCAGGCCACTGTTTTTCAAACAGGTAGTGTTACAAGGGGATACGAAGAACTGAAAAAGCAGCTTCGCCAAGATGAACCTGCATTTGTGTTCGTTGACATGCCCTATCTACCTTACTTGGCTATCCCCCAAAATGCTCATTTTGGTGGACATACAGTTATAGTTTTTGGCCTGGACGAACAAAATGATAAGGTTTATGTCTCAGACCGATGCGAAAAACCTTTGACTATGGGTATAGAAGATCTAAAGAAGGCACGAAGTTCAAAGTTTCCGCCGTTTCCGCCAAAGAATAAGCTGTTGAAGATCAAATTTCCTTCAAAGATTACTAACTTAGAAGAAGGTATTATCGAAAGTATTCGAGAATGTTGCAACAGTATGCTAAAACCTCCTATCAAGAATATCGGATTGGCTGGTATGAAAAAATGGGCTAGTTTAGTACCTCAATGGACAAAGCAATTCACCGGCTTGAAGCTAATAGGTTGTCTCTTCAACATTTTTCTGTACATTGAGATCTCTGGAACAGGTGGAAGTGCATTCAGAAAGATGTACGCCAAATTCCTAACGGAAGCTGGCTCTATTTTAAATAAGCCAACTCTGAAAGAAACAGCGGAAATACTTAAAGAATCGGCAGAATTGTGGAGTGAAATTGCCACAACTGCTCTTCCGAATTCTTGGGCCGGACTCAAAAGAATTAGAAGTTTAGCTGCCAACAAAAACAGGATCTTCGAAGAACAAAAACCTAACGCTTTGGATGAAATGCATAGAATTACAACAGAGTTGGACAGCTTGATGCAAAAAGCAGCCCAAGAACTTTCATTTCAAAAGAACAGATTCTCTCCTGGCTGAAATAAAGCAGAGGATTTTGCTTTGTTACGAAAAAGAGGAAAAAGCATTTAACAAATTAAATAGTGTTATTAATTGAGGTGCTCTGAAATGAAATCAATAAAAAAAGTTTTACTTTATGGATTCTTGGTATGGTTAATACCTTTTATAGTCTCTTTTTTGACATTTCCATTGAAGTCATCAAATCGAGTACTTTGGGAATCAATCATGCCCATTGTGATATGCGGCACCACGGTTACCTTTGCGGTTCTTTATCTAAATAGGATCCAAGGAAGTTTTTTTAGAGAAGCAGTGTTGGCCGGCGCAACATGGTTAGGCATCAACCTGATATTAGATCTCCTTCTTTTTATGGAAGGCCCAATGAAAATGCCATTTATTGATTATATTGCCGACATTGGTTTAACATATGTAATGATCCCTATAATAACAGCTGGTTTTGGCTATCTTCTAGAAAAAAATGCTAAGCAAAAAATAGAAAATCAATGATCTTTTGAACTTAAGCTTACCAAAGAGCTGTTATTTTTCGTTTGTCTGTGAATTAAAACACACAGACAACGGAGAGGTGGCTCGAAAGCATTTGGCGCTTTCGCCCCTCATGTTGACCCTAGTATTGTGGAACTTGCCACCCTTAAAACTCTCCGAGCAGGGCTCCGGGCTTCGCCCTAGAACCTAAATTCACTTCGCAAATTTCCATAGTGGCTTTGCCCCTCTGGCGTTCCCCTTCGGCTTCGCTCAGGCTGCTTGTCACCCCGACGACGTGGGAAAAGATTTTTCCCGCACCTTTTAAGGTTCGAGCCCTACTTAAAAAAAGAGCTAATAAAAAAGCTGCCATTAAGGCGGCCAATTTGTTACAACTCCCCGGTCCGTACACTCAATGCATATGCGTTCCTGAGTATTGGCCGATTACCACTTTAGAAACTCAACGCATAAATCACACCGCCATGCCGAACTCTATCTTTTCTACGCATACCGAGAGTATCAATCAGTTATCCTAAATCCTGCTGCTATAGGCCAAAGACGCCAGTGTAAACCAAAGATCCATATCAAAGTCAAATCGCCTTACGGTCAAAACGGGGCTCATACTGTATCCGGAGCAGATGAGGCTTCATATACTCATCAGGAAGATGGTTTTAGCAGGACAAGCCATCATACAGGCTCCGTCACCAATACAATTTTCGGGTCTAACCACCTTTGCTATCCCGTCTTTAATCTCCAGCACATTTGGCCCGAGCTTTTTACATAGAACAGCACAGTGAGAACAACCTAAGCAGCGTACAGGATGAATTTCAGGGATATTGCCTTTTATAAAAGTCCTGCCAAACGCCTCAGCTGCTCCAGAGTGACAGATATGGGGATAGGGAGCCTTTGTGTACTGGAGGCTGTCCTATCCCCAATTCTTATCTACCTCATGAAATTGCTTACGAATGGTGAAGTTTCACCCCTACGTAAGAAGTGACCTGACGGGCCCTCACCAAGGAATTCCGAGAACCAGGATTCGTGCTCAATTTCCTCGTTGAGAATCGCCTGTGCAAGGGCATAGGTGCGGTGGTCTTTGCCGGCTGTCAGATTGCAGATATTAGTATATCCGCGCACTGCACATCTTTCCGCATTCACCAGAACAGTCAACATCGCCTTGATGTCAGTCGGGTCCTTTGGCAGGGATGCAGGCGGACAGGCGGATATATCATGGAAGGCCTTCATGTCACTGGGCAATTCACCGCCAAGTTCATAGATACGAGGGACCAGGGCTTCAAAGTGGTTGCGGTCTTCAATCCTGGCTGTTTCAGCTATCTCTTTGATACCTTCACCTTCCAGACCGATTAGATTAACCCGCAGAATCGTATAGTAGTAATAAGTCGTCAATTCTGCGGCGGCATTCTTGACCAGCAACTCCAACAACTCATTAACATTGATTCCTGTCTTTTCAACCATTTCTCTTGCTACTTTTGCCATTTTGTTTTCTCCTTATTTAAAGTCTCATTAAACAAACTAATTATACGAACAGCATTAATGGTCTCGCACTA
>CAZMQF010000137.1:0-6790 GCA_964568365.1 uncultured Pirellulales bacterium | reverse complement strand
GCATACGAAAATATTTTGCTTAATGTATTGAGACGGCAGATGGCACTTTCGGTCGAAGTAGCCGAGCCTTTTAATGGCATTGATATAACGAAAGTAAACTTTAATGGCGACAGGCGTGGATTGCTTTGTGAATGGGCTGTTGCCGTGGGACTGGGCCTGAAAAAATGGGAACACGGTGAAAGTATCAGGATAAAGGTTAAAAAATAGGCGCTGTATATCAAGTTATATTTAGTTTTAGGTTTTGTTTATGAACGATATTGATCTTCTTCCACAATGGTATAAGAAGAACCAGCAAAGGCGGATGGGCTACCGAGCGGAATGTTTTGCTTTGGGCTGCATACTTATGGTTATGCTCGTGTGGGGCTTCCATACAAAGTTCATAGTCTCGAAAGCCGAAGCCGGACTCAATAGACTGCAGAGCCGCCATAGAGAATTGAAAAATGATGTACGTTCATTTTCCGAGATGAAAGAGACTGCGGCGATCCTGAAGAAAAAGGTCGATATTCTTAAAGAAATAGATTCCCGAATAGATGTTCCAGGTGTGCTTGCAGAGTTAAGCTTTTTAATTGATAAAGATATTGTGCTTAAAAAGGTCAAATTTGATTCGGAACAATTTAAGAGCCGACCGACTGGAAAAACTGCATCAGCGGGATTAAGAACGGCTCGGACGAGGAGAGGCAGTAATGAAGTCATATTATTCGGTGATGTTAGATTCACTGTCTTGATAAGCGGTATCGCCGCAGATGGAAGTGATGTCGCCGAGCTTATTTGCAAATTAGAGGATTCGCCATATTTTTGTCAGGTTATACCATTCTTTTCGAGAAACAAAAAAGCTAAGGCAGGCGGTACTATCGATGAAGAAAAATTAGAGTCTACTGAATTTGAACTTGGCTGTTATCTGGCAAATTATAAAGAAGAATAAGGAAAACTTGAAATGTTTTTCAGAACGAAACAGCAAATAATAATTTTCATTGCAGCCGGCGTGATGCTGACGGGTTTTGTGTTTTTTGTATATCTGCCTCTGGAGAAAAAGATGAAAGCTATTAAGTCTGAAACTGCTATGACAAGAGTTGTCATCGAAGAGGCAAACAGCCGGAAAAAGCAGCTGCCTGTGCTCGAAAAACAGTTTCAACAAATGCAGAGTGTAACAAAAGAATATGAGCTTAATATGCCGGAAAAAAGAGAGCTTGGTTCGTTTTTACATCAGATAGCTGATTTGATGAATGAGCATAACCTGAAAAATCAGTTTATTGAACCGGGCAAAGAAGTAGAAACTGAAAAACTAAACTGTATACCTGTCAGCGTGAAGTGCAGGGGTAAGCTGGCACAGATATTTGAATTTTATAAGTCGCTGCAGAATTTAAACAGGTTGATTCGGATTGAGCATGTAAGCCTGGAGAATAAAAGCAATCCCGGCGGTGAGATTGATATGGAGACGAATGCGGTTATTTATTACCGGCCGACAAAAGAAAAAGGTTAAAGTTTGATATGAAAAGTAAGACACAAAAAAAACCAGGTACAGCTGTTGCAGCAGTCGGTGGTATTTTTGCTAAACTTAATGCGAAAAAGAAAAAAGCAATTACAGCCGTTTGCCTGCTTTTAGTGATGTCCCTTATGTGGGTTAAAGTCTTTGTCGGTAAATCCCCTCAGAGTGCCGAAGCAACCGACAGCCTTGAAACATTGTCTTCTGAAGAGTTCTCTTCTGAGCAGGCAGAACAAGGCGTAGAGCCGGGAATATATTATTTTGAATTGCCCAAAGTTGAAGGAAGAAATGATGTCCTCACCAGAGACTTCTTTTCATTTGATAATAGGGACTTCTCCGAAGGCTCCGCCAAAGAGATTAAACCTATTTCTGAAAATAACAACAATGAGGGGCTAATGCGAAGGATAAGTGCAAAACTGACTCTTGAGGCGATAGTTCTGGGCGATAATCCTCAGGCTTTTATTAATGATAAACTGTTTGGCGTTGGTGACAAATTAACTGTTGCCGAAGGTTCTGATGTGCATGAATGTGAAGTTACAAAAATTGAAGAAACAGAAGTGACCATAAGATGCAAAGAAGGGACTGTTACATTAAAGATTCTACAATCGTTGGAAGTGCTTAATTAAAGAATTGACAGGCAGTTGCAAAGAACAGAAGCCTGCTTCTGTTCTGCAGAAAGAAAAGGAGCAAAATTATGTATAAAGACAGATATTACAAAGGCAAAATTAGAAAAGATATGTTTCTCTGGCTTATTGTAGTGGCGATGATAGCTGCAATAGCTGTCGGTAGTGTTGATGAGGCTTCGTTGGGGAACAACGAAGAAACTTCGGTACCGAGAGCGAATGTGCCAAACAGCACAATAAGCATTTCCGCGGATGGTACGATCCAGTCTATCAGCTTCAAAAAGGATGCTGAAATAAGGGATGTGCTTCGTTTCCTTGGAGCAAAGTATAATAAAAACATCGTTCCATCACCCAAGGTTGAAGGCACAATCACAGTAACCAACCTTTATAACGTAACATTTGAGCAGACTATGGATGCTGTTCTCGGGGACAATATCCAATGGGAACAAAAGGGTAATATCATTGAGGTTTTCACCAAGGAAGATAAGAGCCGGATGAGGTATAGGGTTTTTACTCTTTCTTATATCAGCGCAGATGAAGCTAAAAATCTTATTGCTCCGGTTCTCAGCGACCAGGGAATGATTGCATCGACAACAGCAGCTGAGACAGGTGTACCTACCGGTAAGTCTATTAGTGAGCAAACCAGCGGAGGCAACACAATGTCGCTAAAAGATACTATTGTGATTTGTGACTATACTGAAAACATTAAAAGGGCTGAAGAGGTGATAACTGCTATTGATTTCAAGCCAACACAGGTGCTTGTAGAGGCAACTGTCTTGAGTGCTAAATTGACCGAAGATATGCAATTTGGTATTGACTGGCAAAGTCTCAAAGGTACCGCCGTGACTGCGTTGGCGAGTATAAGCGCAGGTGCTCCGGATTACTTAAAGAGCGCCGGTACTTCGGCACAGATAGAAAGTCCATTAACAGGAGGTTTGACAATTGGTCTTGCATTTGACGATGTTGGCGCATTTATCAGAGCTGTTGAACAAATTACAGATATAACTCTGTTGGCCAATCCGAAGATATTGACCGTTAATAAGCAGCTCGGTCAAGTTTATATAGGAGATAAATTAGGCTATCGGGAGGGTGACACATTTGATGCACAGGGCAATCGGGTGGAAGGTCAGGTTAAATACCTCGATACTGGTACAAAACTTTCATTCAGGCCATATATTGGAACCGAGGGCTACATTCGGATGGATATTCATTCCAAAGACAGTTCCGGGTCAATTCCCGGCGGTATTCCTCAAGAGACATCAGCTGAACTGGTCACTAATATAATGGTCAAAGACGGGCAGACCATTGTCATTGGGGGATTGTTCAAAGATAAAGTGACAAACGCCAAAACACAAGTGCCGCTGCTTGGTGACCTTCCGATTGTAGGAGCTGCATTTAGAGGAACAGCTGATAAAGTTGAGCGTCAGGAAGTCATTGTGCTGCTAACGCCCCATATAATCGAGGAAGCCGCTGATACAATGGCAAGTGCCAGAATTGATGATATACGCCACAAACGGGCAGGGGCCAAAGAAGAACTGCAGCCGTTGAGCAGAGCAAAACGGGCAGAAGAGTGCTATGCACAGGCTGCAAAATACTATCTTGAGGGTAATAATGAGGTTGCTATCGAACAGTTAGACGATGCAATTTGGCTTCGCCCGACATATTTGGAAGCATTAAGGCTGAAGGAAAGAATAATCAAGGAAACGAGTCCTGAAGACGCCAGGAGCATCGAGAGTATCATAATTGAAAGTGTTGAGCGAAAAGATTCTGAAACATGGCTGCGAAGATAAAGAATTGGCTAACTGCTGAGTTTAATTGAAAATGCAGAATTTGATTTTTGGAGTACTTGGTTTGATACCGGGAAGAAATTTTTATATCAAAGGCCGCTATTTCTCGAAGTTTTGTAGAATAGCGGTTATGGTCACAGCAATCGAGGTCTGTGTCCTTTTGGCTGTGTCCTTAGCCCTATGGCAGGATTCCGGCTTCGGAGGAGGCTGGCGTTTAGCTGTATTGGTTGGCAGTGTTACTGCAGCCGCTTGCGGAAGCTGTCTTGGGTGGGGATGGTATAAGCTCGTACGGGAAATCAAATCCATAGCCGGCAAGTTCGGAGATGAAAACATAGATGTTTCTTATGTTAGCGATCTGCAAGAGGAAAAGCAAACCGATAATGCAGTAATAGTGAAATTGTATGAGGCAATTCGCAACCGTTTCAAAGGTAAAAATAATTACATAGCTGACCTCGAGAATCAAATAAAGGATTTACAGCTTAACATTCGACTTTTGCAAAAGCAAAGACTAAAAACGGAGTCCATTATCTACAGTGTCCGCGATGCTATTATTGTCATTGATGAGTATGACAAATTGCTCATTGCAAATGAATCGGCTGGTAAACTATTCAACTTTGATTTTAAGAATTGCCAACAAAGGTCCATTACTGAATTAATTGATGATAGCAGGAACGGCTTTGTGGAATTTCTGCGCAGAAGCAGGAAAACCAGAGCACGACACACAAAATACGAGCTTGAAATATTGAAAGGTGATGAATCGAAAATATTCAGCTGCATAGCTTCCTGTATTCACGATGAAAAAAATAATGTCTGCGGGGTTGTGGCTGTTCTACACGATGTCACGCGTGAAAAAGAAGTATCGCGGATGAAAAATGATTTTGTAAGCCATGTTTCTCACGAGCTAAAAACACCGCTTGCCTCTATCACGGCTTATTCAGAAATGTTACTGGAAGATGAAGCCGGCACCGAAGAAATGCGCAAGGAATTCTGCACTGTTATTCAAAGTCAGGCCCAGAGATTGAACCGGCTTATAGAGGACATTCTGAATGTTTCCCGCATAGAGTCAGGGCTGGTGAAAGTTGAGAAAAAGCCCATCAGCCTCGCTGTGCTTATAAAAGAGCAGACGCGAATGCTCAAAAGCTATGCCGAAGAAAAGAATATCACAATAGTTGAAAATGAGCTTATCGTTTACGACCAGGTTTATGCCGACAAAGATATGATTTCGCAGGTTATTGTAAATCTTCTGAGTAATGCAATCAAGTATACACCTGCAGGTGGAACGGTGAAAATCGAAGCCGAGGTGGATGAAATCTCGGGCCTGTCGCGCCTGAGCGTTACAGATACCGGTGTTGGAATTCCAGAAGATGATATAGACCACGTATTTGATAAGTTTTACAGGGTCGACGCGAACAAAGAAAAGGCAAAAGGTACCGGGTTGGGACTCAACCTTGTCAAACAAATTATTGAAAAAGTGCATAACGGACGAGTATTTGTCAGGAGCAAAGTGGGGATTGGAAGCACATTTGGTTTTGAATTGCCCTTGGCAAAAAAAGAAGTGGTTGGAGAGAAAATGTAGTTGCCGTAGGAGAAGCCGTAGGAGAAAAATTAATTTGCCTAAAACTTTGAGGAGGCGGAATGATGTCGGGAAAAAAGGTTTTAGTTGTAGATGATGAAATTCACATTATCCACGTTGTGGCGATAAAGCTTCGCAGCAATGGCTTCGAGGTTGTAACAGCATCGAATGGTGCCCAGGCGTATGAACTTGCCTGTTCAGAAAATCCTGATTTGATTGTTACAGACTTTCAAATGCCGGTTATGGATGGTTTTGAGCTTGTAAGAAAATTGAGGGAAAAAGAGCAGACCAAAGATATACCTGTGATTATGCTCACGGCAAGAAGTTTCAGCATAGAGCAGGAACAAAAGGAACAGCTAAATATATCAGACTGTCTCGGTAAACCATTTAGCCCCAAGGAGCTGTTAAAAAAAATCGAGGACATTCTATATCAAAAATCGATAGCGAACTAACTATATCAGCGATTACAAAAGGATTTGGGTTTCAATGGAAATGTTGAAAACAATCGAAAAAAACCTGAGCAAAATCCAAAAAGGTGAGCTTGAAACCTTTGGCCGGACAATAAATAAACTGAGGGCTAACTTTGCGGTATGTGATGCTGATGGCCGGTTGCTCTTGACCTGCCAGGGTAATATCTTTGAAACAAATTGGCAAACGATAGTAAATGATTGTTTAGCAAACTTCGATACAGGTAATC
The DNA here is from genome assembly GCA_964568365.1 of uncultured Pirellulales bacterium. GTDB lineage: Bacteria > Planctomycetota > Phycisphaerae > Sedimentisphaerales > Anaerobacaceae > CAYLMG01. Next base: position 627 of record CAZMQF010000137.1, on the reverse strand, counting down.
CAAAGGCAAACGAACAGGCTTTTCCAATTAATGATAGAATTGTGGCTGTATTTCTAAAGTTGAATTTCGACTCACCTGCTTATATTGCTTTGGTTGACATAGGTAAAGAGGTGCAACCGGCAAAAGAGCAAAAGCAAGAGGGCAATAAAGCGCATATTACAGGAAGAGAAGAAAATCAATTATATGAAATCTTCAGTGATATGCTGACACTTCTGGCAAAAAGATTTCTGTCTGAGACAAAGTCCGAACAGCAAGTTGAGGTGTTCAGCACCGAACTTTCGCAGGTCTATGAGGAGCTGGCTCTTATTCATAAGTTGAGCACAAATATGAGAATCAGCAACTCAGATTCCAACTATCTTCAGATGGCCTGCGACTGCCTTAGAGAAATTGTCGGCGTTGAGGGTATTGTGATTTTGCTTGAGAAAACGGTGGATGATGAGAAGCATTTGCTTCTTACAGCAGGAGCCGGCCTGATAGATATCGATAAGCCGATCAAGGAGATGCTTTTTGACAGGTTGGTGGAAGAGATAGAAATGGGCAAGGAGGTTCTGCTCGACAGCGAGGTGGACAGCCCATTCAAATATAATTGGCCTGATTACATTAAAAATATTATTGCAGTCCCTTTAT
>CAZMQF010000136.1:0-6821 GCA_964568365.1 uncultured Pirellulales bacterium | reverse complement strand
AAAGGTGTGGGAGTCGAATCCTGTAATTGAAAAATTACCCGAAGACGTCAACGATGGAGATATTAAAATCTATCAGTACGATGCAGCAGGCAGACTTATAACAGTTACACTTCCTAAGCCTACGGCTTTGGATGATAATCCGATATATGATTATTACTATGATGAATATGGTAATCTTATCGGCATACTTAATTTTTTATGCGATTATTGACTTATTTGTTTTTGATGCTTGTGATTTTTTCGATGATGGCATCTGCCATCCGGCTTGTGCCGACTGCGGTTGGGTCGTTTCGGTCTTCTTTCAAATCATAAGTTACATTTTTGCCCTCGGCAATTACAGCAGCTACCGCACTCTCCAATTTGTCGGCTTCTGCTATATTGCCGATGTGTCTCAGCAGCATTACACCGCTTAGTATCAAAGCTGTCGGATTTACTTTGTTGAGGCCTTTATATTTTGGTGCGCTGCCGTGCGTTGCCTCAAAGATGGCGCCGGACTCACCGATGTTCGCGCCCGGGGCGACGCCGAGGCCGCCGACCAGGCCGGCACAGAGGTCGCTTAGTATGTCGCCGTAAAGGTTCGGCAAAACGAGTACGTCGTAAAGCTCCGGCTTTTGAATGAGCTGCATACACATATTGTCAACGATGCGGTCTTCAAATTCGATATCGCTATATTCTTTGGCCACCTCGCGGCTGACCTCCAGGAACAGGCCGTCGGAGTATTTCATAATATTTGCTTTGTGGACGCTTGTAACTTTTTTGCGGCCGTATTTTCTGGCATATTCGAAAGCGAACTTTACAATTCTCCCGGATGCAAAAACTGAGATTGGTTTTATGGTAATGCCCGAGTCTTCTCTGATTTTTTTGTCGCTGTGAGAATTTATCCAGTTGATGATTTCAGCGGTATTGTCTTTTCCTTTTTCAAATTCTATGCCTGCGTAGCAGTCCTCGGTGTTTTCCCGTACGACTACGAGGTCGATATTTGTGTATTTGCTGCGGACGCCCGGATAGCTTTTACAGGGTCGAAGGCAGGCATATAAATCAAACATCTGGCGGAGATGGACATTCAGGCTTCTGTATCCTTTCCCGACGGGTGTAGTAATGGGGGCTTTTAGTGCGATTCGGTTTTTGTTTATAGACTCGATGGTGCGCTGCGGCAGAGGTGTACCTTCCTTTTTCATTATCTCGGTGCCGGCATCGACTATATCCCATTTAATCCCAGCACCCGTCGCGTCGATGCATCTTTTTGCAGCTTCTGCCAGTTCCGGGCCTACGCCATCGCCTGTAATCAATGTTACGTCGGTCATTTTTTAAGTCCTCAAAGAATTATCCTGAAAATTTGAATCGATAATACTAACTGCTAAAGCCGAAGATGTCAAATCGGGAATTTCAAATGGTATAAATTTTCGGTTTATATCCTGTTGGAGTCGCCTTATAATTTTCAGAGGGGCCAAAGGAGCTCGAATGGTAAATTACGATTCTTATAGCAGGTTCAGTTTGCAGGTAAGGCGGTTGGCTGAAATGTTGAATCCCTGCAGAATTTGTCCTCGCAGGTGTTTGGTGAACCGCTCTCAGGGACAGATTGGTTTTTGCGGTGTTGCGGATAAACCTGTGGTCAGTTCTGTTGGTCCCCATTTTGGTGAGGAATCGGTTCTGGTTGGTATCGGCGGGTCGGGGACAATATTTTTCGCAGGATGCAATCTCGGTTGTATCTTCTGTCAGAATTATGATATCAGCCACTTAAAGAGGGGAAGTGTTGTTTTAATTGAGCAATTAGCTGACTTTATGACAGAATTGCAAACAGGAGGGTGCAGTAATATCAATCTCGTCACACCGACGCACTTGGTTGTGCCAATCGCAGCTGCAATCGAAATCGCGAAACAGAAAGGCCTGAAATTACCTATTGTTTATAATACCGGCGGTTATGATTCGGTTGAGACTTTAAAGCTTCTTGATGGAATGATTGATATTTATATGCCTGATATGAAGTATTCCGAACCAGAGGTTGCAGAGCAGCTCTCGAATGCAGCTGATTATCCGGAGGTTAATTTTGCAGCAGTTAAAGAGATGCATCGGCAGGTCGGCGACTTGAAGATAGAGGATGGTTTGGCAATAAAAGGTCTTCTTGTGAGGAATCTTGTGCTGCCGAACAATCTCGCAGGGAGTTTTAAGATAATTGATTTTCTCTCTGAAAGTATTAGCAGAGATACTGCGATTAATGTTATGGGCCAGTATCGGCCGTGCTATAAGGCAGCGAAATATCCGAAAATAAACCGCAGACCGACAATTGATGAAATAGAAGACGTGCGAAAATATGCTCAGGAAAAAGGATTGAGAATTATTGATTAGATGGGAAAGTGCCTGTCTTCAGTTATCTGTTCAGAAGGATCGAGCTTTCTGTAAAGAAAGTGCCCGCGACACAGGCTGTCATAAGGCAGGCCAAAGTTGCCGCTATAAGGGCCCGAAAGGCAACGGCAGCTAAATCTTTCGTTCTCTGGCGCACTAAGGCAGAGATACCGCCGACAAATATCGCCATCGAAGCAAAATGTGCAAAACCGCACAAGGCATAGGTTGTGATAACCGCAGAGCGTTTATCCTGCAGCAAATTCTGTTCAAAGGCAATTGCTAAATCTTTATAGGATACGACCTCGGTAACGATTATTCTCTCGCCGATTATCCGGGAAATAATCGGAGCGTCAGCGGGATTAATGCCGAGAACTAATGTAAAAGGATAGAATACATAGCCCAGAAGTGTTTTCAGTGACAAATTGAGCTGCGTTCCGAAAACTGAATTGATGCCTGAACCCAGATACGACAGAATCAAATCGGTAAGAGCGACAAGACCCAAAACGGCAATCAAAAGAGCGGTTATGCCGACAATCATTTTTACGCCTGAGTATGAGCCGTTGATAACTGCCTCGAAAAAGCTGTTATCTTTTTCATAGAAGGGATGAACATTTATTCCAAGTGTTTCGGGTTTTTCTTTTTCGGGCAGAATAATTTTTGACATAACAACGGCAGCCGGCGCTGAAAGTAAAGAGGCGGAGACCAGATGCCCTGCGATTGTGGGAAATTGATTCTGCAGGGTAAGAACGTATAACGCTAAAACGTTCGATGCGACCGTTGCCATACCCGCGGTGAGAATGGTACAGAGCTCTGAACGAGTCATTTTTGAAAGATACGGCTTGACCGTGAGATTTGCCTCAACTCCGACAAAGATATTACTTGCAGCAACCAGAGATTCTGCTCCGGATATTTTCATCAGTTTTGTAAATACGAAAGAAAATCCCCTGAGGATTAAGGGCATTATTCTAAGATAGTAGAGAATCGAGATTAGTGCCGAAAAAAAGATAATAGTTGGAAAGGCCTGAAATGCGAGGATAAAACCGATTGACTGTTCGCCTTCCGCGCTAGACTGGCCCGGCGCAAGTGCGAGCGGGCCGAAGACAAACTTTGCGCCGGCTGTTGCGGATTCAAGAACCTTTACTACAGCATCATTTACAGCGAGAAATACTCTCGAGCCGGCGGGGATAACAAAAATGAAATATGCGAATAAAATCTGCAGGCCGACAGCCCAGAGGATAAGCCGAAAATTCATATTTTTTTTGTTACCTGAAATCAGCCAGGCGACACCGAGCAGGATAAATATACCTGAAAAGCTGACGAGATTATGAATATCCATAAACAAAGCTCGTAGTAAAATTGTAATTTACAATTATCCGTTGAGAAGCTGTGTCAGTGTTTTAGCATTATATACTGCATAGGCATTGTAGTCATTGTTAAAATAAGCATAAGTGTTCCGGGCTTTCTGTTTTTTAATCCAGTCTGCCCATTTTCCGAGCATCGATTCTGTATAATTGCCTTCATATCTGCCCGTCGAGCCGTGAAAGCGAATGTATATTGTATCACCCGTAACTATCAGCGGTGTTTTTACTCCCGGCATATCGTGTACGCAAAAGCTGATGTTATGTTTTTCGAGAAGTTTGTAAGTGTCTTGTGAAAACCAGCTTTTGTGCCTGAATTCGAAGACGGATTTTGTGGTATCGGGTAAAAGGCCTAAAAAGTTTTTCAGCCTGCCGATGTCTTTATGAAAGCTCGGCGGAAGCTGATAAAGGACAGGCCCGAGCTTTTCTTTTAATAGGTTGACAATTTCAAAGAAACGCTGAAGCGGTTCAGCCGGTTCATTGAGCCGTTTGATATGGGTAATAAAACGGTTTGCTTTTACAGCATAGAGGAAATTTTTCGGCGCAATGTGATGCCAGTTCTCGACGGTCTTTGCTTTAGGCAGATGGTAGAAAGTATTGTTTATTTCGACGGTATCGAAATGTTCTGCGTAGTAAGTCAGCCATTTGTTCTTCTGCAGGTCTGCCGGATAAAAACGCTCTATCCAGTGGTCATAGTGCCATCCGGAGGTACCAATTTTGATATTATGAACGCCCTTGCTCATAGTAAATTTGGTGTTCCGAATAAGATATCCATATACATTTGTTTATATATGTTAATGCCTGTATTCAAATATGCAAGGCCGAACCGGACTGCACAACCGGCTTTTACTTTTTGTTGATTTTAGTTTTCAAAACATTTGACAAGCTGCGGTAAAAGCTGTTATCCTACTTACTTTTGATATAAAGCTGTTTTGGGAGTGTAGCTCAGTTGGTAGAGCAACGGCCTTTTAAGCCGTAGGTCTTGGGTTCGAGCCCCAACACTCTCATTGAAAGTTTTGAGTTCTTAGGCCTTAGTTTTGAGTTAGATGAAGTATCTCATCATATTTATTAAGCCTTATGATTTGTGAATTATGTAAGGAACGATTGTCTATGCCCTTTATTCCCAATACCGAAGAGCAGCGCAAACAGATGCTGGCCGATATCGGCCTTTCAATGGATGATTTGTTTTCTGACATACCGGCTGATTTGCGATACTCGGATTTCAATCTGCCCGAAGCTCTTTCCGAACAGCAGGTTCGCAATTGCCTTGCTGAAATTGCCGGCAAAAATTCAATTAGCCTTACCTGCTTTCTCGGCGGTGGTGTTTATGACCATTTCATACCGGCGGCGGTTTATTCTGTTATTTCGCGAAGTGAATTTTATACGGCTTACACACCGTATCAGCCGGAACTATCGCAGGGGACATTGCAGGCAATTTACGAATTCCAGTCGGTAATTTGCAGGCTTACCGATATGGAGGTCTCCAACGCATCGCTCTATGATGGTGGAACTGCCATCTACGAGGCGATGATGATGGCGCTGCGTATCACGCGGCGGAGTAAGATTATAATCGATGACAGTGTCAATCCGATATACCGTATGATGTTAAAATCTTACAGCAAAAATTTAGAAGTCGAACTTGTACAAATTCCTTGCGCCGATGGTCTGGCCAATCGTGAGCAAATATTTGAAAAAATTGACGACAAAACAGCTGCGGTAATTTTGCAGAACCCTGACTTTTTCGGCTGTATCGACGTTTTCAGTGACGTTGCCGAGGCTGTCCATAAAGCAGGTGCACTGCTGATTGTGTCCTGTTATCCGATTTCGCTGGGAATATTAAAGACGCCGGGTTCGATGGGAGCCGATATTGTTGTAGGCGAGGGACAAAGCCTTGGTATCCCGATGAATTTTGGCGGCCCTTACCTGGGCTTTATGGCAACGCGAATGAAGTATGTGCGAAAAATGCCCGGCAGAATCTCAGGTCAAACGGTAGATAGAGACGGCAGACGTGCGTTTGTCTTGACACTTCAGGCAAGAGAGCAGCACATTCGAAGGGACAAAGCCACTTCGAATATATGCTCTAATGAGGCCTTGTGTGCATTGACAACTCTTGTTTATTTATCGCTGCTGGGAAAAAACGGCCTGAAAAAAACTGCACAGCTCTGTGCCGATAAGGCCAGCTATGCGTATCAGCGTTTAACAGATATACCGGGCGTAAAGGGACGTTTCGCATCGAAGTGGTTTTTCAACGAATTTGTCCTTGATTTGCCCTCCGGGGCCGGTGATGTAATAAGCAAACTGATAGAAAAAGGATTCGCAGCAGGTTTCCCTCTGAGCAGATATTATGAAGGTATGGATAATTCACTGCTTGTTTGTATCACCGAAAAACGGACAAAGCAGGAAATCGATATGCTCACAGAAGCACTGGAGGCTTGTCTATGAAGTTGATTTTTGAAAAGTCTGTAGCTGGCAGAGAAGGCGTTCGTGTTGTTCCGAGCGATGTGCCCGGAACGATAAATATTAAAAGCAGTTTTCTGCGTGAAAAGGCGGCCGAGCTGCCCGAACTCAGTGAGGTTGATGTCGTAAGACATTTTACGGAGCTGTCACGCAGAAATTTCGGAGTCGATACAAATTTTTATCCGCTCGGCTCATGCACGATGAAATATAATCCTAAAGTAAACGAGCGCATCGCTTCATACCCGGGTTTTACACATCTGCATCCGTTGTTGCCACAGCTAAGACAGGGCAGCTTGCTCACCCAGGGAGCACTGCAAATACTCTATGAGACTGATATTCTGCTTCGTGAGATTACGGGGATGGCTGGCTTTACTATGCAGCCGATAGCAGGGGCTCACGGTGAATCGACCGGTATTATGATTATGGCTGCGTATCATAAAGACAAAGGCAATAAAAAGACAACGGTGCTAATCCCCGACAGCGGCCACGGCACAAACCCGGCTTCCGCCGCGATTGCCGGTTTCAAGGTCAAATCAATCCCGACTGACGATAAAGGCGTGATGTGTCTTGAATCTTTCAAAAATGCGATTGATGATGAGGTTGCAGGACTTATGCTTACCTGCCCGAATACGCTCGGTATTTTTAATCCTCATATAAAAGAGA
>CAZMQF010000135.1:0-6839 GCA_964568365.1 uncultured Pirellulales bacterium | reverse complement strand
CCCTTGAATCCCAGCTTTGTTTCTAAAAAATCATAAGTAAAACGTTCAGGCGTTTTTGCTTCTTTGATTTTGTTGAGAATACGAGGGATACATCCGGGATAGCTGATATACGGCAATTTAGTTTTCATTCTGCACCTCCATTATATATTCATCAAACATAATATATACACTTTCTGTCAGCAAAAATGAATCTACATAAATAATTCAATTCGTTTTTGGCAAATTTTATTTGTAAGTCTCTGAAGTACTTTTACTCTAACAGATAAGTATTCCAACTGTCTTTTTGTGATTCGGTTCACCGGCTTTTCGTATGCGGCATCCAAGGGCAACTGATAATTAGATTTACTATAGATCACGAGCAATTTCCTCTAAGGCAAGCACACGGGTACTCAGTATCTTTATCTTGGCTGCTGGGAAATGCACCAATCTGCTGTTGATAAAATCAACTACCCGTACGACATTTTGTTTCCTTTTCACAAGGATATATTTCACATCATCCGGTGTGAAAGTCAACATACCGTCACATCGGCGTTCTTCGTTAGCATCCTTAAGGATCTTGCGGTTGTTAAATTCGTCCTCGTCGAGAAGCGCGTACTTGGCCTCTGGGCCAATATATGGTAAGTAACGCCATTCGCATTCTTCGTAGAAATCCTTTAGGACCCTCTTGCCTTTTACTTTCATATAACCTGACAAGGGCTTCGTGAACGACATGACATTCATCACTGACGCTTTTGCGTGCGGGTAGGTGTCGCTAGGATTCTTGAACATCTCAAGGAGAGGAACTGAAGCTCCTGAGCCTTTTGAAAGATAAACGACCGGGTTCAGTCTCTTTTTTATGCCCCATTTCCGGGTCAATCCAATACCATACTTCCCATAGAACATAGTGTGCTCAGCGAGACGTGAGATAGGTATGTCACAGAACGAGACTATAGGCATCGCGAAGAAATCTACATTGCCACTACACCATCTAATATCTTCCAGACAATAGCGAGGCCAGAATCCTTCCTCAAGGATACGTAGAAGGACTTGAAGCGACCTTGTGAAGTGAAACAAACTTATTGTGCGTGGTTTCATGGTACGAGTTATCCGTTCTCCAAATTTCACTACAGATCATATCTCTCGAACTAATTTGCATCCGAACTGCCCACCAAAGCGGGCCAGCGGGATACCTCAAACTGGCAAAGTGGTTGAACAATGCTTTCAATTTTCTCTACGAAAATCTTTTTCGTCAGTCTCTGTAATACTTTCATTCTTTCTGTTAAATATTTTTTCTTCATATCGAAATAATATTATGCGAATTTATCCCAAAGAAGCAAACAAAAAAACTCCGTTTTAATCTATGGCGAGTTGAAGCCCCCGCGGCGTTTGAGCGGGGCTGATTATCGACCAATTACAGCGATGCCGAGTTTATCGGCGAGGGCGAGGGTTTCGGGTTTATCGAGGATTAAGACTTTTTCAGATTCGACGACGAGGCATTTACCGCCGTTTTCATACAGACTATTTATCGTATCGGTACCGACACAGGGAACGTCGAACCGCATATCCTGGTTCGGCTTGGATACCTTTAAAAGAATCCAGCCGCCTTTCCTGCAGAGCTTGCCGGCCCGTAAAATCATCTCGGCTGTTCCCTCTATGGCTTCAACGGCTAATATTTCACGCTCCTTGACCGCTATGGCCTGGCCTATATCAAGGCCTGCGAGTTTTTTGACTATTTGCAATCCGAACTCGATATCACCTTCGGCCAGCATAGGCGGTTTGTGTTTTGTCATCAGGCCTTTATCAGCGAAGTGCTCTTTACAGTATTTTGTCGAATCCTGCAGTGTTATACCTTTCTTTTCAAGCTCGTCGGCAAGAGCGCAAAGAAGAGTATCGTTCCTTTTGTCTTTGCCCCGCAGTGTCCAGTACCATATTTTAAGTGCTATGAAGTCCGGCAGGTATCGCAGAATCCGAAAGGGCGTAAAGATTTTTGCTTTTGCGACCCGGCCGACCATAATGGTTTTTGTTACACCGTGCTTTTTTAATTTGCGAATCCAGCTTCCGGGACGGGCTACCGAGACGCGAAAGAACTTATCGACGTATTCTGCCAGTGAGGCATCGGCGGAATCGCTAAGGCCTGCGCAGATTACTTTCAGGCCGGCATCTTTGGCGCCCCTGGCAACCATAAAGGGGAGTCTGCCCTCACCTGCGATTAATCCGAGTACCTGCTCACTATTGGCCATATTCATACCCTTAAGGGTAGTAGATGTTCGCGAACAAGGCTGTAATTATTTATTTTTAGGTTACTTACCCGCGGATAAACGGGAAAATTCAATTAAAGTTAGTATAAAGGATATTATTCAGCTTTCTTTTTCTTTGTGCTCTTTTTTTTCTCGAGCGCTGCGATTTGCTTTTCGAGGATATGGATGCTCGTTCGCATATCAGGCAGATTCTTGAGCATACTATACGCGCGCCTGGCTATTCTTGCATCGATTGCAGGCGAACCTAAGACTATTTTGTTGTCCCCAACATTATTTATCACGCCGGATTGAGCACCAATCATAACACTATTACCGATAGTGATATGACCTGTAATGCCGACCTGTCCGCCGACAATGCAATGATGCCCGATACTCGTTGAACCGGAAATCCCGACCTGCGCCACAAGAAGGCAATGAGGTCCAATCCTTGTGCCGTGACCTACTGCTATAAGGTCGCCTAACTTGGTGCCTTTTTCTATTATGGTATCTCCAAGCGTGCCTCGTTCAATGCCGCAACAGGCCCCGATTTCGACATCGTCTTCCAAAATCACTGTCCCTATCTGAGGTATTTTATGGAGCAGGCCGTTATGACTTGCAAAACCGAAGCCATCCTCACCTATAGCCGAATTGGCATTGATAATGACCCGGTTGCCGAGCCTGCAGCCGTCATAAATCGTAACATTAGGGTAAATTATGCAGTCGTTACCAACGTGCACTCCTTCACCGATATATACTCCCGGATAAATAATGCACCTGTCTGAAACCCTCGCATCATCGGCTATGGTAACAAAATTATGTATATCACAGTCGGCGCCTATTTTTGCATTGTCCGAGATGTATGCCAGCTTGCTGATTCCAACCTTTTTGTGCTTACGATGACCGTGCAGGAGAACCATAATTTGCATGAAGGCGTAATAAGGGTCTTCTGCTACTAAAAGGGGTACTTTCGAATCAATGATTGTATCTTTACCTACTATTACTGCACTGGCCTTGGTAGTACGCAGCTGCTTTTCATACTTTAGATTGGCTAAAAAGCTGATATCCCCATCGCCGGCCTTATTCAGAGTGGCTGCAGAGCTTATCTTTGTATTGGGGTCGCCAAAAACATGCCCGTTCACATACCTGGCCACTTCTTCTAATGTTTTTGTCGGCATATTAATATCCTCTTAACTCGAGGTTCCAGCAATCATTAGCATCGCATTATACCAGAATAGCATTTGCGGTCAACCTCACAAAAACAGCTTTTATTTACATCTTTCTATCCAGCCGCCGCCGATTACCATGCTGTTAGAGTTATCCTTAACATAGAATACCGCCAGCTGGCCTGGCGTTATCGCTGAAACTTTCCTTTCAAACTCAATTATCACATTATCCGCCTTCGGGAAAACCTTGCCCGAAACAGCCTTGCTGTTGTAGCGGATTTTGACCTTCGCTATAAAAGCCGAGCTCGGCCTGTCTGCAAGCCAGTTCACGCTGGAGGCCCGAAGTGTGCTGCTCATAATCTCTTCTTTGGGCCCAAGTGTTACCGTGTTGCTGCTCGCATCTATATCAGCCACATAGTAAGGCACTCCCATTGCAACTCTCAACCCCCGCCTCTGGCCGATAGTAAATCTGTGTGTGCCGTTATGCTCACCCAACACTTTGCCTCTGCTGTCAATGATTCTGCCTTTGCTGACTATTTCAGGACATCGACTTTCAAGGACGGCTGCATAGTCATCATCAGGTATAAAGCATATTTCCTGAGACTCCTCTCGTCCTTCAATTTCAAGACCGAATTTAGAAGCAAGCCGTCGTGTTTGTTCTTTAGAATATTGGCCGAGCGGCAGAATAAGCTGTTCTAAAGTCTTTCGCTCGAGCATCGCGAGTGCATAAGACTGGTCTTTTTGCAAATCAACTGCAGCATACAAACCAGATTTGCCTCTGCTGTTTTTAAGAATCCCGGCATAATGGCCGGTTGCAAAAAAATCAGCACCTTTGGTTTTTGCAAACTCTAACAACCTTCCAAACTTAATATACCTGTTACAGTAAACGCAGGGGTTCGGTGTTCGACCGCTTTTATATTCATTTATAAAATACTCGAGCACCTGCTCGAATTCCCTGCGTAAATCCAATATATAAAGCTTTATGCCCAACCTTTTTGCGATAATCCGGGCATCGGCTGGCGATGATTTGTCCCGATTGCCTGTAACCATAAATATCCCGCTGCATTCGTAGCCTTCTTCGATGAGTAGTGCAGCCGCCGTCGAGCTGTCGACTCCACCGCTAAGCGCGATAAATACTTTCCCTTTTTTTTGGGACATATTTTCTTAATCTCTTACGCCGCCGTTTCAGATGCCGGCGGAGCTTTATTGTTTGCAACCGTGTATGTTTCGAGGTTAATCCTGGGGATATATAATAATCCGGTCGTGAATTATTGTCACCAGGTCTTCTTTGCCGTCTCCGGTAACGTCTGCAACCTTCAGCCATCTCGGCTCAACCGTAGTTTTGGTTGCCTGTTCGCGATAGCCCTTCTCCTCGAATATCTTGAACCGCATCCCGACAACCGGTTTTCCTTCCGCGTCGATTGTAAGTATTTCGATATGTTTGTTTTTGTACTCCACCATAATAATGTCTGCAACTTCATCAGAATTTATGTCACCTGCTGCGAGATTTCCATATATTCCATCCTTTATTTTTGTCTCATAACTGAAATTTTGCTCGGGACGCTCGGCCTTGTTTGCCTCTATATGCGGGGTTATAAACGCAAATTTCTTGCTGTCGAAAAGAATAATGCTTCTGTTCTCTTTGCCTGTTAGCGGCGCATAAAGAATCTTCAGATGGTCTGCCGATTCCCACCTGCCGACGTCGATTTCTTTTTCGAAACGATATGTCTTATCCTCGCCCGCGGTCAGCATCTGAAGCTTTCCTTTTTGGCTGTCCAGCAAAAAAATACTCGGCTGTCCCTTCGAGCCTTTATCATCGATATCGAAAGCGGCTACCGCTGATACCTTGTTCTCGGTACTTTTGGCGTTGTATTGGTCTACGACGCTCCACTTCTCTGAATCCGCAAAAACAAGACTCCTCGCAAAGTTGCTCTGAGCCACCAGCAGCTCTTTGCCGCCTTTGCCGTCTATGTCACTGACAGCTATTGAGCTAACAGCAGCTTCTTTAATCAGACTGCTTTGTGCTTTCGGTGAATCAATTACTTCAAATTTGCGTTTTTGTAACTGGCGAACAAGTATGGGAGACTGATATTTGACAAAAATCAGGACATCATTTAAGCCGTCCTGGTCCACATCTATAACCTTTACGCCGTCGGGATTGGAAGTCAGCTGCTTAAGCTCCAGTGCCGGCTCAAGGTTGTCAATCTCCGCTGCAGTCGTTTTCCTGCTTTTTTCTTTGCCGGCGTTATATACAACCCTTAAGAACCTTTGGTTTTCCGCCGACTTCGATATATACAGACAATCCACTATCCCGTCGCTGTCAACATCTGAAAGCTCCATAGCCAGAGGCTCGCCTATCAAATCCAGCGGCTTTGGAAAGGATAATCTATTATCCTCGTAGTTCACTATGCCTACGATTTTTTCCTTGACACTTAACACTCCGAGCTCAGTTTTTTTATCTCTGTCGATGTCCGCTGCCGATAGATTAGTAATATCCGCGAAGGCAGGAAACCTGACAGGCTCGCCCAATCCGTAATTTTTCTTTTGATTATAAAAAATCAGCTCTGCTGCTCCGGGGTCGCTTATCACGACATCAACCAGACCATCACCGTCAAAATCTCCCGTCACTAAATCTCTCTTTGTGTCTGATTCGCCGGCGGCCAGTGGATAGAATAAGACCGGCCAATCACTGTCTTCCTGGTTATCGGCTCCGAAATGATAACAGAGCAGCCGTCCGCTTTTTGCATCAACGGTCAGTATCTCGTCGCCTTTTTTACCGTCAATGTTACAAAGTCTAAGTACCCAGGGCTTTTCGATAAAGAACTGTCTAAGCGGCCCGAGCTGTCCGCTTGGAAAACCAAAACGCACCTGAAGAGGTTTTTCACTGTCAGTGGTTATGAGGAGCAGGTCATTGATAGTATCACCATTTAAGTCGCCGACATCGATTCCGATGACACGGTCTGTGCTGGGATATTTTACGGGTTCGGCCAGGGAGGAGTCCTGCTTTTGCTCAATGAAATAAACTCCATCGTTGGCAGCGAGTACCAAATCCTGCCTGCCGTCATTATTCAAGTCCGAGCAAACCAGTGCATTTGAGCTCATAAGGGCGTCACTGATTTCGATTTTCTTCCTTGTCCTCCAGCTCAAACTTTTTGTCAGTTTATCTGTTGTTTCACTTTTCTTTTGTAGTATCACATAAAGGCCTTTCGGGTCGCCGTAAAACGCCAAATCCACCATTCCATCCCCATTTAAATCCCCGCAGGCAAGAGAGTATATCCTTTGAGACACCGAAACGGACTCCCTTTTAAAACGTGTAGCAAGCCTGTCGAAAATAGCATTCACATCCTCATCTTCGGGCTCGACTGTTACATAAGTTTCGTCTACACTTATTGTCTCTTTCTGGATAAGCAGCTCTATCCTGGATTTACTGTTGTTGACGATGGTAATATCGTTTCTGCCA
>CAZMQF010000134.1:0-6863 GCA_964568365.1 uncultured Pirellulales bacterium | reverse complement strand
CTGCTCTGTTGTAGTTGCCATAACTTTTCACCCCTAAATCAAAATTAACGTTCCTTCAATTTTGCAATCTATAAATAGAATTATCGACTATGTTAATTTGGGAAGTTTAGTGCAAATGGGCAATTTATAAGCCTTTATGAAAAAAATTTATTCTCTGCAAATCTCTTTTGATTCTGCCTTTCTTATCGGATGTTTTTTCATTTTAGATTGAATAATTTTACTATTCCGATTAGCAAAGCAAAATTTATTAAGATTAGGGCATTAAAATAAACCGGATTACTCCCTTGCTTTCCAAGCTTTTTTTATTAGTTAAGCTAAAGAAAGCGGGACGTTATTTGATAAGTAAGTTGTCATCGTTATTTTTTTCGTGTATTCTTGTAAAAATGAAAACACAAATTTTAAAGATTGATATATCCGAACCTGACCTGGAAAAAGTTAAAAAAGCCGCTGAGCTTATTGACAGCGGCGAGCTTGTCGCTTTTCCCACTGAGACCGTTTACGGAATCGCCTGCCGGGTCAGAAACGATTCATTAGCGAAACTTAACGAACTTAAAAACAGAACTTCTGACAAGTACTACTCATTACACATTGGCGACAAAAAGAAGATTGAAAAATATGTGCCATCCATCTCAATAAAGGCCCAAAAATTAATTAAAAGCGCCTGGCCGGGCCCTCTTACAATTGTCTTTGTGTTGGCCCCGTTTGATATCGACACACAAAAAAACCTGCTGGAAAAAGAAGTATTTGAAAACTTGTACAAGGACAATTCGATTGGAATCCGCTGTCCTGATAATCCAATTGCTGCAATGCTGTTAAAAGAAACGAACAGTCCTGTTGTCGCGCCGAGCGCAAACATTGCCGGTCAAAGCCCCGCAGCAGATGCGGAACAGGTAATATCAAATTTTTCAGGCCGTATCGCAATGCTCATTGACGGCGGAACCTGTAAATATAAAAAATGCAGCACAGTCGTTAAAATTGAAAAACAAAAATTCCAAATATTACGCGAAGGAGTATATTCTAAAGCTGACATAGAAAAATTATCGCAGGTTAAGTTCCTGTTTGTATGCACAGGCAACAGCTGCAGAAGCCCTATGGCGGCAGCTTTGTTCCGTAAATATTTAGCAGAAAAATTACAATGCAATCTTGACCAGCTCGAAAAAATGGGTTATAAGATAAGCTCAGCCGGAACTGTGGGTATCAACGGGATGTCGGCAAGCACTGAAGCTATAAATGCCTGTAAGGCAAAGGGCGCTGATATAGCACAACATAGAAGCAATGCACTATCCCAAAAGGCTATTGAAGAAAGCGATTTTATATTTGTGATGTGCCGAATGCACAGCGAGCGGGTTATCGCCCTTGTACCTAAAGCTGTTAAAAAGTGCTATCTTCTTACAAAAAAAACAGAGATAGCCGACCCAATCGGCCAGAGTCAGGAAACTTATAACAATTGTGCTGATATAATCGAAAAAGCAGTTAAGGAAAGGATTAGCGAGCTTAACCTATGAAAATAGCAATTGGCAACGACCATCGAGGTTTTGAATCAAAAGAGCAAATCAAGGCAATTATAAATCAGCTCGGTCACGAATTTATCGACATTGGCACGAACGACAACAGCCCGGCTGACTATCCTGACCCGGCTTATCTGGCGGCTACCGCTGTAGCAAATGGTCAGGCCGACAGAGCAATCCTCGTCTGCGGAACCGGCATTGGTATGTGTATAGCCGCGAACAAAGTAAAGGGTATAAGAGCCGCACTATGCCATGACGAATTAAGTGCTCAGATTTCCCGACATCATAACGATGCAAATGTGCTTTGCCTTTCCGGAGATATGATCGGTGAGGTTTTGTTGAGAAAAATGGTGGAAGCATGGCTCAATACCGAATTCCACGGCGGCAGACATCAGAGAAGAGTTAACAAAATTACAGCTATAGAAGAAGGCCGCAATCCCGCTGATGTTAATGCCTGATTTACAAGCAGCCGAATTTCACCCCTGTTAAGATTAACATTTCAGATATGCACTTTTACTATCAGTTCCTTAAACCTTTGCAGGACGAGGTCTTGTTTTTTTACCAATACCTTCTATAGCAGCCTTTACCCTGTCTCTGGCAGGCTGGGTTTTGCGACGCAGCTTCTCGGCAACTGTCGTGCCTATAGTCCGAAGCTTTTCATATCGCTTTTCAAGCAGGTTCTCAATCCTGGAACGCCTTAAATCCCGCAGATTCTTAACAATATATTGCTCAACATTGTAAACAGCATCATGTATATTTCGATGGGCACCGCCGAGAGGCTCATCGATAACTGCGTCAATAAGCTGCAGTTTGTACAAATCCCTGCTTGTCAGTTTAAGCGCTTCTGCAGCGTCAGCGGCCTGGGAGCCGTCTCGCCACAAAATTGCCGCACAACCTTCGGGTGATATCACCGAGTAATATGAGAACTCAAGCATTGCAAATCTGTCACCTATTCCAATA
The DNA here is from genome assembly GCA_964568365.1 of uncultured Pirellulales bacterium. Taxonomy (GTDB): domain Bacteria; phylum Planctomycetota; class Phycisphaerae; order Sedimentisphaerales; family Anaerobacaceae; genus CAYLMG01. The sequence goes on along the minus strand of CAZMQF010000134.1, from coordinate 4,395 downwards.
CCCAAAGCCCCGCCGGAGCCGCCCTCACCGATGACAATACAGATTATCGGCACAGCCAATCTCGACATCTCCATAAGATTAACTGCTATCGCCTGGGCCTGCCCCCTCTCTTCGGCTTCTATCCCGGGATAGGCACCGGGAGTGTCAATAAATGTAACCACGGGAATACCGTATTGGGCCGCAAATTTCATCTTTGCAATAGCCTTTCGATAACCTTCCGGATTAGGACATCCAAAATTACAGGCTATCTTTTCCTTTGTTGTCCTTCCTTTATTTTGTCCGACCACCAATACTTTTTCCCTGCCGATTTGTCCAAGCCCCGTCACAATCGCGCGGTCATCGCCAAAACACCTGTCACCGTGAAGCTCATGAAAGTCCTTTATCATCAGGTTAAAATAATCGCCGAACAATGGTCTCTTAGGATGGCGAGCCACCTGAACAGTCTGCCACGCACTCAGGTTTGAATAAATACGCCTGAGCTCATAGACCTGTACTCGCTGCAGGTTCCGAATTTCAGCTGAATAATCGATGCCTTTTACCGAGCTTAGCCTGTACAGCTCTTTTATCTGGCGGTCAAGGTCGCAGACCTTCTCCTCAAAGTCCAGATAGTCAGCCTCGCTCATATTGTTATTACTGCTCTTCGGCATTTCTAAATTCGCTTACTATGCTCCTCTGGATGCAATAAAAGCTGTTCATTCACGGCAAGTTTGCTTACTAAAAAAGCCCACAACACAGCGGGCTCTGCTGTTTTCTGCTTAGCCATATCCATTAGCTTATTTACTAAAATCACAAAATAATAACATTCCATCGGCATAAATAAAAGAAAAAAATTGACAACTGCAGCCGCTTACTATAATTTTTAGCATTATCTGTTTTTCAGAACTTTTTTCGTAAGGTCTTGATTATGAAAGAGTTAAGACAAATAACGGTAATAGGCCTCGGACTTTTAGGAGGCTCTTTAACTCTGGCCGTTTCTCGAAGTTTTGCCCGCGTTAAAACTATCGGTTTTACACACCGCCCTGCTACCCGCGAAAAAGCAAGACAACTGGCTGTAGCTGATAAAGTTGTTGACAATATATCAGAAGCAGTATCCAACGCCGATTTGGTTGTGCTTGCCACGCCGATACATATATTCGAGAAAATCTTTATTCAAATCGCCGATGTGCTGCCTGCCGGCTGCATTGTCACCGACGTCGGCTCAACAAAAACTCTGCCTCACCGCTGGGCAGAAGCCCACCTGCCCAAAACTGTTCACTACGTCGGCTCCCATCCAATAGCCGGTTCAGAACAAAGAGGCGTCGAGTTTGCAAGGGATGATTTGTTCTATCAGGCCAACTGTATTCTGACTAAGACAAAAAAGACAAACAGCTCTGCTGTTAACAGGCTCACTGAATTCTGGTCAAAGCTCGGCTGTTTCGTAAAGGTAATGACGCCGGTCCAGCACGATGAAATCCTGGCAAATATCAGCCACCTGCCTCATATTATGGCAGCAGCCCTGATAAATATCACAAAGTCGGAGCGGCTCAGGCTCACCGGCAAGGGTTTTATTGATGCATCAAGAATAGCATCCGGACCGGCAAACATCTGGGCTGACATACTGCTGACCAATGCGGATAATACTTCAAAGGGTATCGATACAATCATCGCTGAATTAAGAAAAATCCAGAAAGCATTAAAAGCCGGCGACCAAAAGCAAGTCGAAAAACTGCTCGAAACCGCTCGGAATAAACGTGATACAATGATAAAATACAAAATGAGTAAAAGGGAATTAACGTAGTGAAACAATGGCGTTTCGAAGTCCTCAATAAGCCCGCCTTTGCCGATGTTCACGGAGACAGCCTCTTGGAGAGTATCAGGGAATTAGGTATAAGTTCTCTCGAGGCTGTGCAGTCCGCAAGGGTCTTTCTCATCGAGGCCGATTTCGATGATTCGTTTGCCAAAAAAGTTGCACAGGAGCTGCTCACAGACCCTGTTTGCGAACAGTTCCTTATCGGCAGAAGCAAAGCACCCGCAGGGCTTGCAAAAGCAACTTTAATTGAAATACACCTTAAAAGCGGTGTCACCGACCCCGTAGCTGAATCGGTTGTAACGGCTATCGCCGATATGGGAGGCCAGGTCAGAAATGTTCGGACCGCAAGAAAATATGTCCTGCTCGGGCAAATCTCCCAGAGTCAAATAGAAACCGTGACAAAGAAAGTGCTCGCAAACGACTGCATTGAAGATTGTGTTATCGGCGACGAAGCTGAGCCGCCAGGCCCGCACCTTAAACCATACCAGTTTCAAATAATACACTCACCCTTAACAGACATCGATGATAACGGCCTGTTAGCTCTCAGCAAAGAAAAGGACCTGTTTCTCAATATCATTGAGATGCAGACAATCCAAAAATTCTACAGAGACCTCGGAAGAGAACCCACAGACGTTGAGCTTGAAACCCTTGCTCAAACCTGGAGTGAGCACTGTGTTCATAAGACGCTGAAAAGCTCTGTCGATATGACTCTCGACGGTCAGCAGTTACATTTTGATAACCTGCTCAAGGAAACAGTTTTTGCAGCAACAAAACATCTTAACAAAAAATGGTGTATTTCTGTCTTTGACGATAATGCAGGCGTAATTGAGTTTGATGATACAAGCGCTGTCTGCTTCAAGGTTGAAACGCATAACCATCCCTCCGCGCTCGACCCTTACGGCGGCGCAGCTACCGGTATCGGCGGTGTCATTCGAGACCCGATGGGCACAGGCCTGGGTGCAAGGCCAATCGCAAATACTGACATCTTCTGCTTTGGTGAGCCGGATAAAAAACTCGAGGATATCCCAAAAGGAGTCCTGCATCCTAAAAGAATTATGAAAGGCGTTGTTGCCGGTGTCCGCGATTACGGAAACCGGATGGGAATACCGACAGTCAACGGCGCCGTTTATTTCGATGACAGATACCTTGCAAACCCGCTGGTCTTTTGCGGCAATATCGGAATTATGAGCAAAAAGAAATGCTTCAAAAATCCTCAAACCGCAAATTTGATAATTATGGTCGGCGGACGCACCGGCAGAGACGGCATACACGGAGCAACTTTCTCAAGCGGACAAATGACACACGAACACGAAACCATTTTTTCGCACGCCGTCCAAATCGGAAATGCAATCACCGAAAAGAAAATGCTCGATGTCCTCATCCAGGCCAATGAAAAGAACTTATACGAGGCGATTACCGACTGCGGCGCCGGCGGCCTGAGCAGCGCAGTTGGAGAAATGGGCAAAAATCTTGGAGCCGAAGTTGACCTCGAAAAGGTACCCTTAAAATATGCCGGCCTGAACTATACAGAAATATGGATAAGCGAAGCTCAGGAAAGAATGGTCATCGCCGTCAAGGCTGAAAACCTCAAGGCAATAATCAAAATCTTCGAAGATGAAAATGTCGAAGCAACTGTAATAGGAAAATTCACAAACGACAAAAAGCTCAGACTGCGTTATAACGGCCAACAGGTAGCAGAACTCGATATGGATTTTCTGCACAACGGCGTGCCAAAATACTCACGAAAGGCAACATGGAACTGCCCCGATTTAACTGAGCCGAACCTGCCTGAAAAAGAAAGCTACAACGATGAGCTTCTCAAAATCCTCTCGAGTTACAACGTCGCCAGCAAGGAATGGGTAATACGCCAGTACGACCACGAGGTCCAGGGCACTTCTGTCATTAAGCCTTTAACCGGCATAGCCGACGACGGCCCCGCTGATGCTGCTGTTATTAAGCCAAAATACCGCTCTAACAAAGGCCTGGCGATAAGCTGCGGAATGAATCCTTTATATGGTGACATAGACCCATACTGGATGGCAATGGCCGGAATCGATGAAGCAATAAGAAACCTCATTTGCGTCGGCGGCAATTTCGAAAGGCTCGCCCTGCTGGATAATTTCTGCTGGGGCGACTGTACGAATCCCGATTCTCTCGGCCGGCTCGTCCGGGCGGCACAGGCCTGCTATGACGGTGCAATTGCTTTCGGGGCACCTTTTATCTCAGGCAAGGATTCGTTAAACAATGAATTCCAGTGCGATGACGGCTCAACAATTTCCATCCCCCCTACTTTATTGATAAGTGCTATATCAGTGGTCGATGACGTCAATAAATGCGTGACGATGGATACTAAAAGATTAGCGAATCTGCTTTTCATAGTAGGCGAAACCAAAAATGAGCTCGGCGGCTCGCACTATTATAAAACTCACGGAGCACTTGGCGCAAATGTACCCACGGTTGACCTCGATATAGCTCCCAGAATCGCAAAGAAGATTTCAGAGGCTATTAAGAACGGTTTAATCGAAAGCTGTCACGACTGCTCTGAAGGAGGTCTTGCCGTCGCATTAGCTGAGATGGCTTTTGCAGGCGGTTCCGGTATCGCTGCC
>CAZMQF010000133.1:0-6877 GCA_964568365.1 uncultured Pirellulales bacterium | reverse complement strand
GTTATTTAATCGATGACCAGGTTACCGGCAAAAAGTACAGAGTCGGAGAGGACCCAAACGCTCCCAAAAACCAATAAAAAAAGCAAAATATTGATTATAAACCTTGTCCCGCTTATAAAAGGAAAAATGGGTAGCCGCGACAAATAGTCTCATTTAAAGAATCCACAGCGTTTTTATATCGTGTATAATAGGAGGTGGTAAAGCCATACCAGTTCTTTGACAATTTGAAAAATGGGGGACGTTTACCAATTTTTTATTTGAATATTAACTTTTATCAAACTCTGCAAAATTTTTAATTTTAACCCAAATCTCTGTGAGCTTTGTCCGCCGCGTCGCGACGGGTGTTCTCTGTGGTTAAAAATCAACAACAAACCTGGCGTGAAACGGCAGGGGAAACAAAACCTGCGGTAAAACCGCAGGCTAAATATAAAATAATCTGTGTAAATCTGTGTTAATCAGTGTCAAAATAATTAGTGTTAATTCGTGAAATTTCGTGGTTAAAAATCAACAAAAAAAAAACCTGCCGTGAAACGGCAGGCTAAATATAAAAACAATGGATTCCCGCTCCCCGCCTTCGCGGGGACAAGCTTCGCGGGAATGACAGGGAATATTCTCTGCGTCCATCCGTCAAACAAAATGCCGGACAAGTCTGCGGATAAATATACCTATTTAACATTTACATCGACCTTCTTTCGTTCATCCTCGCCTATTTCAAAATAATCCTTTCTCCTGTAGGCCATCATTGAGGCTGCGATATTCGTCGGGAACATTTCAACCGCATTGTTATAATCATTGACCGCAGCGTTAAACGCACGCCTGGCCGCTGAGAGCTGCTCTTCGAGCTCCGTCAGTGTCCTCTGCAGGTGCATAAAATTCTCATTTGCCTTCAGTTGAGGGTAATTCTCAACGACAATAAACAGCCTGCTCAACAGCTTTGCTAATTCATTATTCAAAACAACCGCCTGGTTATCACTCATCCTTCCGCCCGCAGCCTTCGAGCGAAGCTCGGTTATCCTCTCTAAAAGCTGCCTCTCATGTTTTACATACCCCTTAACCGTCTCGACAAGCTGCGGTACCAGGTTATATCTTTTCTTGAGCATAACATCGATTGTGCTGAAAACACTGGCTACCCGATTCTTCTTTGCAATCAGGCCGTTATAAATAAAAACCGCCACCACCAAAATCACTGTAATTACAGCAATGACAATCCACATAATTTAAACCTCCTTTGCCGGCTGATAACTGCCGCAAAACCATCTTTAAGGTGTTATTGTCTCAAAGCGCCTTTTGGGCGTAAAGCAAAAAACATACCAAAATTAACTCTTACATCCACCCCTCTTCAATAAAATGATTATTGACTATTCAGCCCTGTTCATTAATATTATGAAAAATCCCGTTTTGATTATTATAACTTTTTTTAAGAGGGTTTCTATGCTGGTACAAGGACTTAATAATATCATCGCCGAAGGTAATAATTATCTTAATATTTTCAATTATGAGCTTGCAGAAAACAACCCGATTTGGCGATACATTCTTGTCCTGCTGACAATAATTGTAACACTGATTATCAGCCGGATTGTCCAGTTCGCAATCAGCAGTTACACCCTGAAAAAAGAAAAGCAAAAAGGTGTCACAATTCTGACATTATTTCTAAAGTGCCTCATCAAGCCGATTTCCGTAATGTTTTTTGCACTCGGTATATATGCCGCAAAGCTTTGTATGGTATTTGCCGACCCCGAAGCCGTTCCTCCCGTCAGAGGCATAAGCACTACCGTCGAAACAACCTGGACACAAATCTCACAGGCCATCGCCGCTATTGCTATCGCCTACGCTCTTTACAAACTCGTTGACCTTGTCGAACACTACCTCTACAAATGGACAAGCCGGACCCAAACCAAGCTCGACGATATGCTCGTACCTGTTGTCCGTAAGGCGCTGCGCGTCACTATTGCCATCGTCGCTGCAATACACATCGTTGACAATGTCCTCCATCAGGACGTCAAGTCAATCCTGCTCGGTGCAGGCCTGGGCGGTGTCGCTATCGCACTGGCCGCAAAAGATACGCTCGCAAACTTTTTCGGCTCGATTACTATCTTCGCCGACCGCCCTTTTCAGGTGGATGAGCTTGTCGAAATCGAAGGTAATCGCGGATTCGTAGAAGAGGTCGGCTTCAGAAGCACAAAAATTCGCACCCTCGAGGGACATTTTGTAAGCGTTCCAAACAGCATAATCACAAATTCCGTTGTAATAAATATCGGCAAACGCCCGTATATCAGAAGAACCTCGAACATCACAATCACATACGATTCAGGCCATAAAAAGGCCAAAAAAGCCGTCGAAATCATAAAGGAAATCCTCGAACAAGTCCCCGAAGTAAAAACCGACCCTGAAACACCGCCCAGGATTTACTTCAGCGATTTCAATGACTCCTCACTCAATATATATATGTCCTACTGGGTAAATCCTCCGGATTACTGGCTCTTTCACGAGGTCAATCAGCGGGTAAATCTTGAGATGATGAAGCGCTTCGAAGCTGAAGGAATCGAGTTCGCATTCCCCACGCAAACTCTTTACGTCAAAAAAGACCAGTAGCGAAAAGCCTTGACCAATCAGCCAAAAATAAGGTAATATCTACCAAGGCCGCGGATGTGGCGGAACTGGCAGACGCGCAGGCTTCAGGTGCCTGTGTCCTTTATGGACGTGGAGGTTCGACTCCTCTCATCCGCATTTGAGCCGGCCTAAAAAAGCCCTCCCGCGAAAAATCCCTTCCGCCCTAACGCAAGTCACTCTAATAGGCCGATAAATATCGTAATATGCGATTAGCACTTACGACTCAGATTGTGTGCTCTTAATCAGGATACTGAGTCAAAAAGGGGCGTTTGGGCTCGTGGACTATATTATCGATTTCGCAAAAAATCTTGAAGCCTCAGCCGGTCAGATAAAGCCGATACTACTAATCGGCCCCGGCATAGCCGCCGTTATCGTCGGCATTATAATCTGGCTGGCCGGCTCAAGCTTCAAGAAAATCAGCTTTGCTTTAATCGGTCTGACCGCTGGTGCCCTGCTCGGCTATTTTTCGACCGGAAAAAGCATAAACCACGCCATCGGATTCGCGGCAGCAGGCGTCATCACATTTACAATCCTCGCTCTCTTGCTCTCGGGCAGCTCAATCTTCCCGCGTCTGCTTTCAGCATTGATATTATCGGTCCTTGGAACCGCTCTGGTCTTTGCCGGCCTGATTATGCTTTTGATTTACAAAGGCTCTCAGCCGGTAACCTATATAATCCAAAAACAGTATTTTTTTGCCGCTATTTTCGCGATAATGGCCGTTTTTGGCACGATTGAGCAGCTCCTGTTCTGCAAACAGGCAAAAAAAACCTTGAAAAATGAGCAAAAGAAATGTAAAGATAGGTAAACTTAAAAACATTTGGAGGCATAAAGATGGACTTTTTCACCATTCTCGCACAAACGGCTGGAACAAACGAAGAAGTTGCCGCTGAAAGTACCATCGTCCCGGTTGACCTCATCTGGCAGCATATTACCAACCTCGATGTACTTGAAGCCCTCACTTTCGTATCATTCGGGGCCGTCTGCATCTTTTACGGCTGGCGAGTCTTCAAAGCACTGACTATCATTTGTTTCGCACTTTTGGGCCTTATCGCAGGACTCCTGATAAGCCAGAAAATGGGTAACCCCGACAATCCTCTGCTCGGCATTATACTCAGTATTGTCGCGGGCATCGTCGCTATCCCATTGATGAGGTGGGCTGTCGGTATCCTTGGCGCCATCGCCGGCGGTATCGCAACTGCAGGTCTCTGGTATGCCGCAAAGCTACCCGAGCAGTACCTATGGGCCGGCGGCCTGACTGGTGTCGTCGCAGGTGGTATGATTTCTTTTATCGTCTTCAAAATCGCTGTTATGCTCTTTTCAAGTATGGGCGGCTCGGCACTTCTGGTCTCCGGTATGATAGCCCTGCTGTACCGGTATTCTGAAACATCCGACAAGATTCAGGAGCTTTTTTACGGCCCGAAATGGTTTTTACCTGCCGTTATGATAATCCCGACTCTCCTCGGCCTGTACTGGCAGAACCGATTTATTAAAAAGAGTCCCCAGTGGACGGTCTAATTAACGCTTCTGCGCTCAAAGCGGCTAATACAAATACCGCAACAACCTGATACTTGTCCGAACGGCATTAACTCTATCTATTTTCCCCTTGCAAAAAAACCTTTTTAACCTTAGAATTCACGGTTTCAGCTATTGAAATTTCTTTAACCAATATATTTTTTTCAGGTTAAAATCGTGTTTGATTCACTAACAGAAAAGCTAAACTCTGTTTTTCGCTCGCTTTCGGGCAGAGGCAGAATCACCGAAGCAAACGTCTCGGACGCTATGTACGATGTCCGCAAGGCCCTGCTCGAGGCTGACGTCAATTACAACGTCGTAAAGCAGTTCTGCAAAGACGTCAAGGAAGCAGCCCTCGGCGCCGAAGTCATCAAATCCCTCCATCCAGGCCAGCTAATGGTTAAAATCGTCAACGATGAATTAACCAGGCTTATGGGCCCCGTTGATACCAGAATCTACTTCGTCTCGCCGGGCCCGACCGTGATTATGCTCGCCGGCCTGCAGGGCTGCGGTAAAACCACTACCGCTGCAAAACTCGGAAAATACCTCATCACAAACGGGAAAAAAACTCTGCTCGTCGCAGACGACCTCCAGAGACCCGCTGCCATCGAACAGCTAAAAATTCTCGGCCAGCAGACTAACATAGAAGTCTATAGCGAAGACAGCAAAGATTCTGTAAAGGTCGCAAAAAATTCCGTCCGTTTCGCAAAAGACAATAACTTCAACGTCGTCGTCATCGACACCGCGGGCCGGCTGCACATCGACGAGGAAATGATGACCGAAATCTCAAACGTTGCAAAGGCCGTCACACCACACCAGATTTACCTCGTCTGCGACTCTATGACCGGCCAGGACGCCGTCAACAGCGCAAAGGAATTCAACGACCGCCTCGAGCTCGATGGCGTAATCCTTACCAAGCTTGACGGCGACGCTCGCGGCGGGGCAGCCCTGTCCGTAAAAGCCGTTACCGGAAAACCTATCAAATTCATCGGCGTCGGCGAAAAGCTCGACAAGCTCGAAGAATTCCACCCCGAACGTATGGCAAGCAGAATACTTGGTATGGGCGACGTCGTAACCCTGGTCGAAAAGGCACAGGAGCAGTTCGAAGCCGAAGAAGCCCTGAAAATGCAGAAGAAAATGGCCAAAGGCAGCTTCGATTTCAACGACTTTCTGAAACAAATGCAGGCCTTGAAAAAAATGGGCGGTATGAAAAATATGCTCAAACTTATGCCCGGCGTCGGCTCTCAGCTAAAAGACCTCGACCTCGACGACAATCAACTAAAACAGACCGAAGCCATAGTCCACTCAATGACAAAGACGGAAAAAGGTGACCCCGAACTCATAGACTCATCCAGACGAAGGCGAATCGCCGCCGGTGCAGGCGTCCAGCCGAACGACGTCTCCGGCCTGGTTAAGACTTTCAAAAGAAGCCGCGATATGCTCAAAGCCGTCTCCGGCGGAAAACTCGGCGGACTCAAAGCCCTGTTCTCCGGCGGCCTGAATATGGACTCACTCTCCGCCGCTATGAGCTCGGGAAGAAAAATAAAGCAGCGCTCGAAAAGAAAAAGAAAAATAATGCGAAGAGGAAAAATTAAACGAAGATAATGAAACCAAAAATTTCCATTGACACGTATATCCAAAAACTGGAAAAATTCGTTAACAGCGATTACGGCAGGCTGATAAGAACCCAATTCGCCGACATCAGAGGCGACACTGAATTAGCTATGCTCGTCGCACCAAGTACAGAGGAGCTGGAACAATTTAAAAAAGCTGTAGCCATTATGACAGACGAAGAAAAAGCAAAAGCCGCCGACCTGACCGATGAGCAGGTCCAAAAAATAGCCGCTGACGCTCATCTTGACCCTGCAAACCTTGCGATTTTCTTCAACGGCTACGCCCTGCATTGCAAACGTGTTTCGTGATTAGCCTTGTATGAATCACGAATATTGATTATAAAACAAAAAGAAAGGGAAAAATCATGGCAGTAAAATTAAGAATGTCAAGAATCGGAAGAAGACACAGACCCTTCTTCAGAATCAATGCTGTTGACGGCAGAACACCGGGAAACGGTAAAATCCTCGAAAAAATCGGCCATTACGACCCCATCGAAAAGAATATCGAAAAACAGATTGTCCTGAACACCGAAAGAGTCAAATACTGGCTCGACAAAGGTGCCATACCATCCGACTCAGTCTCACAGATACTTCTAAGAAAAGGTATCAGCAATAAATACGCTGAGCAGGAAAAAATAAAACGTCAAAAAGCAAGAAAAATCGCAAGGGCCAGGGGAAAGCTCTTCACAAAAGCTGAAAAACTCGCAGCACAAAAAGCTGAGGAAGAAGAGGAAAAGGCAAAAGCCGAAGAGGCAAAGGCACAACAGGAAAAGGCTAAAGCCGAAGAAACAAAAGCAGAACAGGAAAAGACAAAGGCCGAAGAAGTAAAAACCGAAAAAGAAAAACCAGTAAAAGAAGAAAAACCTAAAGCCGAAGAAGCAAAAGCAGAACAGGAAAAGACTAAGGCTGAAGAAGCTAAACCCGAAAAAGCAAAGCCAGCAAAAGAAGTAAAAGCAGAAGACAAAGAACCAAAAGCAGGGCAGGAAAAAACAGAAGAAAGCCAGTAAATTTGTAAAAATATATAGCCCCCGAATTTTATCCTATGGATTATTTGGGGGTTATTTTTTTTAAAACCTTTTTAGGGAAGATGTTCGAGGTCGGCAAGGTCATTGTATCTGCCGGCTGACTTTTTGTTAATTTTC
>CAZMQF010000132.1:0-6990 GCA_964568365.1 uncultured Pirellulales bacterium | reverse complement strand
TTATTCCGAAATGCAAAGGATTTATCCCGAACTGAGCCACTACCGGCAGAAAGATTGGGGTGAAAATCAGCACAGCCGGTGTCATATCCATAAATGTCCCTACCGCAAGCAAAATCAAATTGATAATAAGCAGCACGATGATTTTATTATCGGTTAGTCCCAGCAGAGCAGCACTGATATCCTGAGGAACACTTTCGGCTGCTAATACCCAGCTCATAGCCATACTCGTGCCAATCAGCATAAACACCACCGAAGTTGTAACTCCCGCCTGAAGTAAAATTTTGGGCAGGTCTTTCCATTTGACTTCCTTATAAAAAAAGACCGCCAGAATAAACGAATAAAGCACTGCTACTGCGGAGGCCTCGGTGGGGGTAAAGATACCTTTCAAAATCCCACCCAGAACGATTATAATAAGCAACAGAGCCGGGACAGCCTTCAAAAAGCGTATAAATACAATAAGCAACAGAGCCGGGATGGCCTTCAAAAAGCATATAAAGGATTTGCCTTTGACAAGACTTTCCCTTTTTCCATAATTTTTTTTCAGAGAGATGATTGCGCTGACCGCCATTAGAGCGAGTCCGACAATGATACCCGGGATTACACCTGCAAAAAATATTGCTGCGATTGAGACGGCACCGCCGGTAGCCAGAGAATATACAATCATAATGTTGCTCGGAGGTATCAACAGGCCGGTTGTGGCTGCAGTAATCGTTACGGCGGCGTTAAAATTTCTGTCGTATCCTCTTTCGTTCATCAGGGGAATCATAAAGCCGCCGACGCTTGAAATAGCGGCTGTAGCGGAACCGGAAATAGCGCCGAAGAACATACAGGTAAGGATGTTGACAAAGGCAAGGCCGCCGCGAAACCACCCCACGAGAACATTGGCGAAATCGATAAGACGGCGCGCAATACCCCCGTGTCCCATCAGCAGGCCGGAAAGGATGAAAAATGGAATTGCCAGCAGTGCGAAGCTGTCAATTCCGGTGGCAATTTTGTGGGCCACGGTTACGAAGGCGGGAAGGTCACCCATAGCAAGGATTGCAAGCAGTGCAGCAATGCCCATTGAAAAAGCGACGGGGACATTCAGGATTAAGAGAATGACGAAACTGACCACCATTACCATTATGGTAAAATCCATAGCCTTGCTGTACTCCTTTTTTTCTAATCAAGCTCTTCGAGCACTTCGTGTTCAAACCGGAACGTACTTATTTTTTCAGGGTGTTTCAGGCATAGCACAAGACGTTCGATAAAAGCCAGAGCGCTATACAGAAGCATAAAGCAGCCGCTGATAGGGACGGCCAGATAAACATAGCCCATTTCAATTCCAATGGTCGTAGTTTTTTGTTCTAAATGTAAAGTTGTTTGAACCAGGTCAATACCACCGAGAATCATTACAAAAAATGCAAAACAAGCGATACATAAGAATACGAAAATCTCTGTGTATATCCTTGTTTTTTTATCCAGCTTGCTGACGAAATAGTCGATGCCCAGATGCGCTCCCCGGTTCAGGGCGACGGCTGCTCCGAGCAAAGCAACCCAGATCAAAAGAAAAATAGCTAATTCTTCTGTCCAGACGGTCGGTTTTACAAATATTGCAAACCATTTATGCGATTCCGCAAAATTTATTAAAAATTTCTGTTCTGAGGCTTCGCGTGTCAGTACTTGAATTAAAACATCAACGGTTAAAAAAGCGACGACCGACATGACCAGGATTTCAAGCGTTCGGTCGAGAACTTTTTTGATTTTTGCAATCATTATTTAAGCTCCTGGATTTGGCGTGTTAAATCTCCCAGCTCAGTATCCTCGTATTTTTTCCACATTGACTGGACCGCCTGCTGAAAAGGTTTTTTGTCCGGCCTGATGATGGTGACGCCGGCGGCCTGGACTTTTTCCAGCGAGGCCTGTTCTGCTTCTTTCCATAACTGACGGTTATATTCCACCGATTCATCTACTGCTTCCTGAAGAATCTGCTGCTGCTCTGCATCTAAGCTTTGCCATACTCTCGTACTAATCAGCAGCATATCCGGTAAACGAACGTGCTCATCAAGAGTATAGAATTTGCAAATCTCGTAATGCCTTGATGTTTCGAAAGATGGAGGATTGTTTTCGGCGGCATCGACCTGGCCCTGGTCCAGAGAGGTATATAATTCTCCCCAGGAAATTGGAGTAGGAGAGCCGCCCATCGCTTTAATCATTTGCACAGCCATAATGCTTTTCATTACACGTATTTTGAGCCTGTTTAGATCTTGCGGACTGTGTATTTGCTTTTTGGCATAAAAACTTCTGGCTCCGGCATCGTAATAACACAACCCCCTAAGTCCCTTGTCTGTTCCGGCCTCGAGCAGCTCTCGGCCGATAGGTCCCTGCACCACCTTCCAGAAATGGTCGGAATCTCTGAATAAATAAGGGATTCCGAAGATTCTGATTTTCGGTACGAAACTTTCCATCGGGGCAGTCGATGTCTTTGTCATAGCGAGATAACCGAGCTGGAGCGCTTCAATGCATTCCTTTTCTGTTCCGAGCTGTTCGCTGGGGAAAATCTGGACGATTAAGCGGCCGTCGGATTTTTCTTTGACCAACTCGGCCATATACTCCATCGTCTTATGAACGGGGTGACGCGTATTTAGGCTGTGAGCTAATCTTAAAATACGAACGTTTCTTTTGGATTTGTGGACAGTAAAAATATAACCCAGGAGCAGCAGAGCCAGCAAAATCACAATTAACGCGAGCAATCCCTTTTTCATTTTTTTATTCAGACCTTATATTCCATATCAAAACAGTTACACATATCAGGCAAATAGCATAATTTTCAAACATACTATAAATTTTTTGCTGTGGCAATGAACGAATTGATGTTTTCAGTGGTGACGCCCTGGGGCACACCGCCGCCGCAGGAGAGAATAATTCCTGTTCTTTCCTGTAGACCCTCTACAGATTTTTTCAGGGCATCTTTAACGTCCTGAGGCGTTCCTTCTTTGAGGACGTCCCTTGGCGGTATATTGCCGAGCAGTGTAACCCTGCCTGAAGTGAGCTTTTTCATTTCTGCTATGCTGTGCTTGAAACTGAAGTTGAATAAATTCACGCCGATTTGCTCAAGATACGGCGCGCAGACAAGGCCCGGCGCATCATTGTGCAGGAAATTTACCTTTGCATCGAATGAGCCGTAGATTTTCTTGAAATATGGAACAACATACTCTTTGCACTGTTCGTCGCCAATGAAACCAATAATGTCATCGAGCAGCAGGATGCCCTCGATTGTTGGAAAACAGTGCAACTGGTATTCAATCCAGTCTATAAGGAAATCGGTGATTAATGTAATGAGTTTGTGACATTTTTCCTTATCGGTCATCATTGCCATCATAAGCTCTGTCGTGCCGAATAGAAAGGATGCGATATTCAAAGGCCCCCTGGCGACGGCGAATTTGATTTGATGGTCGATTGTTTCGATTTGCTTCTGTGAATTTTTCAGTCTGTTTATCACAAAAGGCAGGAGACCGTCTTTTCTGACGTCGGGCTTATCCAGCTGACACAAAACATTTATGTCTGAGGAAATTTTTTCCGGGTGTGGCAGGCTCACCTGGTCCCATCTGCATTTTGAGCCGAAGGCGCTCGGCTCTGTGCACATACCGAATTCAGCCCAGAAGCCCGGCAGGAAAATTGCTTTTGGGAAAGTTTCGATTGCCTTTTTGTTTGCGTCAAACCAAATTTTGTCGCTTGTGAAATAGTCCAGTGTGCTTACTGCGTACCAGCCCGGCAGCCACGGGCTATCAATGATAAAGCCTGCCGGAAGTGGAGAAACTTTTTTGCCCTGAACTACATCTAAAAGCAAGTCCCATTGTGATTGATTCACTATTAATCCCCGCAAGTCATTTCAAAGTAATTCCTTGCATTGTTATAACAGATATTTTGAACCATTTCACCAAGTAAAGAAATATCATCAGGCAGGAGGTTTGATTGAACGTCATTTCCAATGATGTTGCAGAGAATTCTTCGGAAGTATTCGTGACGTACAAAGGACAGGAAGCTTCTGGAGTCGGTTGTCATTCCCACAAAGCGGCTGAGCAGTCCCATATTCGACAGGGTCTCAATTTGTTTTTCGATGCCGTCTTTCTGGTCAAGAAACCACCAGGCTGGGCCGTGCTGGAGCTTACCGGGGCAGGAGCCGTCCTGGAAGTTACCAATCATAGTTGCCATTAGTGCATTATCCGTTGGATTGAGATTATAAAGAATGGTTTTGGTGAGTTTATTATCAGTATCGAGGCGGTCAAGAAATTTGGCAAGAGGTTTTGCTATTTCAAAGTCACCGATTGAATCAAAACCGGTATCGGAGCCGAGAGTTTCCAACATTCTTGTATTATTATTTCGCAATGCTCCGAGATGAAGCTGCATTACCCAGCCGCTTTGATAATCCATAAGGGCAAATTCATACATCATAGCCGATTTGAGCTCGAGGGATTGCTGCCGGTTCAGCTCGGCGCCTTTTCGAATCTTATCGAAAATTGTTTTGATTTGATTTTGGGTGTAATCTTGAGCGTGAGCAGTTTCAAGGCCGTAATCCGAGAGCCGGCAGCCGTTTTGATGGAAGTAATCGTGTCTTTTTTTAATAGCGGCAAGTAAATCATCAAAGGTTGTGATTTGCACATTCGAGGCTTTTTCAAGCTCGTCGAGAAACTGATTAAATCCGGCTGGGTTCTCGACGGCGAGGCATCGGTCGGGCCTGAAAGCGGCGTGAACACTTATTTCAAAGTCCTGCTGCTTTATTTTTTTATGCTCCTCAAGATTATTTAAGGGTCCCTCGGTAGTACAGATGAATTTGACGTTCATTTTTCGCAAAAGATTTTTTACATTGAATTCCGGAGAGCGCAACATTTTGCTGCAATGCTCATAAATTTCTTTTGCGGTGTCGGGAGTTAAAAGTTCATCGATACCGAAATATCTTTTTAACTCGAGGTGCGTCCAATGATAAAGAGGATTTCTCAGGGTAAAAGGGACTGTTAAGGCCCATTTTTGGAACTTTTCCCAGTCGGAGGCTCCACCGGTACAGTAGCGTTCGTCGATGCCGTTTGTTCTCATTGCTCGCCATTTGTAGTGGTCTGAGTAAAGCCAGGCCTGTGTGATATTTTCGAAACAGTGGTCGGCGGCGATTTTTTCAGCCGGCAGGTGACAGTGGTAGTCATAAATGGGCGTATTTTCGGCGTAGTCATAATACAGCCGCTTAGCAGTTTTGGTTTGCAGAAGAAAATCTTCATTTATAAATTTGCCAGCCATTGCACTCTCCCGGAACATCTTTTATAAATTTTAGACGACATACGTTGAAGCAGCGGTTTCGCCGCCTCGGCCGGTCCAGTTGGTGTGGAAGAATTTGCCTCGCGGCTTGTCCAGTCTTTCGTAAGTGTGAGCACCGAAATAGTCACGCTGAGCCTGGAGCAGATTTGCCGGCAGCCGCTGGGCCCGGTATCCGTCATAATAGGCCAGAGCAGAACTCATCGCAGGCATTGTGATGCCGATATTGACGGCGGCAGTTACGACGTTACGCCAGGCGTCCTGAGCCTTTTCGACGGCGTTTTTGAAGAAGGGGTCAAGCAGCAAGTTGTTCAATTCCAGATTTTTATTAAAGGCGTCTTTGATTTTGCCGAGGAAGACCGAGCGGATTATACAGCCGCCGCGCCATATTAAAGCGATGCCGCCGTAATTCAGGTTCCAGCCGAATTCGGCAGCGGCAGCGCGCATAAGCTGATAGCCCTGTGCGTAGCTGACTATTTTGGATGCGTACAAGGCCTGGCGCAAATGGTCGGTAAATAGTTTCTTGTCACCATCGTACACTTTGTTCGGGCCGGCCAAAACCTTCGATGCGGCAAGGCGTTCGTCCTTCAAAGCCGACAGGCATCGTGCGAAAACTGCTTCTGTTACCAGTGTCAGCGGCTGGCCTGTATCCAGTGCGGTTATCGCCGTCCATTTTCCTGTTCCCTTTTGTCCGGCGGTATCCATTATCAGGTCCAGAACGTAATTGCCGTCTTCATCTTTGTAAGCGAGGATGTCGCGTGTAATCTCAACCAGATAAGAATCAAGCTCGCCTTCGTTCCATTCTTTGAAAACTTCGTGCATTTGCTGATTGCTCATACCCAGGCCGTACTTCATCATCTGGTACGTTTCGCAAATCATCTGCATATCACCGTACTCGATGCCGTTATGTACCATTTTAACGAAGTGGCCGGCACCGTTCTCGCCCACCCACTCGCAACAGGACTCGCCCGTGTCGGTATGTGCTGCGATTCTTTGAAAGATTGGCTTTAGGTGCTGCCAGGCTGCAGGGGAGCCGCCCGGCATAATGGATGGTCCGCGTAAAGCACCTTCTTCGCCGCCTGAAACTCCCGTGCCGATATACAATTTGCCTTTGCTTTCGACATATTCGGTCCGGCGAATGGTATCTCGAAAATAGCTGTTGCCGCCGTCGATGATAATGTCACCGTCTTCGAGGTGAGGCAGCACCTGGTCGATGACCGCATCGACGGGCTTTCCGGCTTTAACCATAATCATAACCTTGCGGGGACGCTTTAGGGCCTTAGCCATTTTTTCGACGCTGTGGCAACCGATGATATCTTTTCCTTTGGCGCGGCCGTTTATGAAGTTGTCTACTTTTTCCACGGTCCGATTGTAACAGGCGACCGTAAAACCCTTGCTTTCCATATTCAGGATGAGGTTTTCTCCCATAACCGCTAAACCAATAATTGCAATATCCGCTTGTGACATTTTTTTTAGTTTCTCCAATTATTTAACGTTTGTTTTTATTCGAACCGATTCTTAAGTGCCCACAATCCTATACCGGGATTGGAAATGAAAAAGATTTTTTCACCTTTAACCGTATTAAAGCCTTCCTTAAGCTTTTGTGGATTGTATCGATTCATCATTTCCTTGAGGTCTGCGTATTCGAAGTTGACAGACTCTATTTGTTGTTTTGTCAAGTACCCCGGGCAATAGGTAATTTTGAAG
>CAZMQF010000131.1:0-7071 GCA_964568365.1 uncultured Pirellulales bacterium | reverse complement strand
AAGAAGCGAGGAAACAATTGCATAAATTGTTGACCGGAAGGGAGAAATGATGAGTGACAAATGTGATAATTTTAAAGATAAAATCGCTGAGCTTATTAGCGGAACTTTGCCTGACAGCGAGATTAATGCTGTACAAGAACATAAACAACAGTGCAAAGATTGTGTCGAATTTGAGCAGGTATTAAGGGCTGAAGACGCATTACTAACCCGTCTTTTTGACGGATTTGGCAGGGATTTGGACAGACAACAAGATGAGGTTATAAAAGCAATCGGCTGTTTTAGCTCTACGGCTAAAGACCGTATTCTCACGACAATAAGAGCAATAATTGATAATCCTGTTGTTAAATTAGCCTCTGCTGCCGCTGTAATCGCTTTTGTCACATTCAATTGTGTTCGGGCAATGAGCTGGCTTCACGAATTGGAAAGGTTTATGGATATCTGTGCTGTAACGATGAAATAATTTTATGCCAAACGCCTTGAAGCTGCGATAATTATATAAAATATGTGCTTTAGATTATTGTTGTTGTTTGAGTTTGAATCCACGAAGAAAAAAGGTTTTGAAAGGAGAAAAACAAATGAAGAAAAAAGGTTTTACCCTGGTAGAGTTATTAGTAGTTATTGCGATTATAGCGATTCTCATGTCTATCTTGATGCCGACTCTGGCTAAGGTAAAAGCGATGGCTCTAAGGGCGGTATGCAGCACTAACCTCGGCGGCATACATAAGGCAATTTTAACTTATGCTCAGGACAATCACGATGATTACCCCCGAGCAGGAGGCAAAACTTCTCGATGGAGTGCCACATCAAGCCTTCCAGTTTTTTATGCCGAAAACGAGGCAGATGCTTTTTACCAAGGAGGCAGAAAGGGTAACATAGATAAACCCGCAGCGCAAATTAATTCCAGAGCGACAATGGGAGCGAGTCTTTACCTTCTCATAAAGTATGCGGATGTTGCGCCAAAACAATTTATTTGTGGCGGCGACGGGGGAGCGGTCGAATTTGAGCTTTCCCTTTATAATGACGTTCTCCAAGATAAGGCTTCCGACTACCCCCTCACCCTGACACAAGACATAACCTTAGCCTGGGATTTCGGCGGACCAGCAGGTGATTGGAATTCAGGAGGAATTCCACCTGGACAGCACTACAGTTACGCTTACCAGATACCATATGGTGGAGCGGAACAAATGTTTTACTCACTGAGTACGACTCGCCAGCCAGGTTTACCTGTAATGGCAGACCGGAATCCATACCTGGTATTGATTCAAGAGCAAAAAAGCCTGGAATTTGTACATGAATATGTATATGGCGATCCAACGAAAGAACAATGGGGCAATTCCCCAAGCCACAAGTATGAAGGCCAAAATGTCTTATTCAACGACAGCAGCACGAGATGGGAAACTGTGCCATATTGTGGGATTAATCAGGATAACATATATACGAGAGCGATTGAATCAGAGCCTCCCCAGATTGGT
Source organism: uncultured Pirellulales bacterium (assembly GCA_964568365.1). Classification (GTDB taxonomy): domain Bacteria; phylum Planctomycetota; class Phycisphaerae; order Sedimentisphaerales; family Anaerobacaceae; genus CAYLMG01. The sequence continues at coordinate 5,599 of CAZMQF010000131.1, read as the reverse complement.
GAGGCGCCTGCTAGAGCTTATGACGGTGATGCTCTTCCGCTTAGCGGCGATGATTCACTACTGCTCAACGAAGGTAAACAGCGGTTCAAACTCAACTAGGTACATACGCACAAAAAACAGAATTAGATACCTGATGTTGCACTCAGCAACCTATTTGGACCTGAGTGTGAAATGAGTTACCTTATGTCAAAATACAAAACTGCCGGCTGGCCGCCGGCAGTTTTTCTATAGCTTTTTTGCGGCATCTAAAAGTCGTTTCGCGTGGAGATTTCATTGGGAACCGAGCTTTTTTGCCGCTTTTGCCTATTTTGTGGGATAATTGGCATCGAGAAGATGAAGAAGGGAGCAAAAAAATTTTTTAGAAAATTATTGAAATTCGCCGAAAATTAACTTGACAAAGAATATCTTTCGTGTTAAGTTGTATTTAGATAGCAGACAGGTTTGTTAGTTTATCATAATTTGAAGAGTTATTATATTCCTATTTTAACGTCATATCTTTAAGCCTGCCTGCCAAGAACTTAATGTTTTTTTCTGCTTGTAAAGCTGATTAGGACAGAAATTGATTACATTAACGTCATTGGCAAAGTCATTATTAGAGAGATTGAACCAGTCATTTTTGGACGGAATATAATAAAAAGTCGAGGTTCCTAAAAAAGAATTTTGTTAGCATTTATTTAAAGGATAATTAAAGCGGGCCCGAAAATGACTGGATGCGAACCTCGAAAAAAATAAAGGAGAGAAAAAATGAAAAAGAAAGGTTTTACATTAGTTGAGCTATTGGTCGTTATCGCGATCATCGCGATGCTGATGGGCATCTTGATGCCGGCGCTGGCAAGGGTGCGCTTTATTGCCCAGCGAGTCGTCTGCGGTACCCACCTGTCAGGCTTTGGCAAATCGATGCTCACATATGCCAACGATTACGAACAAAAATATCCTCGTGCCGGAGGCAGAGACAGCTACTGGGGACCCCTGCTAGGTACAGAGGGATGGGACTCCAGCAGCGTACCACCACCCGTACCACCACCAGGTCAGATTGGTGCTTTCGGCGCTATGGAGGATGTAGGGGCGACAATTGGTTCCTGTTTGTTTCTTTTGATTAAGTATGCTGACGCAGGGACCAGGATATTTATCTGCGGTGGCGATACCCTTGCAGAGGAATTTGACCTTCAAGACTATCAGCCCAACACTGTCTATAAACAGGACATCACAGAGGCCTGGGATTTCGGTGGTAACCCAGCAAAGCATTATAGCTATGCTTATCAGGTACCATTTGGCACTATTGAAACTTCCTATTATCCTTTGACTCCTTACAGTGAATCTGATATGGCTATAATGGCTGACAGAAGCCCGTATCTGGCTCTTGAATTGGACCCACCACCACCAGCTACGCCGATATATTATGTTTATCCAGGCTCAAGAGAGGAGGAAAAATTTGGAAATTCTCAAAACCATCGTTCTGAGGGACAAAATGTATTATTCAACGACGGCCACGTGAAATATGAGGAAAAACCTTACTGTGGTGCTGATAGAGACAATATTTATACGACATTGCCAAAAGTTTCTATCGTACCAAAGGAGGCCGGTGATGACCCACCCTCTTGTTTTGAAGATGATCCAGCTAATCAAATAATTCTTCCCAGAAGTAAAATTGATTCTATCCTCATAAATGAAGGTACAAAACAAAGGCATGCAGTATATAGACCACTACAATTATAGACCACTACAATAAGAAAGCAGAAAGATAGGTACTGTTGTACCTGTACGGCTTGCTTAAAGCTTTATTCAGTTCTTTACCAGCGGCCTTGAGAAAGTATTCTCAAGGCCGCTTCTTTTGTTTTCGGTCTTGTCGCTTCACTCAAAACATTCTCAAACAGCATTTTACAGAATGAAAATAATTTTGTTTTTTTCCTCAGATTATGCTAAATTGCCTGTCTCTTTTATGGAGACCGGTTATGGGTCAAACGCTGATTTATAAAATATTATCTGACCATCTGGTTAAAGGCAGTCTCGTTGCCGGCCGAGAGATTGCTATACGAATCGACCAGACACTCACCCAGGATGCTACAGGCACAACAGCTTTTTTACTTTATGAGTCGATAGGTAACGGCAGAGTAAAAACTGCTCTTTCGGTCAGTTATATCGACCACAATATCAGTCAGTTCGGCCCGGAAAATCATAACGACCATTTGTATCTGCAAACGGCCGCTGCCAAAGCCGGTGTTTATCACTCAAGGGCCGGCAATGGTATCTGCCATCAGGTTCATCTCGAACGGTTCGGCAGGCCCGGCGCAACACTGCTCGGCAGTGATTCACATACACCTACTGACGGAGGTATAGGAGCTTTGGCTATTGGTGCTGGAGGGCTTGATGTGGCAGCAGCTATGGCAGGTGGGCCTTTCTATCTGAGATGTCCCAAAGTGCTCGGCGTCAGGCTTGCCGGCCGGCTTAATGACTGGGTCTCGGCAAAAGATATCATTCTCAAACTGCTAAGCATTCTTACCACGAAAGGCAATGTCGGCTGGGCAATCGAGTATTTCGGTGATGCAGTTTCTACTCTTTCAGTACCACAGAGAGCAACAATTACAAATATGGGCGCAGAACTAGGCGTAACAACGAGTATATTCCCAAGTGACGAACGGACCAGAAGATTTCTTGCCGCCCAGAAAAGAGAAACCGATTTCAAAGCTCTGGCTGCAGAGCCTGACGCTGAATACGACAGAATCATTGAAATCAATCTATCTGAGCTTGAACCGATGGCTGCCTGTCCTTCTTCTCCTGACAATGTCAAGACAGTAGCCGAAATCGCAGGCTCCAAAACAAATCAGGTGGTTATCGGCAGCTGCACGAACTCCAGCTTTACAGATTTGATGATGGTCGCGAAAGTCTTAAAAGGCAGGCATATAAATAGCACGGTGGAATTCGCTATTGCACCCGGCAGCAGACAGGTCTTGAATATGCTCGCTTCAAACGGTGCTCTTGCTGATATCATAAGTGCCGGTGCAAGAATTCTCGAATCAGGCTGTGGCCCCTGCATAGGCCAGGGATTCTCTCCCGCTGACGGCGTCGTAAGCCTTCGAACATTCAACAGGAACTTTGCCGGGCGAAGCGGAACAAAAAATGACCAGATTTTTTTAGTCAGCCCGGAAACTGCTGTCGCTTCCGCCTTAACAGCAAAGATAACCGACCCTCGCGATTTGCCGAAACTCTTTGCAGTTGAATACCCAAGCTGTGAGATGCCTGAGGAATTTGCCGTTGACGACAGTATGATAGAAAAACCTCTCAGCATAGAAGATGCGGAAAAAGTTAAGGTTTTGCGAGGCCCGACGATTATTGTACCCGAGACACCTTCGCCGCTGCCTGAGACGCTTAAAGGACAGGTACTTATAAAGGTCGGCGACAAGATAACAACCGACCATATTATGCCGGCAGGAACTTTTCTTAAATTGCGCTCGAACGTGCCGGAATATTCCAGGTTTGTCTTCAACTGTTTCAATGAGCACAACCTGCCGAGTTTTTCTCAGCGTGCACTCGAGTTAAAGAAAAAAGGCACTGCCGGCATTATTGTAGCCGGCCTCAGTTATGGTCAGGGCTCATCAAGAGAACACGCTGCACTTTGTCCGATGTACCTTGGCGTTCGCGTGGTGATAGCTAAAAGCATTGAGAGGATTCACAGGTCGAACTTAATTAATTTTTGCATCGTGCCGATAGAATTTGCCGACCCTGCCGATTACGAAAAGATAGACACAGATGACCATCTGGAGATAAAAGGTCTTCTGGAAGCGATAAAAATCGGTGATAAAGTGACCATTACTAATAAGAGCAGCTCATTTGAATTTGTCGGCAATCTCAGTCTCTCTGACAGGGAAAGGCAAATTCTACTGTCGGCAGGTCTATTGAACTTAACACGTAAAAAAGCATATGGGTGAAAGAATTATAGCTATTTTCGGCAGCGGCAGGTCGGAGCCCGCTGATGACGTATTTATACTGGCCGAAAAAATCGGCCTGTTGCTGGCAGAAGCCGGTTTTACAGTCATTAACGGCGGATACGGCGGCACAATGCTGGCAGCAGCGAAAGGCTCTTCAAAAGCCGGCGGCAAAACTATCGGTGTTACCTGCAAGGCCTTCGGACCCGTAAGGGCCAATAAATATGTCAGCAGAGAGATTGTAACCGAGACTCTCGACGAGCGGCTTGATACCCTGATAAAAACGGCACAGGCATATGTCGTCCTGCCGGGCTCAACGGGCACACTGCTGGAGCTGGCAAAGGTATGGGAGTTGAAAAATAAAGGCTTTATAAACAAAAATAAACCTGTTATACTGGTCGGCGGATTCTGGCAGCCGCTTCTCGATTTGATGAAGGCCGAAGATTCCGAGTGCATACAATACATACAAGTAGCCGAAGAACCGGAGAGGGTTTTAGAGATTATAAAACAAATATTTGATTAATACATTTTTCAACAGGATTACTTATGTTTAAAAAATCTTTGTTAATAATTTTAGTAGTTTCAGCATACATCACAGCTTCCGGGCAGCAGCCTAATCCGAATGCCCTGTTACGAGACGGCATGGCATTGAGCGGCGTTGACGGCAAACTGATTGTCCCCGATACCAACGGCATATATTATTTCAGGCTTGATAATGACCTTAGAGACGACAAAGCAATCATTAAGGGCGGAACAAATGTCGAGCTGCTGTCATCTATAGGGCTTGAAAAAATGACGGCTAATATAAAACAGGACCCCGAAACCGGTTTTCGCATCTGGGGCAGGGTCACAACTTATAAAAGAAAAAACTATTTCTTCATAGATAACTACCTGCCGGTCGGTCAGATTAAAAAAATCGAAAACATACCCCCAAAGGGGCAGGAAAAAACACAAGTCAATAAACCTGACGATGAATTGCAACTGCCTGCTCATATCCTGGAAAAACTAACTGCCGAAAAAGCTATTCGTCCGGCACAAATGCAAAAAGGACTGGATTTCGAACAAAACCATGTCCTTGCTGACAGGACCGGATTCATATTAAAACAGCCGGATGGCAGAACCGTCTTTGTTCTTGATGCTCTCGGCAGAAACGTCGAGAATATTTCAATACCATTGCTGCCCTGCCAGACACTTGAGAATGCCTGGCAAAAACAGTCGGCCGAGCTCGAGCGAATCCGATTCAAGGTGGCGGGGACCGTTACAAAATATAAAGGCAGCAATTACCTTCTGCTCCAGCGTGCAAGACGTGTTTACAGCTACGGTAATTTTGGGAAATAGGAGCACAATATGGCCGGCAATCTTGGCAAAATTCTTACCTTGTCCTCAGATACTCAGTGGCATCAAAAAATAACGGACCTTCACGAAAAATTATTCGAGTCATCATATTTTGTTCCCGGTGATGAAAGATATGAGCAGCTAATGAAAATACTTGATGCCGTACGAAAGCAGCAAGACCAGGCCTTAATTGAATTTGCCGATAAATTTGACAATGTAAAACTGACAGCTTCACAGCTCAGAGTAAACCGCCGGGAATTAGAAAAGGCGCATGCCCGGATAGACAAAGATTTATTGTCGGCTATACGCAAATCGATTGACAATGTCAGAAAGTATCAGCA
>CAZMQF010000130.1:0-7226 GCA_964568365.1 uncultured Pirellulales bacterium | reverse complement strand
AGCCGGCACCGATATCGGCCACCTCGACGCAATACTTATATCAAAATGCTACCATTACGCACTACAGACAAACACATTCATTGACCATCGCGGCATTAACGAACACCCAATCTTTTCAAACTGGCCGCTGACAAATCTGCTCAGAGAAAAGCTCAAGGCAAAACTCGCAGGAAAAAAAATGAATCCTGACGATTACATCGAAAACGTCACCTTCCTCTGCAAAGAATCCGAACCGCAATTATCAATCGTAATTGACACGCCCGATCTGACTGATGCTCTGTTGAACAATTTAACTGCACTTAACAACCAGTCTGAAAAAAAATTCGAGATAATTGTCGTAATCAATTCCAAAGACAAGCCGAAAATTGACAACCGATTAAACCGGCTCAATATCTGCTTTATAAACCTAAAGCAAAATCTCGGCCGGTCCTTCGCAAAAAATGTCGCCTTAAAATTCGCTAAAGCACCTTATCTCGCTTTCTTAAACCAGGATGCTATCGCACACCGCAACTTCGTCAAAAACATCTGCTTTCATTTCAAAACAAAAAACATCCTCGCCATCAGAGGCAAGGTTCTGCCGCTCGCTAAAAACTCAGCATTTACGCCCGACTATTACGACCTCGGCGACGAGCCCATCTATTCACTTTGCGAAACTGAAACAAACTGCGCATTCAAAAAAGATGTGCTGCTTAATATCGGCGGCTTTGACGAAGACCTCTCAGCATACAAATGTCACGAACTCTCCTACCGGATATTTACGTCTTACGGCGGAAATATTGACTGTTTGTTTTACTTCCCGGATGTCATCGTTTATCACGATTATCTCGCTGACCCCTCCAGAGCGCTCGATGCCGACCTTGACGAACGTATAGGCAAAAAAATCGCAATAAGAAAATCGCTCCGGCAGAAATACTCACTCGGTTTTGAAAGTTTCCTCGAACTTATGCAGGCCGGCTATCCCAAAAACAGGGAAAATCAAATAACCGACTTCGCAAAGCTGCTAAATATCGCCGTCTTCCTCCAGGAAAAAAATCCCGAAATCGCTATTCAATGGGCACAAAAAGCCCTTGATGAAAATCCCGGTTTAGCAGAAACTAATTACCTCCTCGGCTCACTCTACTTCAGAATCGGCAGGCTCGACAAGGCAAAAACATTTCTCGAAAAAGTCCCGCAATCCTTAAAACCTGCAATAATTGCACCTCCGCCAAAAAACTCTGAAAGAGAGCTTGAAAAATACCTCAAAAGCCAAAAGTGCTATATATGCTGCTGCACAAAACTCGCAGCCTGTTATATCAAGCAGGCTGAATTCCAGAAATTAAAAAACATCTACACCCATCTGCTGCAGGCCCCCTACCTGCAGTTACCGGACGAGCTGAAATCCGACATACAAAAAATGCTGCCGAAACTAAACAATGTCAAAAATATCCCCATCAGCAAAAATATAAAAATCACTCAGCCGGCAGCACTCGATGACAACCAAAAAACCTCTGCCCCAGAAATATCAATCCCGCCGCCTGCCGTTACCAAAGACAAACAACCTCTTATTTCCGCAATCGTCTCAACCTACAACTCGCAAACTTTCTTAAAAGGCTGTCTCGAAGACCTCGAAAACCAGACAATCGCAGACCAGCTCGAAATCATAATCGTCAACAGCGGCTCAGAGCAGAACGAACATAAAATCGTAAAGCAATTCCAGCAAAAATACAACAACATCAAATACATCGAAACCGAAAATCGCGAAACCGTCTACGCCGCCTGGAACCGTGCCGTCAAACAGGCTCGCGGAAAATACATCACAAACGCAAACACAGACGACCGCCGCCGCCGAGACGCTCTCGAAATTATGGCAAACACTTTTATGCAAAACCCCGACATCGCACTTGTCTATGGCGACCAGATACTCACCCGCACCCCGAACGACACCTTTGAAAACCATCACGGTACTCAAATGACAAAAAAACCCGACTACTCCCCCCAAAGACTCCTTTTCGGCTGCTGTGTCGGCTCTCAGCCTATGTGGCGAAAGTCTCTGCACAACGAATTCGGCCTCTTCGACGAATCATTGACCTGTGCCGGTGACTGGGACTTCTGGCTCAGAGTCTCAAAAAAATATAAATTCAAACACATCCCTCAGTTTTTGGGCCTCTATTTTTACAACGAAAACGGAATCGAGCACAGCCGAAAAATCCACAGCCTTTACGAACGTTACCTGGTCGGCAGACGCTACGCAAATCACTACATATCGGTCATCCCTTTATACAAGCACAAAGACAATCCCCTCGTCTCTATAATAATGCCCGCGTACAATGCCGCCGGACACATCGCCTTTGCTGTCGAAAGCGCCCTTATCCAGAATTACAGAAACTTCGAGCTTATAATCGTCGACGACGGCTCAACGGACAACACCAAAGAAATCATCGCCGGTTTCAATGACGACAAAATCAAATACTTTTACAAACAGAACTCCGGCCCCGCTGCTGCCAGAAATCTCGGCCTGAAAAAGGCAAACGGCTCCTTCATAGTCTTTCTTAACGCAGACGATATGCTCACAATCGACTTCATCGCAAAACATCTGAAATACTTCGAAAAATCCCCGCAGGCCGATTTGGTCTATTGTGATGACCGCCTTATTGACGAAAACGACAAAACAATCCGAATCATAAAAAGATTGGACTTCTCAAACAGAACAGAGCTCATAAAAAATCTCTTCTCGCACGGTTACTCCCTCGTACCTTTTAGAACCTGCATAAGAAAAAGCGTATTCGACAAAATCGGCCCGTTTGATGAGCAGCTCATTGTCGCTGAAGATTACGATATGCTCCGACGGTTCCTAAAATACAACCTCAACTTTCAGCATCTGACAGAGCCTTTGTACCTCAAAAGAATGACCGACGACGGCCTTTCGAGAAACCTCTCCGTCGAAAAAGCCCGCTGCCACCTCCAGGTCATTGAGCGTTTCGCACATACCTTTGCTTGCGAACAGCTCTTCCCAGACGTCACCTGGAAAAAAATTAAACCGGAAAAAAGACAATTCTGCACAAAATACCTCAAGGCACTTACCTTTCTCAATCTCGGCCGCCTTCACCTCAAAGCTCGCTCTCCGTTATTCGCCGATATCGTTCTCGCAAAAGCCTGCTTCGAGATAAACCAGTGCCTCGAAATCGCTCCCGATAACAAACGGCTCATTAATACGATGCAGGACTGTTTATCGGCCCGGAAAAAATGCAGTGTCACCGAAAAACAGCCCCTTTGCCAAACAGCCTGAAAATAGGTACAAAAAAATGAAAGCTAAATTAACTAAGAGCTTTTTTCGTTCGATAATAAATATAACAGAACAAGCCGATTTTTAGATAAGGAAAAAAATATGGCCGACCTCAGACTGCCAGGCCTTCTGACAGGAATCGATACTAACTCGCTCATCAGCCAGTTGATGGCCGTCCAACAACGAACCCTGAATATGTACCTGAAGCGGCAGGAGCTCTGGGAAGGAAAAAAAAGTGCGCTCGAATCACTTGAAACAAAGCTCAGTACATTGAAAACTACTCTCGGCAAACTTTCAGATGCAAACCAGCTCCGCTCTTTCAAAACAACATCAAGCGACGAGGACACCCTCACCGCCGAGGCTTCCTATAACGCCTACGAGGGAAACCATAACGTCGTCATTAACCAGCTGGCTACCGCCGAACGATGGGTGCACACCACCGGAATCGAATATCCGGAGGACTACGTCGGCGAAGGTACTTTCATTTACTCATACAACAATAAGGAAACTTCAATTACAACAACCCCACAGACAACGCTCGAAGAGCTTGCCGGCCTCATCAACAACAACGCTGAAAATCCCGGTGTCACCGCAACACTCCTATATTTCAATGATATGTATCATCTCGTCCTGAACGGAAACGACGCCGGAACCGACTACGAAATCAAAATCAATGCCTCAAACACGCAAGCTTTGCAGGCCGATTCAGAGCTCACTCAGGCTTCCGACAACGCAACTCTCAGTACCAGAATCATCGACCTCGACCAGTTCGACGACTCCCTCGGCTATCTCGTAGGTGACGAACGGATACACATAACAGGAACCACGCACGACGGCACGGACGTCGATTTGTATATGGACGTCACGGAAAATACCAAGCTCTTTCATCTCGTCGAGGAAATAAACGACGCATTCGCCGGCACCGCAACCGCCACCCTCGAAAACGGCCGAATCGTACTCACCGACCACACCTGCGACACAAGCCTGATGACGCTCGAACTATCTTACGACCCCGGCACAGGACAAACCGACCTCACTTTCCCAGCCATCGGTCTGCTCACCGAAGGCGGCACCGTCCCCGCAGACCTCTTAGGCTTCGCCGAAACCAACTTCACCGAAACTCAGTCCGCACAGGACAGCCAGGTAAGAATCGACGGTTACCCACCCGCCGACTGGATTACAAGAAGCTCAAATACTATAGAAGATGTCATTCACGGCGTAACACTCCACCTGCACGACACCACCGATGACTCCGGCATACAGATAACACTCACAAGGGACATAGCATCAGTAAAAGAAAAAATAACCTCTATGGTAGAAGCCTACAATCTTGCCGTCGACTTCATCAAAAAAAACACCGGCTATGACACTGCAACCGAACAAGCCGGCACCCTGATGGGCGATTACATCGTCTCTACAATCAAATCGCAGCTTCTCACGCCCCTTGTCTCCCGGACAAACGGCTTTGTCGAGGACATTGACGAATACCTTATGGCCGGCCAAATCGGCCTTGAGCTCGACAGGGACGGCCTGCTCAATTTCGATACCACCGTTTTCGACGAAGCTGTCGCTAACGACTATATGGCCACTCTCGCACTCATCGGCGCAGACAAATCCGGAAGCACAAACAGTAACGTCATCGAGTTCTACGGCGCAAGCAGCAATTACACCACCGCCGGAACATACGACGTCCAGGTCACCGTCACCGACAACATTATCACAGCCGCCCAAATAAAACTCTCAACCGAATCCACATACCGTGATGCAACTTTCAGCTCGAACATTATAACAGGCAACAGCGAATTCGATGAAAACGGCGACCCGCTGTATCCCGAGAACGGCCTGCAGCTAAGTGTTGACCTCAGCCAGAATGGCCCCCACACCGCAGTCGTCAGGGTAAAGCAGGGCTTCACCGGCGCTATGGAAGATTTTCTGGATAACATATTAAAAACAACTACCGGCACTATCCAGATCGACCAGGAGCACATATCTGACATCATAGAGAGTATCAAGGACAAAATTGAGCGCGAGGAGGACCGACTCACCAGAGAAGAGGCCAGGCTCATAGCTCGTTTTGCCCGTCTCGAAGGTACCCTCGCACTCTTACAGAACCAGATGGCCGCACTCGGTTTCACTTCCTGATAACCCAAAAACCATTTCGTTTCGCCGCCCTGCCCTGAGCGTACTTGTCCTGAGTGAAATCGAAGGAGTCGAAGGGTACGGCGACGTAAGTTATTAGCCCCTTGCGTTTGAAGGTCTTCCATCGATTTAATCATGTTTTGTGTTTTATTTTCCTTGACATTTCTTTATTAAAATAGAAGATTTACTCTAAATATTCTTGTTTTTCTATTCAGGTCGTGAAATGGCAGATAATAACATAAAATTACGCAAAAAAGATTCAGCCAGATTAGTCTGGGATACCAAGCCGCGGAGAGCGCCAAATCCCAAAGATATAGAATTTCAGACCGCCGAAGTTGTTCTTCCAAATCCTAAAGTTGCAGGCCAATTGCCACTCTCTTTTCGCGATGGCATAATCGGCGAAGAAGAAATAGATAAACAAAAAATGAACCGTCTTATCTGGGGCGATAACCTCCTCGCTATGCAGGCCCTTCTCGCTCGGGGCTACGAAGGCAAAGTAAACCTTATCTATATCGACCCACCTTTCGATTCCAAGGCCGACTACTCCCACAGAATGACAATCGAAGGCAACCAATTCACAAAAGAACCCTCCGTTATCGAACGCCTAGCCTACAAAGACACTTGGACAGGCGGCACCGACTCCTACCTTGATATGTTATACCCGCGATTACAACTTATGAAACGGCTACTTGCAGAAGATGGGAGTATCTATGTTCATTCAGACTGGCATGTTGGTCACTATGTTAAAACTATTTTGGATGAAATCTTTGGTAAAGAGAACTTCGGAAGTGAAATAATATTTAAGAGAACACTTGGGCATCATTTAGCAATAGGATTGGACGTATCTACCGATTCGATTTTCTGGTATGCAAAAACAAAAAACTTTATCTACCGCCAGGTATATCAGAATTTATCTCAAAAAGAATTAGAAGAGAAATTTCCATACATAGAGAAAGAAACGGGAAAAAAGTTTAATCATCAAAAATTGGAAAAGAGCTCAAACATTTCCAGTAGAGGTGAAGTAAGGATAATTCAAGGTAGAAAAGTAACTACGGAGCTAGGGTGGATCTGGACACAAGAAACATTTGATAAGAGAATAGAAGAAAATCCATATTTAATATACTGGACGGATAATGGAAGACCTCGCTATAAACTTTATTCTGATGAATATGAGGGTAGAAAGATTGGCAATTTATGGGATGACATAACCTTAATATCATCGAACTCTTCTGAAGCAACTGGTTATGATACACAAAAACCAGAGGATTTATTGAGGAGAGTTATAACGCAATCATCTGATAAAAACTCTATTGTAGCTGATTTCTTTGCCGGCTCCGGCACAACCGGGGCTGTCGCCGAAAAACTTGGTCGACGTTGGATTATGTGTGAACTCGGCAAAGTCGGTATTCAGGTTACCCGTGCCCGTCTTGTTGAAGAAGTCGCTAAACCCTTCCTTATTGAAAATATCGGCAATTACCAGCGTGAAATGATTTATCTTACCGGTGGCCGTATCTGGGAAATGCAGCATCTTATCTTAAAATTATACGGTGCAACACCAAGAGATAAAACCAGCGGTCTTGGTATTCGAAAAGTAAACGACATCGATGAGCTTGTCTATGTCGGCTATCCTGATAGACCCATCACTGCCAAAAAGGCCGAAGAACTCGCACTACAGGCTCAAAATTTAGCCGGTAGGGGTTATAAACGACTCGTTCTCCTTGGCTGGGATTACGAATACAACTATTCTCAAGCCCTTGAATCCCGACTAAGTGCATTAAAAGATAAGATAAAAATTAAAATCGAATCCCGTGACATCCCTCCAGAC
>CAZMQF010000129.1:0-7276 GCA_964568365.1 uncultured Pirellulales bacterium | reverse complement strand
TAAATACTAAAACTGTTATTAATCTTAAACCCCTTAACCGTATTAAAGATGTGAATTCTTTCCTGGTGAACTTATTTTAGATCTTCTCTTATTTTATTTAGCAGATTAATCGCCTCTATCGGCGTAAGATTATTGACATCAATTGAGGACAGCTTCTCGAGAACGCTTTTATGCTTTTGGACAAACAATGTATCGCCGTCCGCCTCTCTTGTCTTGTGTTTGGCTAAATGCTCACTCGTTGCCTCTTTTGCAAATGTGCTTTCGAGCTCCTCTAATATTTCAGCGCTTCTTTCTAAAATCGTTTTCGGTAGACCCGCCAGCTTTGCAACGTGGATACCGTAACTTTTGTCGGTACCGCCGGGCAGTATCCTGTGCAGAAAAATAACCTCGCCAGCCCACTCGCGAACGGCAACGTTGCAGTTTTTGATATTGTCGAACAGCTCGGAAAGCTCGGTAAGCTCATGATAATGTGTTGCAAATAAAGTTCTGCATCTGATTTTCGTTGCGATATGTTCTGTTATCGCCCAGGCCAGAGACAATCCGTCGTATGTGCTTGTCCCTCTGCCGACCTCATCTAAAATTACCAGCGATTTTTCAGTAGCGTTATTTATTATATTTGCCGTCTCGGTCATCTCGACCATAAAAGTCGATTGTCCCCGCACCAATTCGTCCGAAGCCCCTACCCGTGTGAATATCCTATCTACCAGCCCGATAGTTGCCGCCTTTGCCGGTATGAATGAGCCCGTCTGTGCCATCAGCACTAAAAGAGCTGTCTGCCGAATATAGGTGCTTTTTCCGCTCATATTAGGCCCGGTTATTATTAGCAAATCCGTCGCCTTTTCACCAAGCTCGATATCATTGGGCACAAATTCGCTGCCTAAGGTCTCAGCCAGCACCGGGTGTTTGCCTTCGGTTATGATAAATTCATTTGTATTGGTAACTTTCGGCCGAACATAGTTTCGACTTTTTGCAAGGTACGCCAGAGCCGCCAGGCAGTCACACTGTGCAAGCGTATCAGCCAGCCCCTGCAAACGCGGCACATAATTTGCCGTCTGCGCACGAAGCTGCTCGAAGAGCTGCTGTTCTAATTCGAGCGATTTTTCTTCTGCACCAAGCGCCTTCGTTTCGAATTTTTTCAGCTCCTCGGTAATGTATCGTTCCGCATTTTTTATCGTCTGCTTTCGAACGTAGTCAGCCGGCACCTTATCCGCCGCCGAATGACTTACCTCGATGTAATAGCCGAACACTTTATTGAAACCGATTTTCAGATTCGATATTCCCGTTCGCTCGCTCTGCTCTTTCTGGTATCTGCTCAGCCAGCTTTGCCCGTCCCTCGATACCGACCGCAGCTCATCGAGCTTTTCATCGAAGCCGTTCCTTATCACTCCGCTGTCACGCAGGTGCGCCGGGCAGTCCGGCTCAATCGCAGCCTCGAGCAAATCGGCAAGCTCATCCATACTATCGCTTTTTCCTGCAAGTTTCAGCAGAAGGTCGGCTGTAAAGCTCTGCAGAATTTCCCGCAGCTTCGGTACCGTTCGCAATGTCCCCACCAATGCAAGCATATCACGCGGATTGGCCCGGTATGTGCTCACCCTTGCTGCAATTCTTTCAGTATCGGATATATTTGAGAGAAGCCCGCGTATCCGGCTTAAGCCTTCGTCATTGCCTATCAGCTCTTCTATCGCATCCTGGCGAAGCTCGATTGCCCCAACCTCGCACAGCGGCATACAGAGCCAGCCTCTTATCATCCGCCCGCCCATCGCCGTCACCGTCCGGTCGATACATTCCAATAGTGAGCCTTTCTGGCTTTCTGTCCGTATCGTCCGCAGAACCTCAAGGCTGCCCAGGCTCGTAGCGTCAATCTGAAGATAATTTTTGCGCTCGATTTTTTTCAACGTCTGTATATGGCTGAGCGTCGTTTTCTGTGTCTCATTAAGATACTCGATTATCGCGCCGGCAGGGCAGATGGTTATGTCACCATCACTGATGCCGAAGCCCTCCAAGGTTGCTGCTCCGAAATGCTTCAAAAGCCTTTGTTTTGCCTGATACAAATCGAAGTACCAGCCGGGCCGCTCAGTTATAATCGCACCGGTCAATTGAGTTATTTCTTTGGCCAGCTTTTTTATCTCCGCCTCGAATAATTCACCACGCCTGTCCGCTAAAAGACACTCTGCCGGTGACAGCCGCAGCAATTCATCGAGCAGCCCCTCCTCGGGTATCTGCTGAACGAAAAAATGACCCGTTGACAAATCGACCCAGCTTATCGCAGCCTGCCCCTTCGCACTCAGTGACACTGCGCAGAGATAGTTGTCCTCCTTTGCTTTCAGCAGCATATCGTCTGTCAATGTCCCCGCTGTTACGATTCGCACGATGTCACGTTTAACAACCCCTTTTGCCAGCTTCGGGTCTTCGACTTGCTCGCAGACCGCTACCTTATAGCCTGCCTGAAGCATCTTTTTTAGGTATCCGTCGACGGCGTGGTAGGGCACTCCTGCCAGCGGAACAGGATTGTCGGCTTTACTTCGGCTGGTCAGCGTCAGCCCTAAAACTTTCGAGCAGGTTTTGGCATCTTCGTAGAACGTTTCGTAAAAATCGCCCATCCGGAAAAACAGTACACAGTCCGGGTATTTCTGCTTGAAGTGGGCGAACTGTTTCATTGCCGGCGTCAATTTTTCGTCCTGTGCAGCCATAGCTGAAGATTATACTCAAACTGGCTCATTTAACAAGTTAAGAGCTTTTCTCTATTTATTTCTTTACGCCGGTTAACAAAACAGGTAAGATAAAACAACAAAATAATGATACGAAACAAACGTAAATTAGAGAAGTTCTACTTTAAATTAGCGGCTGATGAGAAGCTCTCTTACAAAGAGGCCCTGGCCATATATGAGCAGCTTTACAACGAAGCTGTGTCCTTAGGCGCTATCAATTCTGACAATATCTGGGAAGGATTTGAGGATTGCTAAAGCGATAAATGGATTAACGTCGTGATAGAAAAATTAATAACAAAGATAGCCCGGAGTTTAGACAAAGATAAAATCCCTTATATGATTATCGGAGGACAGGCAGTTCTTTTATATGGCAGGCCGAGATTGACACGGGATATCGATATAACCCTGGGAATAGATTCGGATAAATTCTCGACGATCGGAAAAATATGCAAAGAGCTCAAATTGAAAATCTTACCCGAAAATCCGCAGGATTTTGTATCAGAGAGACGAACCGCTGTAGTTATTCGCACGAAAAATTATATATAAATATTATATTGGCCAGTGGGAATGTAAAGTGTTTTTTTGATTTGCTATTTTAATGCTTATAAACGATAGATTTCCCGCCTATGACCGATTTTGACTATATTAACTATAAAATCTTTGTCCTTAATAGAATACACTATTCTGTAATCTCCCTGACGAATGCGGAAACGATTCTGACCTGACAGCTTCTCACAGCCCTGAGCTCTCGGATTGTGAGCAAGTGATTTGATTCGTTTGACTATTCTTCGAAGGTCTTTTTTGCCAATATCTTCCAGCTCTTTTGCAGCAGACTTTTTGATGGTTATTTTATATTTTGCCATCTGCCTTGAGCCTCTTCAGGACATCATCAAATGCAAGGCTTGGCTCTTTCTTACGCTCGTCAAATGCTGCTATGTCGGCTGCATCTTCCGCTAATGACAATCTTATCGCTTCGGAAACCAGCTCGGACATAGAATGCTCTGTTTGAGCTGCTTTTATGCGCAGCGCATGATGCAAATCAGAATCCATATAAACTGTCGTTCTTTTTGTATGTGTTTTCATACATCACCTCATTATTAACATTATAACATTATAATGCCTTAATGTCAAAACCGAATTTTGAAAAATAAAAAAACTGTTTTTTTATCATAATTCCGATAGCAGGGCACTATTTCGAACAAATTCCGAAACTTCTAACGCTTTGGTCATGTTCTGGCCGCATTTTGACAGATAAAGACCGCCTACAGCCGGCCGTTTAACAACTCCGTTATCAGCTTAATTGTCTCTTGTTTTGATTTTGCACTGGTTATTTTTGAGATTATCTTTTCCTGTCTGTTCGTTACGCATACCGCTATATGCAAATCAAAATCGGCAACGCCCAGGACTTGTGATATTCTTAAGATGAGATTTTCAACACCCTCGCCGGTTTTTGCACTTATTGTTATACAGTTACGCAGTTGCTTGGGCAGCTTAAATATATTAAGTTTTGCCGGCAAATCGGCTTTGTTCAGCACGGTTAAAACCTTTTTGCCTGAAATCTTGTCAACAATTTTATCATCCAGCTGCCCTGAATCTGCGCTCCTGTCGAGTACAAGTAGAACTAAATTGGCTTTTTTTATTATCTCAAGGCTTTTTTGCTGAGCTGCTTTTTCAATTGTTTTTGCGCCTTTGGTCTTAACACTTTTATCAAGACCGGCTGTGTCAATCAGCTCGCAGAAAAGCTCGCCTATCCTGCATTCAGCCGTAACGTAATCGACGGTTGTTCCCGCAATCTCGGTGACAATGGATTTTTGCCTGCCTGCAAGATAATTCAGTAATGTGCTTTTGCCGCTGTTCGCAGGCCCTGTTATAACAATTTGCGCTCCATCAATAAGAAGTTTCGCCGACCGGCTTTTCTCTAAAATCTGCTCACCCTCAGCCTGTATCTGCTCGATTGTCCCCGTCTTAATCTTTTCGAGCCATTCTTGAACTTTTCCGCTCAGGCTGCCGGCGGTTTTGTTTAAGATTATCTTCGTTCCAGCAATTGTTTTTGCCCGCCCCTGCGCTATCCTTGCCTCGATTTCAATTGACCTTAAACCCTGCTCCTTGTAGATTGTTTGCAGAAACTTTTCGGCACTTATAATTGTTACTTTATGCCTCCCCAGTAGCCTTGAAATATCAGCTACTATCAGCGGATTGCCGTGGCAGTTTATTGCAAAATTTTTCTCTCCTTCACAGCCGATGGTCACCTGGTCAATAATTTCGTCTCCGTCGTATATTGTCCCCACGACGATGCTGCTGGCCTTAAATTCCGCTTTTTTACCACCTGTCGGCCTGAATATCTTTTCTATTATACTTTCAGCCTTGCTGCCGTAGAGCTGTATCGTTGATATCGCACCCGTCCCCTTACCTGTCATTACCGCTGCAATAGTATTAATCGCTTTTTCCTTGTAACTCATGGCTCGTGACTTTACATTCCTTATTTGTCATTCGATGTTTTTCTGTCTTCCGTCCTCCGTCTTCTGTCCTCTTGATTTTTATATCTTGCTTTCGATATGTTTTCTGTAGGCAAGTGCAATTCCCTTGATTACAAGGTTGGGGACATAGTTATCGATGAATTTGCAGTCGTCCTTTATCAGCTCTGCTGCCGCACCTGTTATAATCGTTTGAGGCCATCTGCCGATAGTCTCTGCGAATCGTCTTACAATCTCCTGTAGTGTCGCGATCGCAGAATAATACAGCCCGCAATTTATCGCCTGCTCGGTATTTGTGCCGTATACGCTTGTCGGCTTGGTGACCTTGATTTTCGGAAGCTGAACGGTAAAATCCTTTAGTGCCTGCGCACTTGCCTCAAAACCCGGAACTATCACGCCTCCTACAAAGACACCTTTTTCGTCGACTAAATCTATTGTCACCGCTGTGCCGAAATCTGCTACAACAACGGCGTCCTCGACGACCGCATAAGCCGCTGCCGCTGTAATTACTCTGTCGGTCCCTATTCTGTCCTTATATGTTTTCTCAACTGATAAATCTATCGGGAACGGAATCTCTTTTCCTATCAAAAGTATCTTTTCGCCGAGCTGTTCTGCGATTTTACGAATCGTTTCCGTCCAGGCCGGTTTTACGCTGCTGGCGATTATCACCCCGTTACGCTTCTTTTCTTTTGACCTTTTCGATATCGGAATTTTCTCCCACATCCGCTTAAGCTCTCTTTTCAGTACAGCTTCTGAGACGCCCGGTACCGTTTTTATCTGCTTTTCCTCACCCTTTAGAAAAAGTCCCAGCCGAATATTCGTATTGCCTATATCAACCGCTATCAGGTTCATAGTTATTAACTTTCAGTTTTTTTTGTTTCTTTTACCTTTTGCCACAGGGCTTCAGCCAGCTCTTTTACACCTCTGCCCGTTACCGCTGAAATCGGATGCACCTTCTTTTTTAGTTTCTTCTTCAGTTTTTCAACGATTTTGCCGTCCGGGTCAAGGTCGATTTTGTTGGCGATAATAACCTCTTTTTTTCGGGCAAGTGCCTTGCTGTACGCCTTTAGCTCTCCACGTATCGCTTTGTAATTTTCAACCGCGTCCGTTCCGTCCGCAGGCATTATATCAAGAATGTGAGCAATTATCGTAGTCCTTTCTATATGCCTTAAAAATTCGTAACCAAGCCCTGCACCGGCGTGCGAGCCCTCTATCAAACCCGGAATATCAGCTAAAACGTACCTGCGAAAACCGCTCAGCTCTACTATCCCTAATACCGGCTCTAAAGTCGTAAATGGATAAGCGGCTATCTTAGGCCTTGCAGCAGAGCAGCGCGAGATGAGCGTGCTTTTACCTGCATTTGGTTTGCCTACCAGCCCGACATCGGCTAATAGTTTCAGTTCCAGCCGGATACTTCTTTGCTGACCTTCTTTACCCGGCGTTGTTGTTCTCGGTGCCTGGTTGATTGACGTCGCAAAAGCCTTATTGCCTTTCCCGCCCCTGCCCCCGATGCACACGCGAACCTTCATCCCGACCTTATCCATATCTTTAAGCAGAAGATTAAGCTCATCATCATAGATAAGCGTGCCCGCAGGCACCTTTATTATAAGGTCCTTACCGTCCGCTCCATGTCTGTTGCCGCCTTCACCGTCTTTGCCGTTCTTTGCCTTCCAGTGGTGCTTGCCGGCAAAGTCCAGAAGCGTATCGAGGTTATCGGCTGTCTCGAAATAGACGCTGCCGCCTTTACCACCGTCCCCGCCGTCAGGCCCGCCTTTCGGAACGTACTTTTCCCGCCGAAAGCTCAAACAGCCGTTCCCGCCGTCGCCCGCCTTAATCCAGATTTTCGCCTCGTCTATAAACATAATTTCGTTATGAGTAGTGCGTAATACGTATTGCGTAATTATAAAAAAAGGATGGCCCTAAACCATCCTTTTTAATATTTGAAATATTACCTTAAACTTAAACTACGTGTACTTTTCTGCCCTGAAACTGCACCCTTCCTTCTGCTGTGGCGAAAAGTGTATAGTCTCTGCCTGTCCGCACGTTTTTGCCTGCGAAAAACTTTGTGCCGCACTGCCTCAGGATAATCGCCCC
>CAZMQF010000128.1:0-7403 GCA_964568365.1 uncultured Pirellulales bacterium | reverse complement strand
AATGCTTTTATCGGCCAATCACTGTACCGCCTTTACAAAATTGATTACGAATAATTACAAAAAAACGGTAAATTTTAAGAATTTTATCGTACTGTATGAACAGGCGGTGAACTGGTAAGTCAAATTGCCCTGTAAAAAACGATTCCGTTTTTGCGTTCGGAACTTACAAGCCTGCTTTGTTCAAGACAGGTTAGATACTTTACAGCCTGGCCTCGATGAATTCCGAGTGATGAAGATACATCATCAAGAGAGCAGGGCCTGCGTTTTAGTATTGATAACAAGGTTTCCATAGCCTGGGTATCATCAGCAGAGAATTTATCAGACTTTGCGACAGTGTCCTTGTCGTCGCTATCCGGCGAGGTCAGCTTCGCCAAGTCGGCAATAATTTCACATTGCGGTCCAAAGAAATCGGCTATGTCCCGGAGTCTGCGGTGGTCTACCGACTTAACCGAAGCATCTGCGGTCGGTCTAACAGCAGTGTTAAGCTGGATTTTGTCGGGACGGATAAGCTCGACAGCCCGTTTGATGCTGCTAAGCTGTTGCTGTTCGGTATTTATCGAATCGACGAGAAAGACCTCGAGCCAGATTTGACCGACGAACTGCTTCCTTAATTCGCATAGTCCCGAAATAACTTTTTTAATATTGATATCAGGGTGAGGACGATTTATCTTTTCGAATGTCTTCTGGTCCCCGGCATCGAGAGAAGGCAGGATGAGGTCGGCGTTTGAGCAATCAGCTCTAACATCCGGCCTGTAAAGAAGTGTTCCGCTTGTCAGAACGGCCACGGGGATTGTTGTGATTTTTTTTATATCTGAAATCAGCTCGCCGAGCCTTGAATTCAGCGTCGGCTCACCGGAGCCGCTGAAGGTTATGTAATCGGCAGTCAGGCCTTTAGCAATTCTGTTTTTCAGCTCGGATAGGACGTCTTCAACAGGTACAAATTCCTTTCTTTCGATCGTTTTTTGTGTGGTTCTTCCGAGCTGACAATAAACACAGTCGAGGGTGCATACCTTAAAGGGGACGATATCAACACCCAAACTCAGGCCTAACCTTCGTGAAGGCACCGGCCCAAATAAATATTGTTCTTTATGTTCCACTTTTTATCTTCGAATGATATCGAAAATATTTTTGCAAACTTTCAGAAGCTCCTCGAGCCAGTCAATGGGCATAATTGAAGCGGCATCTGATTTTGCTTTGTCGGGGTCCGGATGAACTTCAAGGAAGAGGCCGTTAGCGCCTGCGGCGACGGCGGCTCTGGCAAGGATGGGAGCCATATCACGTCTGCCCGCGCTTTTATTGCCGAGGCCGCCCGGCTGCTGCGTGCTGTGGGTGGCATCGAATACTACTGGACAGCCAAGTTTTTTCATAGTATCGATAGCGGTCATATCATTGACAAGACGGTTGTAGCCGAAGAACGTCCCTCTTTCAGTAAGGATTATTTTTTCGTTTCCACAGGATTTAATTTTTTCGACGACGTTTTTCATTTCATCGGGGGAGAGGAACTGACCCTTTTTAACATTGACTGGTTTTCCGGTTTCGGCACAGGCGCAAAGCAGGTCTGTTTGTCTGCAGAGAAAGGCCGGGACCTGAAGGCAATCGACAACTTCGGCAGCGATTTTAGCCTGAGCAGATTCGTGGATGTCCGTCATAACAGGCAGTAAAGTCCTTTTGCGAACCTGTGCAAGAATCTCAAGGCCCTTCTTAAGGCCTGGTCCACGGTAGCTTTTAATACTGGAGCGGTTTGCCTTGTCAAAGCTGGCCTTGAAAATAATGCCGACATCAAGCTTTTTACTTATTTCACAGAGCCTATCAGCAATATCCAGACAGATGTCGGGTGATTCAATAACACAAGGGCCGGCTATTACGAACAAGGGCGCATCGAGACCGATTTGGACAGCACCGATTTTGAAAGTCACTTTATTATTCCTTTATAAAAATACTTATAAATTTTTGAATATGATTTCTGATTCGTAAATTTAGCCTATTGCTCTGATAAGTCTGGTTCGCACACCTGCCGGTTTTGCACTTTTCGGGACCATTACATTAACGGCGTGCCGGATTACATCAATCCTAACGGGCAAAGCCGGTCCCGGGTCGCCGTCAATTTCGGTTGCCAAATTCGGGTTCTCAGAAGAAACAATTACACTTTTTCCCTGCCGATAAATGACATCACGAGAATTGCTGTGATGTTTTAATACGGTCAGGATCGAATGTTTAACCAGATGTGTGCGCGATGCACATTTATAAATACATACATCAAGCAAGCCGTCACCGAAGTCTGCGTAATGCAGTATTTCGAGGCCGAGAGCATATCGGGATATATTTCCGACAAAAACCAGGGCGGGACCATCAAAAATAACTTCTCCGTCAAGCTCAACCTTTAAGCCGTCAAATCTATAATCCCAGAACGTTCTCCAAACAGGCCAAAGGTAATCAAAATGGTCTATGTGGCCTGAACGAATTTCGCTGACACGTTTAATAACGAGTCCATCGAATCCGAAACCAGCAATGGAAGTAAAGCATTTTCCGTTTGCACTGCCGAGGTCGAGCGCTCTTGTAAAACCACCTTCAAAAGTTTTTACGAGGGTTTGGAATTTTTCATCGAAGCCCAGCTCATTTGCGAGCAGATTCTCGGTACCCGCGGGTACAATGAGCATAGGTATTTTGGTATTTCTGAGACCGTCGGCAACTTCCCTGACCACACCATCTCCGCCGGATGCAACAACCAGTGCGCAATCAGCAGACTGAGCGGCACTTTTTGCAAACTCGAAGGCATCTTCGAGAGAGGCTGTAAGCATAGCATTAACCCTGAAGCCTTTATCAAGAAGATATTTTTTGAACTGACGACTGATAGTCCTCTGGCTTCCGGCACCGGCCTTCGGATTTACTATATAAGCGATATAACCATCATCCGGTTTCATTCACTTCGCTTTCAAAGATTACTTTGTGTTTTAGTCATAAGCTCGGCATAACTGTCAGGTATGTGCCTGATATTTTCAAGGCCAAGTTTCTTTTGGACTTCTGCAATTTTCAAGCTATCCGGCCCTTCTATTTCAACAAAACAGCCCAGTGAAGGCAGATTATCAAGAGCTACGAAACAGGAGCATAATTCCCATATTTTACGTTCTTTTTCAATAACGAGCTTATTTTTATAACCGAGAATAGAAAGCAAATTCTCAGCCGATTCGACGTCACTTACCTGGATTTCTATCTCGAGTCTTTTTTTAAAATCGTCTTTTTGCTTCGGGCCTTTATAAGTTAAAAAGGCGCTTTTTTCATTTTCGATTGACTGCATACGCAACCTGAGGCATTTATCATTTTTTGCAAAGTACGATTTCTCATCGTCAAAATAGTAGTCGATTTGATGCTGCTGCTCAACAAATTGTGCACCGAGCGTTTGAAGCTGTCTTTCAACACTCTCAAGGGAATCAACTTTTAATTTAGCTTCGATTTCAGTTTTCATTTATTCTTTTCTGCACTTGTTATTTTTTTTACTTCATCTATAAAGCGAACAGGATTAACAATCGGGCCTGTCCGTATTTTAAAAGCAGTTTCCTTCCACAACTGCACAATCCTTTCAGGTTCAATATCGGGATTAACCTGATACGCCAGTGCAGCAAGGCCTGCCAGGTAAGGCACTGTCCAGCTCAATCCGCCCTTGCGTTCATAGTGATAGACGTCACGGCCTTTATGGCTGGCAATCGTGCGATTGCCGGTTAAAACCAGAACGTCTGCTCCCTGGCCTGAAAAAAGAGGCTCATAACTACGAGGGATATCCGGAGGTCTATTCTCAATACGTCTTAATCGGGCGATTTCTAAGAACGCCGAGTCACAGGTGACAACTAAAATTCCGTTTTGATTAGCCCTTTGGACCGCCTGCTGCCACAGATTAAAATTCGGTCTTCTTGAAAATGCACCTAATGAGATACTCACGACTCTAATCTTTTCAGACTCTTTCAGGCCTTTATTGAGCTCAACAATTTTATCGAGAGTATCAGCCCAGGGTTTATTATCGAGCCACTTCCACATCGGTACGGCGTAGTAATATAAAAAGGCCTTCGGGGCAACTCCACAGGTCTTGCCAACAGCAATGCTGCAGACAGGCGGGCCATGCATCTGAATATTCACTCCCTGAACCTCAATCTCCTCATAAAGCGCAAGGCGGTCAGCATACTCAATATGGTTTTTAAGTAATGGCTGGTCAATAATTGCAATGCCAATACCCCTTCCATCGATGCCCTGCTCGTGCAGTTTTTTTATACCAAGCCCGGGATATTTTCCTTTTTCAAGTAAATCAGCCGGCTGAAAGCCAATCGGTAATTTATTAGGGTCGGGCCACTTTGTTAGGCTATCAAAAGGCATTTCATTAAGCAGCTTTTTATATCTTCTTAAATCAAGATTAACTAATGAAAGGTTGGAAAATCCCCAGAACGAGTCAATCTTATTAAGGTCATTAGTATCTCTTAAAACAACCTGACGGTTCTGACCGAAGTCAAACGTCCTATTTGGCGCAGTCACCCAAAGAATAGTAAAAGTCGTAGAACTGTCCCTCATTCTTCCGAACTTGGCCCGAACATCTGAATATTCAATCTCGCACGTTTCCATCCCGCCACCAGCTTCTTTTGTTTCTTTCAAGGGTTGGCCGACAATCTGCTTGAATTCATCAAGTTCGGTCAATTTATATAAAATCTTATTTTCTTTAACGGCAGCCGATACAATATCAGCAACATTTTTCTCCTTACCTTCATTTCCCTGTGCAAATACAAGAAAGCTCTGCAGAAAAACAGCAACGGTAAAAGAAATCAAAAACTTAAAATAAAACCTGGTAATCATATCAAGTCTCCTTTTTTCATACATAATCAAAGACAAAAATTAAATAACTATATTCACTAAACGGGATTTGATGACGATGATTTTTTTCGGTTCTTTTCCGGCAATAGCTTTTTTAACCTTTTCGCAGTCAAAGGCTTTCTGCTTTATCTGTTCCTCGTCGGCATCGGCTGATACGACAATTCTATCTTTTATCCTGCCATTGACCTGTATAGCCAGCTCAATTTCCTTTTCCTTGATAAGCTCTTTGTCATATTGCGGCCAAGGCTTATAAGCCAAACTGTCGGTGTGACCTAATTTCTGCCAGAGCTCTTCAGCAATATGCGGCGCAAAAGGTGACAAAACAAGAACAAATTTTTCGATTATCGATTTCGGTTTGATATTCTGTTTGCTGAGATGATTTAGAAAAATCATCATTTGGCTGATAGCAGTATTGAATGCAAAGTTTTCAATATCATCGCCGACTTTCTTTATAGTCTGATGCAGCAATCTCAATGTCGGCTCATCGGCCTGTGTATCTTTTACTGAAGGGCTGATCTCGCCTGTTTGTTCATCGATAACCATTTTCCAGGTTCTCTGCAGGAAGCGATGAACACCTTCGACGCCCTGCATCGACCAGGGTTTTATCGCCTCAAGCGGGCCCATAAACATTTCGTAAAGCCTCATCGAATCGGCGCCGTAATCTTTTATGACCTTATCCGGGTTGACGATGTTTCCTCGTGACTTGCTCATTTTCTGGCCGTCCTCGCCCAAAATCATTCCCTGATTGACTAACTTAAAGAAAGGCTCCTTCGTTGATACGCAGCCGAGGTCATAAAGAAATTTATGCCAGAATCGCGCATATAAAAGATGCAGGACTGCGTGCTCTGCACCGCCGATGTAAAGGTCGACACCAGAAGGTGACATCCAGTACTTTTCCTTTTCAGGACTCCAGAGCTGGTTGTTATTATCCGGGTCGATATACCGCAGATAATACCAGCAGGAGCCGGCCCACTGCGGCATAGTATTTGTCTCTCTTGTTGCCTTTGTGCCGTCGGGTAAGCTGACCTTGAGCCAGGAACCGGCATTTGCCAGAGGGGACCAGCCTGTTCCGGAAGGTTTATAATCTTTTACTTCGGGCAGCTCAAGCGGCAAATCTTCTTCCGCCAGACTTATAGTTCGGCCGGCCTCTGTATGCAGAAGCGGGAAAGGCTCGCCCCAGTAACGCTGCCTGCTGAAAAGCCAATCACGCAATTTATAATTGACAGCTTTTCTGCCAGGTCCTTTTTCACCAAGCCAGGCAATAATCTCTTCTTTAAATTCAGAGGTCGATAAGCCATTGAATCGGCCGCTGTTAATAGCCTTGCCATCGCCTGTAAAACACAACTTTTCCTGTCTTGCCAGCTCAGCTTCCTGAGGGTCGGGAGGTTCTACAACCTGGATAATAGGCAGCTTGAATTTTTTTGCGAATTCGAAATCGCGCTCATCGTGTGCAGGGACAGCCATAATTGCTCCGGTGCCATAGCTTATAAGAACGTAATCGCTTATCCAGATTGGAATCTTTTCATCGTTGACAGGATTGATTGCGCAGGTACCTGTAAAGATACCTGTTTTTTGCTTTGCTAAATCGGTTCTGTCGAGGTCGCTTTTACGTGCGGCTTCCTCGCAATATTCTCTAACCTGCTTTTTATATTCGTCGGTCGTAATAATGTCAACGAGCCTGTGCTCCGGTGCCATAACCATATAAGTAGCACCGAAGAGCGTGTCCGGCCGAGTAGTAAAAACCCACATATCCTCGTCGCGGCCGTCAACTTTGAAATTGACCTCTGCGCCGATACTCTTTCCAATCCAATCGGTCTGAAGCTTTTTTATGGATTCAGGCCAATCGACATCTTTCAAATCTTCGAGCAGTCTTTCGGCATATTTTGTTATACGCAGCATC
This sequence comes from uncultured Pirellulales bacterium, assembly GCA_964568365.1. Classification (GTDB taxonomy): domain Bacteria; phylum Planctomycetota; class Phycisphaerae; order Sedimentisphaerales; family Anaerobacaceae; genus CAYLMG01. The sequence goes on along the minus strand of CAZMQF010000128.1, from coordinate 652 downwards.
CACTGCCGCATCGGTTTTCTGATTACGGGAAAGCCGCCTCGCTCACTTACTCCCCCTATTACTTCCTCATTTGCTAAAACTGTGCCGAGCTCAGGACACCAGTTGACAGCAACTTCGGCCTGGTATGCAAGGCGATGGTCGTCGATGTATTTTTGTCTTTCTGTTCCGGTCAGGCCTTCGGGGACAGGAAGCTGTTCGATGGGTTTTGCCTTGTTCTCTTTGTCATCAAAGTAGCAATTAAAGAATTTGAGGAAAATCCACTGCGTCCATTTGTAATACCCCGGGTCGGTGGTAGCAAGCTCTCGGTCCCAGTCATAGCTGAAGCCGAGAGACTTGATTTGCTTTCTTATGTTATCGATATTTTTCTGTGTTGTGATTTTCGGGTCCGTTCCGGTCTGAACGGCGTATTGCTCAGCGGGCAGGCCGAAAGCATCGAAGCCCATCGGGTGCAGGACGTTAAAACCTTTCATACGCTTGTATCGGGCTACAATGTCAGAGGCAGTATAACCCTCGGGATGACCGACGTGAAGGCCCTGGCCGGAAGGATAAGGAAACATATCAAGGATGTAAAACTTCGGTCTCTGGCTGTCACAGTCAACGGCCCTGAATGTTTTGTTATCTTCCCAGTACTTATGCCATTTTTTTTCTATCT
>CAZMQF010000127.1:0-7431 GCA_964568365.1 uncultured Pirellulales bacterium | reverse complement strand
GTGTTCTCTGTGGCAAATTAAAATCCGCGGATAAAAAATTATCACTGATTACATTGATTACGCCGATTACGCTGAAGAAATAAAATCAATTAAATCAGCGAAATCAGTGATTAAATAATTAGTGTCTTTTCGTGCGAATTAGTGGTTGAAATTCGTTTTGGTAATTTAGATTTTGGTAATTTGATATTACTTAGAATTTAGAGATTAGGATTTAGAATTTTCATTATCCTCCCCCCCGTTGTCTTTCTCCACCGCTCTCTAACAATAATAAATATTAAATCGTAAATAGTATATCCCCCTCCAATCTCCTCGAATCACAGCCTTGTTATAAAAAGATTTATCGGTCTCTAAGACCTGCAAAACGCAATTCCAAAACAAAAAATCTGCTTGACATCGGCCCTCAAAACCGATATAGTGAAAACCGGCATATTTTGGGAAGTCAATAGAGGCGGAAAAATCCTGTATTGCGTTTTTTATATATACAATGGTTACTAATAAGCTAAAATAGGTCAACAAAAACCAAAATCAAACCGCTTTTTTAAGGAGGATTAAAAAATGAAAAAATTAACTTTCTTTATCCTGTGCCTGCTGCTGCTGACATCCGCAGCACAGGCCGCAAGATGGCAGTTCCATTTCAAATACTATGATTGTCCCGGCGGCCACCTCGAAGTATTTGCAACCATCGACTGTGTGCCGCAGCTCCTGCTCTTCGAAGGCTACGCACAATACTGTCAAACTTACGGCGGCTTTGTACCCGGTGAGCCGTACAACGATGTCATCTTCGACTTCTACTGGGACTATTGGTGCGGCAACGAAGACCACATCAAAATTGCTTTGCCCACCTGGAACGGCGACACTGGCCAATGGGAGCTCGAAGACCTGCCCTCCTGGATTGATGCAACCATCGATATTGATTTGGTAATGCCTTCCATCGGCGACCCTTGCGGCCTCATCCAAAACATTTACGTTCTTGTAAATCCCGAAGAATGGATTACTCTCCCCAGACCTATTCAGGAATCCTACGAGATTATTGATGGTACCTGTCCTGACCTGCCGGGTTATCTAATCGGTACAACGCCGATTGTCTTCGACCCCTATGCTCCACCCAGCCAAAGCCCATTCTCAACTACGCCCTTAACCGGCACTCTATATAACGATGCCGACCTCACTATCATTCCCGAACCGCCAGAACCTGACTTCGAGCAGCTCGACTGGCAGGGCCTGCTCACTTCAACCCCCGACAGCAACTGGGGACGCGTAAAAGTAGATATCCACAAACCAACAGGATTCTATTATTTCAACCTCGAGGTCGATGGCACCTGGGTCATTCAGAACCTCAGTATCGAAAGTTCAGGCAATCCACAAACCGTTATGAGCTTCTTTGACCTCGGAGTACAACACGGAACTGATGTCTCAAACGTCAGCTATGTCGTTTCTTTCGATTCGTCACCGCAATTCGCAATGCCCCCCGGAACCACCGGCACAGCAACAGTCGCTAACCTCGAATACCAGGTTGGTACCGAGGATGAAATAGACCACGGCCCCACTCCCAGTGGACCCAAAACCAAACCCAGCGCAGTTACTGTCACCTCCTCTGCTAAATTGCCAAACCTCGACAAATTCAAAAATCAGCCGCAGGGCAAAAACCAGTGTGCCCCCGGAGCAGTCTCCAACAGCCTAAAATACCTGCAGGCCAGGGGAAAAATCTCATCAACTCTGCCGACAAGTATAAGTGACGTCGGAGGTGTTCTCGGAACCGACGCAAACGGCACCGATTCCGATTGGCCCGATAAGAAAAAAAAGCATTACAAAAATCATGTCACCACAAGATACATAACCGCTCCTTTGACTCTCGCAAAACTGCAGGATTTAATGAAGGAGCTAAAAAGAGGCCAGGATATCGAAGTTGACCTGAAAGGACACGTCGAAGTCCTCGCCGGCGTCCGGCTCAAATCAGATGGCACCGTCGATTTCGACCTCTTCGACGACAATCAGACCGACAGCAACTCCGACCCGATGCACACCTCACCTCTTTGCGGCGATCCAAACACCGATTACATCGACGGCTTCGAGCTCGAAAAATTCATAATCGAATGTCCAAAAGAGCCTGGGCCGATTTCAACTGTAACCCCCTATGCACTGCTTGATAAACTGGGCCAGTGGCTAAAAGGTTTAGTGAGCAAAGTAGTCAGGCCGATGACTGAAGATGGCTTCTACGATTACATAGCGCAATGGCACACCTTCTGCGACGAACCAAACGAACCATATCCTGACGGCTACTACTCCACACCCGCGCTTTACGTCTGGGAAGGAGGCGGAGCCGGCGGTTACGAACCTGAAGATGCAGGTCTTGTTATGGCCTGGAACCCTGACGGCATGGCCGGCGACAACATCTCGAGTGCCTGGAAGTTAACATACGGCGAAGACCCCGACCTCAGAAACTGCCTCATCACCGTAACCGTTACTGCTCCCCAGTTCCCAGGCTTACCAATCCCCGCTGGTAGCGTTACCCAGGTCTCGCTCGGCCTCCAGAACAGCCCCTCGCCGGGCGGCCCAGTACGCGCCTGGTACTGGAACTGCGGAGCACCCGCCAGCGGTGCACCAATTATATGGAACACGCCGACGACGATTACTATTGACACCTCAAAAACAGGTGTCACCGCAGCAACGCCCGTTGCTACGAACTATATGAACAATCCCGCCTTCAATCTCAGCACCGTCGATTGGATAATCGTTGACGAAAACGGCAACTGGGTCGGCGGGCCAAGTGCAGCCCCCGGGCCTGGAGGCTGGATGTTTATGTGGAACTATTGGCATTGGCTGATGGTCACGCCGAAGACAACCGTAGATAAAGGCGTCTATCCGAAATGGAATCAGCCGCCCGTAGTAGCTGACCCCAACGGCGACCCGCCCGTTATCATCGGCTGGGACGAGTTATCAGATTACAACTATATGCCTCTGCCGATGATTGCCGACGACTGGCAGTGCACAGACGACCGCCCCGTCACCGATATCCACTGGTGGGGCTCATTTATCGGCTGGGAACAGCCGTACCTGCCGCCGGTACTGCCGCAGGCATTCCACATCGGAATCTGGACGAACGTCCCTGACCCCGACCCGGGTGATTTTGATACGTTCAGCCGCCCGGGCGAGCTTATCTGGGAACTCGAATGCAGAAACTGGGTCTGGAACTTCGCAGGCTACGACAGAGACCCCCGTATGGGTGACATCTGGGAGCCGAATGAGCCGGGCTACGATTACCCGATGGATACCTGCTTTCAGTTCAATCAGCTCCTGTCGCAGGATGAATGGTTCGTTCAGGAACCGAACGAAGACGAGCCGAACGGAACCGTTTACTGGCTGAGCATCGCCCCGATTTACGACCCGTGGGATTACAGCGACCCGAACTTTTACCCGTGGGGCTGGAAGACACGCAGGCCTGAATGGAACGATGACGCTGTAAGAATCTTTATGACAGCCGACGGCACCTGGCCGCCGACAATAGGCTCGTGGTTTGGCAGCGGTCAGCCTGTCAAGTTTCCGGAAGACCCGCCCGAAGAGGCCTATTCCTGGGATGTTGCGTTCCAGCTCACGACGAATGAGCGGCCGGAAATCCCCTGTGCTGACCTTAATAAGGATGGTATTGTCAACTTCGTCGATATCGCTATCCTCGCTAATCAGTGGCTTGAATGCTGCGACCCGTACCTTTATTAAGCGATAAAGTAACACGGCCATCCTGGCCGTGTTAACACGGGCTGGAAGCCCGTGTTACAAGTAAGGGCTGTGAGATTTTCACTCACAGCCCTTTTTCTTTTGTCCTGTCAATTTCATCCGGGAAATTCAAATATGCAAACTCGCCGAAAGACCTTTTCGCCGCTTTATCATAGACCTTTGCAGCGTCGGCTTCATTGTCAAAATGACCTAAAAATTTATATCTGCCTTTCTCCGTAATACTTGAAACCCACCTACTTACCTTTTTATTCCAGTGAACACCTTTATACTTCGATGTCTTATACCTGCCCCTGCAATTATGAACATTTTCTCTTATCGCGCAAATCCTCAAATTACTTCTCCTGTTATTCAATCCGTTCCCGTCTTTATGGTCCACAACCTTATCTTTCGGCGCATTCATAATATACCTGTGCATACTCATACACGTTCTATTAAAACTTCGATAGGCATAATATCTGCCGTCACTGCATGTCGCGTACCATTTGTATTGCTTTAAGTGCTCGTAATCTTCGACATCGACGACAGCGATTTTACCTTTAGTCAGGGGTATGAATCTGATGTTACCATTTTTCGGCTGTTTGACTATCGGCCGGTCGATTACAGGTTTTGCCTGAAAGTTTCTGCAGAAATCGTTATTTTCTACGAGTCGGAGCCGGCCGACAAAGTTTTCTTTATTCACGCAGACAGAAGCGGTTTTGCCTTCGCCTTTCGCTTCTGCGAGATAAATACAATTTTTGCACTTTTTTGTGTGCAACTCTTCCCGCCCTCCGTCCAATTCGTGACTCGTATCTCGTCGCTCGTATCTCGTTGCTTGTGACTTATGACGTTGTCATTGCCAGGGGACGCAGCGACGGCGGCGGCTTGTCTTGTCGAGCCACAAGCCCCGGGCCCCGAGCGACCATCCTTCCCCCACAATTAGACCCCCTTGCACGATCTTGCGCGCTTTTGCGTTTTTTTAAAGGCGTGAATTGATATAAGTGCTTACACAGAAAGGATTAAAAAAAATTTCAAAAAAATTGGATTTTCTTATTACCCCCCCGCGCGCATTTGCGCGCTTTAAGGTAGCCCGGCCATCCTGGCCGTGCTTTCGGTAATCAATTTGTAGGTATTTTTATGCGTTTTTTACAGGCCGGACAACTGCCAATTTTCCCTGCATATTCAGCCGGCACTTTCAGCCGCTTTCCGCAGGGACACTGCAGGCGAATAAACTGCTCCGGCAGGTCAGGCTTTTGCTGTAATGCTGACAGACTTATCTTTTCAGGCGGCTCTGTTTGTAACTGCTGAGCCTCTGTCGGCTCTTGCGTTTGAACCGAATTAAGGTATTCCAAATCCTTTGTGAAGCCGCCGTAAAGTCTGCCTAAATAGCTTTGGTTCCGGCTTTCGGTTTTGTGCAGGCCCAGGTGCTGCAGCAGTGACTTTTCATACCTTTCCATCTTTATTATACCGGTCTGAAGCAAAACAACAGCAATCCCGAAGCCTGCGGCGTATCCCGACAGGTGAGCAAAATAACCAATCCTGTGTCCGCCTAACATCACGCCTAAAATATCATAAAAAATCCACAAAAGAATTATCCAGAAACTTGTGACGGTAAATCTGCGGAAAAAAGGAATAAAAATCCAGTAGCAGGTAATGTCATTTTCCCAGAAGTAAACAAGGTACATTCCCACGACGCCTGTTATGGCCCCGCTGGCACCTATAATTGCCCCGCCTGTGATAGCCAACTGTATCAGGCCGGCAAGCATACCTATAAAAATATAAATCGCCGCATAAAGCAGGTTGCCGACCTTCGCGCAGACCGCGTTGCCGAATATCCACAAAAATAAGGCATTGCCCAACAGGTGTATAATCCCGCCGTGCAGCCACATATGGCCGACAAGCCCTTTGATATTCAGGCCGCTAAGAACATAAGGCTCGATTTTCTCAATAGGGCCGGCAACTTCCCAGCCGAAAACAACGATTATTATCACAACGAAGAGATAATTGGCTATCGGCCGGCGCTCCTGCGGGACATCAACTCGCCACGGTATTATCATTTGCCTCTCCCGACTCTATCAAATTTCCACAATATAATATTACAAAAACGATGTCCTGTCAAGAAAATCGAGAGATGAGGATTCTTCCTCCCAAAATTCCTTGTACTATTATCCAAAAAGAATATAATATCCTTTTATAAAAAAACAAACTTGAACACTTAGCTGAAAGAGTGAATAACCTGCCAAGGTTGACAATGCGAATTTGTTAGGAAAAGATAGGATCGTTGGTTTGAAAGGATTTGACCTTACTCGAAGTCCACGGATAGGAAAACAAATAAAGGAATAAAAAAGTGACATCCTCATTTCGTGCATATATAGATGAATCCGGCGATGAAGGTTTTAAATTCCGCTCCGCTGACAATGAACAAGCTAGTAGTGACTGGTTTATCCTGTCGGCCCTTATTACCCGAAAGAAGACAGACATTGAAATCGTTAAGACCATAGATAAAGTCCGACAAGAATTCAAGCTCCACCAAAGAAAGCATATCCATTGGAAGAAATTAAAACATCCACAAAAAGTGCGATATGCACAAATTATGTCAGGATTGCAAACGAGGATTATTGGAGTCTGCGTTCACAAGCCCTCTCTGCTTGAACCTGAAAAATTTCAAGAACGGTATCGATTGTATTTTTACGCAGTAAGATATTTAATCGAGAGAATATCTTGGCTTGCCAGAGACCGACACAATCAAGAAAAATGGGGAGGAGATGGAACAGTAGAATTATTATTTTCCAACAGACAGGGTATGTCATATAACGAAATGAGGAACTATTTGCGATTGCTTGAAAGGCAAAGGAAGACCGGCCAAGATATCAGGATTGAATTCGATAAAATACTAATATCTAAATTGAAAACCCAAACACCGGGGAGGTCGATGGGTTTACAATTGGCAGATGCTGCAGCAGGGGCATTTTTTAATGCTCTTGAAAAGGATAAATTCGGCAATACAGAACCGCGTTATCTGAAAATGATTTCACCTGTTCTTTACAGACATGAAGGAGATATTCATGGTTATGGGCTGAAGATAGTGCCCAGAGAAGCCAAACAAGTATTACACACTGACGAAAGTTTAAGATGGTTAAATAATCTGAAATAACAAATGCAGGCCTCAGGACGTAGGGTCCCACGCTATACGCGCTGCTATCCTTTCGGATAACCTACGTTTTCCCCTGCACATGCCTGCTCAAAGTACAATACGTCAAAATGTTCCTCGGGTCAATAAAAATTTGAGGGTTTTTTAAAAAAATTAAGAATCCGCAAGAATCTCCCATTTTGCCTGTTTTTCCCCACTCCCTTACGACACGTAGCCCGACCATCTGATTTCCGACCGATTCAATTCTTTTTTGTGCAATTTAATTTGTAATTTTGCCTATATCATTCGGTTTCACCTCGGTAAAAGACTATCCTCCCAATTCTCGCCAAAGGCAAGAGATAATTTCCTATATTTTATTAAAAATCCGCGTTAGAATTACTCATATACTGATATACCCATACACTCATATACTGCATTCTCTGCGTCCTCTGCGGTTCAATCTTTTCTGGATACTAGGAGTCTGTCCGAGTAATAGTTGAATGGGCACTTCTTTTTAACATTGGTTTAGCTACCATACGGAATTCATATTACCTCTAATTTACTATCTCTTGCCTTCGTTGCTCGTAATCCAT
>CAZMQF010000126.1:0-7524 GCA_964568365.1 uncultured Pirellulales bacterium | reverse complement strand
TGAGCAACTCTAACCAGCGCCCGCTTGGCCACGTCCTCACCGATGCCGCCGATTTCGAGGAAAATCTGACCGGGCCTGACCACTGCAACCCAGAACTCCGGCTCTCCTTTACCCTTTCCCATCCGTGTCTCAAGCGGCTTTTTGCTTACCGGCTTATGAGGGAATATCCTTAAATATACCTTGCCTTCACGATGCAGAAAATGCGTCGCAGCTACTCTGCCTGCCTCAATCTGCCTCGCTGTTATCCAGCTTTTCTCAAGTGCCTGCAAACCGTATTCACCGAAGGCAACAAAGTTGCTCCTCGCAGCATTGCCCTTCATTCTGCCTCGCTGGCTCTTACGGAACTTAACTCTTTTCGGCATCAATGCCATCTTCAAAAACCCTTAACTATCTATCTATGCGAAATCAATGCAACCGCTGCAGCTGCTATTTTTCTGCGCCGCTGTCATTTTGCTCCGGCTGCTGCTTTTGTTCTTCAGCAGGTGCTGATTGAGCCTTTTTACTCCTTTTGTCTTCTACAGCAGGAGCGGAACCGCCGGCAGCCCGTCCCCCTTTACGGGCACCTACCCGCCGCCCCGGCCGACGACGACGAACCTGTCTTGTCTCAACCTCCTGCTGCTCTCCGAATTTACCCCTGTAAATCCAGACCTTAATACCGATAGCCCCATACGTTGTCCTCGCCGTCGCCACTGCATAATCCACATCGGCGTCGAGTGTATGAAGCGGAATACTGCCGACTTTCTGTGTCTCTTTGCGGGCCATCTCCGAACCCGCAAGACGACCGCCGCAAATAATCTTAACTCCCTTGGCACCGGTGTTCATCGCCGATTCGCAATATTGCTTCATCGTACGCCTGAACGACGCCCGCTTACACAATTGCTCGGCAATCGCCTCTGCCACTAAAACAGCGTCGAGCTCAGGGGCTTTCACCTCGATGACATTGACATTCACCTTTCGGCCCGTCATAGCTTCAAGCTCTTCGCGAAGCTTATCAACCTCTCCGCCGCGAGGTCCGATTACAATCCCAGGCCGGGCACTGTGCAATGTAACCTGAACCTCGTTTCTCGTCCGGATTATCTTCACTTTCGATACCGCCCCTTTGGGCATCTGGCGGTTGTATTTCTTATCAACGAAACGTCGTATCTTCTCATCTTCAACGAGAAAATCCCCGTAACTGGCCTTCGGTGAAAACCAAACGCTCTGCCATTCTCTGGTTATCCCCGTCCTGAATCCTATTGGTGACGTCTTCTGACCCATATTTAATATCTCTATCTGTCCGTTTAAGTTTTTTCTTATGCCTCTGCCACCGTCACATATATATGACAGGCCTTTTTACTTAGCGAATGAGCTCTGCCCCTGTCCTTCGGTATCCACCTTTTGGTGCCTATTCGAATACCGGCATCGTCCACGCGGGCACAGCTGACATAAAGATTATCAACATCCGCCTGCTGCTCATCCGCATCCGCAACAGCGGCCTTGAGCACCTTGTTAACCATCTCGGCAGCCCGCTTGTTTGTGAATTTCAATAAATCCATCGCCTCCTGTACGCCCCTGCCCGTTATCAGCTCCGCAACAAGTCTTGCCTTTCGCGGCGAACCCGGTGCATACCGATAAGATGAACGCCACTGTGACAGGTCATTAACATCGACCGACAGCGCCGCTGCAAGATTGCGCACATCCTCTTTACGAGGCTGAGGCTTCATAAGACCCTTTTGCCAGTTCCTGATCGCAGCAACTGCCCTTGCCTTGCTCAAACCACCCCGGGCAATCTGCTCTGCGAGCTGCTCTGAGCTCATCTTTCGCTGCCCAAAAACCTTTTTTAGCTTTTCGGAACTCAACATTTTAATTTCTTTTCCGGCCAATTAAGCTGCTCTGACTACTTTACTATTTTCTTGCTCGAATGTCCCTTGAAAGTACGTGTCGGCGAAAATTCGCCGAGCTTGTGACCGACCATATCCTCGGTAATAAAAACCTTATGAAACATCTTGCCGTTATGAACCATAAAAGTATAACCTACAAACTCCGGAATTATCGTACACCTCCGTGCCCAGGTCTTCATCGGTTCATAAGTACCCGCCTGAGTCTGCCTTGTTACCTTGGTAAAAAGTTTTTGGTCAACGTAAGGCCCTTTTTTAAGTGACCTGCTCATATCGCTCCTTTTACTCTCAACAAATCAATCCTTCGACAGTGAGCTCAGGACAGTCGAACTGCTACAGCACAAGCTGTCCCTGTCTTTTGTTCTTACGTCTTCGAATAATCCTCTTATTGCTCGGCTTTCTTGGATTTCTTGTCTTGCCTCCCTTGGCCAGTACCCCTGTCGGCGAACAGGGATGTCGGCCGCCGTTTGACCGGCCCTCACCGCCGCCTAACGGATGAGATACAGGATTCATCGCCTTGCCTCTTACGTGCGGCCTTCTGCCCATATGGCGCTTTCTGCCAGCCTTGCCCAGCTCAACATTCTGATGGTCGGCATTGCTCAATCTGCCGATAGTAGCACGGCACTGCTTGCGAAGCATACGCATCTCACCGCTCGGCAGAACAATGCTCACCCAGTCGCCCTCCTTAGCTACTATCCTCGCTGCACTTCCAGCGCCCCGGACGAGTTTGCCGCCCTGACCTGCAGTCATCTCAATATTATGGATTTCAAGACCGGAAGGTATAACTTCCATCGGCATAGCATTACCCACCCTCGGCTCACAATCCAGCCCGCTTTCAACCGTCTGGCCTACACTTATGCCGGCCGGGGCCAGTATGTACCTTTTCTCCCCATCGGCATAGGCAAGCAGAGATATAAAGCAGCTGCGGTTAGGGTCATACTCAATTGTGGCCACCTTCGCAGGAATACCGTCTTTGTCACGCTTGAAATCTATCAGCCGATAAATCTTCCTCGCCCCGCCGCCCCTGAATCTGCTCGTGGTAATCCCGCTATGATTTCTGCCGCCGGTCTTTTTCACTCGAACACAAAGCGACTTCTCCGGCTTATCGCAGGTTAGCTCGGAATAATCAATCACCGAAGAATTTCGCCGGCCTGCGCTCGTTGGTTTATATATTCTGATTGCCATAATTTAATCCTGTATTACACTTTTTTTTACTCTTAGAACAAATCTATATGATGTTCAGGCTCAAGAAAAACAACCGCCTTCTTCCAGCTCGGCGTACGGCCGAAATACCTGCCTCTGCGACGTTGCTTGCCCCGGCGGTTGGCCGTCCTTACCTTCATGACCTTGACCGAGTACATTCTCTCCACAGCACTTTTTATCTGCTGCTTGTTAGCCTCTTTGTTTACTTCGAACGAGTATGCACTTTTCGTATTGGCAAGGTGCATTCCCTGTTCCGTAACCAAAGGCCGAATTATCACGTTATAGTCTTCCATACCCCTGTCAAATCATCAATTACCTTTATCTTTAACCGGCCCCACAAGAGACAGAAAAGCCTGCTTCGTAAAAAGCAGCTTGCTGTGATTGCAAACGTCACCGGCATTAAGCTGTGATACAGGCATCACCGCCACCTTTGGTATATTTCTCGCCGACCTGTAAACATTCTCATCGGCATCACCAATCATCACAAGACAGCTGCGATTAATCTTAAGATTGCCCAGAATTGAAGCGAACTCTTTCGTCTTCGGCTTTTCCATATTCAGCTCATCAACTACAACAACGTCGTTGCTTAAAAGCTTTTCCAGCACAGCCGACCTTGCTGCCAGTCTTCGCTGCTTCTGGGGCATCCTTTTGCCAAAGTCGTGCGGCACTTTGGCAAAAGTCACTCCGCCGCCTACACGTTTGCCCGTCCTTATGTTACCGATACGTGCGTTACCGGTGCCCTTCTGCCTGAACAGTTTTCTCGTCGAGCCGGCCACCATACTTCTGCCCTTCGTCGCCGCCGTCCCTACCCGACTGTTGGCGTGATACATCACAATCGCCTGCTTAAGCAGTGCGAAGTTTACCCCGCCGCCTAAAGCCGACTCATCGACCTTCAGGCTCTCAACCTCTTCTCCATCTCTGTTGTAAACGGCCAATCTAATCATCTTCGGCTTTCCGAATTTCGCCAATCTATTGTCTTCGCGAGCTTCGCACTATCACGTAGTTGCCCGAAGGGCCCGGCACAGAGCCCTTGACAACTAATAAATTATTCTCTTCGTCTATCGAAACCAGTCTGTGATTGCTCGTAGTTACTCTCTCGCAGCCCATATGGCCGGCCATTTTCTTTCCTTTTTTAAGTTTTCCGCTGTGACCTCTGTCAGTCGCAAAGCTTGCCAACGAGCCGCCCGCTCTGTGCTTGCGCTCCGTACCGTGTGACGAAGGAAAACCTGCAAAGTGATGTCTTTTCATCACTCCGGCAAATCCTTTTCCCTTGCTGGTCCCTATAACATCAACAAAATTATTCCCTGCAAAAACCGAAACTGTAAGCGAATCGCCGCTCTTACACTCCGGCTGGGCATCATCCGCCAATCGCCACTCCCTTACAAGTTTCTTTACCGATGTATTAGCTTTCTTTGAATGCCCAACTGCCGGCCTCTTCTGCCGGCTCGGCTTGACATCATCATAACCAAGCTGAATGGCATTATACCCGTCTGTCTGTTTCGTCTTGACCTGAAGCACGGCACAGGGACCAGCCTCAATGACGGTAACAGGCAGCAATCTGCCCGACTCATCATAAACCTGTGTTATTCCAACCTTTTTTCCAAGCAACATTGCCATAGCTTCAATCTCTAAACATCAGACGCACGCAAAAAAGTCCAAAAGCATCCCTGCCTATGCTTTTATCTTCACAAACACGCCCGCAGGAACCACCAACCGGTTCAAAACTTCTACCGTCCGTGCATTAGCCTCATAGATGTCTATCAATCGCTTATGTGTCCTCAGTTCAAACTGCTCTCTCGATTTCTTGTCGACATGCGGGCTTCGAAGCACCGTGTATCGCTCGATCCTTGTCGGCAATGGCACCGGGCCGCTGACCCGTGCGTTAGTCCTGCGAGCATGCTCGACTATCTCTTTAGCTGAGGCATCAAGCGCCCTGTGGTCGTAGGATTCCATTCTTATCCTGATTTTTTCAGTTTCCGTCGCCATAAATTTTGATACAGTAATCTTCCGCCAAAATTGAGATACAATTCACAACTCTCAAAATTCAATCCGGTTTTTTTATGCAGGAAAGGCCTTTTATTTATCGGCCGGCTCCTCTGTCACTTCCTTTCGCCGGCCAATGTCGCCTTCCTTAAAGAATTCGGGCTCTCCCAAAGCTGACAAAAATCCGTAAAGTATCTGTCGGCTCTGACATTAGCCCGAAGCTTCTTACTTACCGTCCCTGACCATCATTTTCAGATATGTCACAGCCCAACTCGTCTTCGCACAGCCGTCCCTTACCGTGCTCGCTACGGCTGAAAAACCTATATATTAGCAACTTATAGAAAAACTGTCAATAAAACAGAAAAAAACTTCTTCCTTCAAATACAAAAAAAACCGCCTTTTTCGCATAAAAAAGACTATATAAGAAAAATTGAAACTTTTATAAGATAATTTTTTGCGCAAGCTGCTCGGGAACCTTCTCATAAGTCAAAGGCTCAATCGTAAAAACACCTCTGCCCGCTGTAAGACTCCTTATATCGCTCGAATACCCGAACATTTCAGCAAGCGGTGCCTTGGCATCGATAACTCGCATCATCCCGTGCACCCGCGTATCCGTTATCACTGCTCTTTTACCGAGCAAATTACCCTGAACCGCCCCAAAATAAGACTCCGGTACCACCACCTCAAGGCGCATCAAAGGCTCAAGCAATACAGGCTCTGCCTTCTTCAAAGCCGACTCTATTGCAATAGCCGCCGCCTGCTCAAAAGCCAAATCCGACGAATCAACGGGATGATAAGAGCCGTCAAGCAAAATTACTCTCACCCCTACAACCGGAAATCCTGCCAAAACTCCGCAGCCAAGCGCCTCTCTGGCGCCGGCTTCAACCGCACCAATATATTCCTTTGGTATAGCTGCACCGACAATTTTACTGACAAACTCATTCTCTCTGCTCCAGTGACCGTCTTCGGTCATCAACGGCTCAATTCTCAGCACCACATAGCCAAACTGGCCGTGACCGCCGCTCTGACGAACAAATTTACCTTCAGCCTCCGCTGACCTTGCAATCGCCTCCTTGTAAGCCACTCGTGGCTTTCCAACTCTGACATTAACTTTCTTCTCTCTGACAAGTTTGTGCTGAAGAATCTCAAGATGAAGCTCACCCATCCCGCTTATGATTGTCTGGCCTGTTTCGCTGTCCACTTTGCAGTCGAAAGTCGGGTCCTCCCGTCTCAGCTCCGCCAATGCCTCGGAAAGCTTACTCTTATCCCCGGATGTCCCCGGCTCTATGGACATACTTATAACCGTTTGTGGAAATGTAATGGACGGTAAACAAACTGGATGCCTCGTGTCACAGATTGTATCACCCGTTAGAGCCTGCTTAAGACCTACAACCGCCACAATGTCACCCGCACCTGCGGAATCAAGAATCTTACGCTCATTGGCATGCATCTCGAATATTCTCGTAATATTCTCACGTTTGTCGCGACTCGCATCCAGAATCCTGCTGCCCGATTTCAATGTCCCCTGATAAATCCTGATAAAATTCAAATCACCGTGAGCATCAGATGTAACCTTAAAGACCAAAGCTACGAGCGGAGAGTCCTTATCGCACTTAACTGTCACCTTCTTCTTCTCGTCTTTCGGCTTGTAGCCGACTATAACAGGCCTTTCCAAAGGTGACGGCAGATAATTAATAACTCCATCAAGAAGCCTCTGCACACCGATATATTTCAAAGCTGAGCCCACGAATACAGGATGAAGCCTGCCGGCCAAAGTCCCTTTCCTGATCGCTCTGTGAATAATCTCAGATTCGGCTGGTTTATTCTCGATGTAAAGCTCCATAAGCTGCTCATCGAATTCTGCTGCAAGCTCCAGAAGCCTGTGCCTGTACTGCTCTGCCATTACACTGATATCTTCAGGTATTTGTCTTTCCTCGAAACTCGCTCCCAGCTCCTCTGCTTTATAAAAAACCGCCTGCATCTCTATGATGTCTATAATTGCCGTAAAATCCTCTCCGCTTCCATAAGGTATCTGAACCGCGACAGGATTGGCAAGAAGTCTGTTACGAATACTATCCACACTCATCTCAAAATCAGCGCCTACCTTGTCCATTTTATTGATAAAACACAGGCACGGAAGCTCGTATTTGCGTCCCTGTTGCCACACCGTTTCACTTTGTGCCTGCACACCTTCGCTGCCGTCGAATACCGCCACGGCACCGTCCAGGACACGCAGTGACCTTTCAACCTCTGCTGTAAAGTCAATATGTCCCGGCGTATCAATCAGATTAATCTCATAGTCCTTCCACGGACACTTCGTCGCCGCTGATGTTATCGTAATCCCTCTTTGCTGCTCCTCTTCCAGGTAGTCCATAACAGCCGTGCCGTCGTGCACCTCCCCCATCTTGTAAGTCTTGCCCGTATAATAAAGTATCCTCTCGGTAATCGTCGTCTTGCCGGC
>CAZMQF010000125.1:0-7604 GCA_964568365.1 uncultured Pirellulales bacterium | reverse complement strand
CTGGGGAATCCTTGCCGACGATTTATTGGCTGCCGTCTATGCCGGCATAATTTTGATTGCGTTTATCCATTTCAACTTTGCCGAATTCCTCGGCAAATACCTTAAATTTGAACCGGCCTGTTTGAATATGTTCACCGCTGCGGTACTGGGAATTGTGCAGGGGCTGACTGAGTTTCTGCCTGTATCTTCCAGTGGTCATCTTGTAATGCTTGAGCACTTTTTTGACTTTGATGCCGAAAGCAGCCAGATGATTTTATTTGACCTTGCCGTTCATACCGGCACTGTAATTGCCATCTTTATCGTCTTTTACAAATCAATAGCTGCCTTTATTAAAAACCTTGCCAAGTCCGGCAGATATGGCATAAGCCTTGTTGATGTTTATAAAAGAAGCCCGGCCTTTCACTTACTGGTGTTGGCTGTTGTCGCTACCGGAGTTACTGCTTATTTTGGTTTTATGTTTGTGGGCGTCTTTGTCCGTGCCCGTGGTAGTTTATTGACGGTAGCCGTGATGTGGCTTATCACAGGCACGTTATTGCTGGTTACCGACTGGCGAAAAAAAACGCGCATCGGGCTGCGCCAATTTAGTATTATCGCAGCAGTTGTCGTAGGCGTTGCCCAGGCAGCGGCTATTATGCCGGGTATATCGCGTAGCGGGGCCACCATTTGTGCCGCGATTCTCATAGGTCTGCACCGGAGATGGGCTGTCGAGTTCAGCTTCCTTTTGGCAATACCAGCCATATTAGGCGCTACAGCAGTTCAAATAGTAAAAAATCTCAATCAGTTTGAGCAGGTTTTATCGCTCGGCCCCGTTTTAATTGGATTGGTTACAGCTGCTGTTTGTGGCGTATTCGCACTGAAGATATTGATTGCCGTTTCAAGAAGGGCAAAATTTAAGTTTTTTGCCTTCTACTGTTATTTTTTAGCTTTTTTTGTACTGATTTATTGCTTGAAATAATCTAAAAAAATGGGAAAATTGATGACTGGTAAATAACTTCTTGTTTGCTGTTTTGGCAGTAAGGAGCGTCAAAATGAAAACGGAGGGAATTTCGCCGGCTCTTATCAAGATGATAAACCACAGGCATCTCAGAAAGATTTTTTCCAGGAGAATTGACAATTATATTTATAAGAAGATTGTTGATGAGGCCGATGAGGATTTGGAAAAAGTAAAATTGCGAAGGTATCAGTTCCTGTCGGCGATGCTCAGTTGCGTTGTAAAAAATGTGGATAAGGGTTATGTATCCGCTGATATCATCAGGAAAATTGTTGATGTTCTTGTTCAGAATAATCTTATTCGAGGGGATTCTGAGTATACAAGGGCGATTGAAAATTTCGAGCAGCAATACGGTGAGCGACCGCCCGCTTTTATAGTGCTTTCGCCGACGCAGGTATGTAATCTTAATTGTATCGGCTGTTATGCAAATTCGGCGGCGAATAAACCAGCTACGATTCCATATAGCTACGTGGACAAGATAATAACTGAAATCCACGACAGATGGGGATGCAGGTTCGTAACAATCAGCGGGGGTGAGCCTTTTATGTATAGAAGCGACGGCAAAACACTGCTCGATGTTTTTGAAAAATACAACGATATGTTCTTTCTCGTGTATACCAACGGAACACTTTTAAAAGAAGATGTCTGCCGCAGGCTCGCGGATATATCGAATGTAACACCGGCTATTTCGGTCGAAGGTTTTGAAAAAGAGACCGACCAGAGGAGAGGAGCCGGTGTCTTTGAGAAAATCCTTGCTGCCTTTGAGAATCTAAGGCAAGTGGGCGTGCCTTTCGGTATCTCTGTAACATCTACGAATAAAAACACGGATGTTTTACTGACTGATGAGTTTTATGACTTTTATTTTGGTAAGCAGGGTGCCTGTTATATGTGGCAGTTCCAGTTGATGCCTATCGGAAGGGGCAAAGACGAAATGGATTTAATGGTCAATCCTGAGCAGAGGCTGGCACTTTACAGAAAATGGGAGAAACTTATAAGCGAGAAGAAGTACTGTTTTGCTGATTTCTGGAACAGCGGCGTCCTTTCCAGAGGCTGCATTGCTTACGGTCGAAGCGGTGGTTACGCTTACATCGACTGGCATGGTAATGTAACTCCCTGTGCTTTCATCCCCTACTATGTCGACAACATCTATGATTTATATGATAATGGAAAGAGCCTCTCTGATGCCCTGTTTTCTGACTTTATGAAAAATGGCCGAAAGTGGCAAAATGAATATGGTCTGAACAACTGGAAGAAGCCGAAAAACTGGCTTATGCCCTGCTCTATCAGGGACCATTATGAAATCTTTCGAAAATCGGTTTTGCCGAAGAAAGTGAATTTCGAAGACGAAAAGGCCCAGGAAGCCCTCGAATCTAATGAATATTTTGAGATTATGATAAATTATGACCGGCAGCTGAAGGATTTGACTGAAAAAATCTGGGAATCTGAATATTTGAATGTATAATACTCGATTCGGCTGGGTGCTCGGCTGTTGATTTTTTATATGCTTGTAAGAACCGGCTGCACTCTTCGGAGTTTGGAAGCTCGTTGTTGTTTTGGACCGAGCGGTGGAATTGTGACCTATGGCTATGAGTAATTATAATCTTTTATGTGACGATTTCTTCGTGGATATGTACGTAAACACGGAACTTGACCTGCCGACCCAGCGGGATACTGTCCTGGCTTTTTTTGAGAGAATACAAAAGCAGTACCCCGCTATGGGCAATTTCTATCGACGCAATAATAATTATTATCTCGAAGAGGACTCTTCTGCCGGCCGATACCGCTGGATTGTGCTCGAGCAGGACCGCATAGGCTCAGGCCTGGTCAATCCGGTAAGCCTTGCCGATGCTTACAACCAGCACAAACTTGTTCTTGAGCTTGCCCCTTTTATGCTTGCTGTAAGTCATCTTGATATCGATTCACTCGATGTCACATTTGGAATGGATTTTGACTATAATGGCAGCCACGACGAGGTGATTGCAGAGGCACTGCTCGGCTCAGGCTCATTCAGCTCTCTTTTGGATATCCCTTTAAGGCCTATCGATTTTTCACCCGCTATGGTCCTTGCAATCTCGGAAGATTGTCGAACGCAGGCAAGGATAAGCGTGGAATCAAAAACGAGCATTATTGAACCGGATGACAGGGAAAAAACTGCCGACAAGGCGATAAGCCTTTTGGTTACTGTCCGGCAATTTCCGCCAACTGATGGAAAATTTGATGCGGTTAAATCCTTCGCCAAACAGTGTCAAATTGCTGAAGAGCTGGTAGCGGAAAAAATTGTGCCTAAGTTTGTCCAGCCTTTGATAAATGTTATTGCTCAAAAAAGAATGATATAGATTTTAGGAAATAAAGATGGTCATCGAAGCTCCGATATGCAAATTTAAAAAGACCAATCTGAAAATTTATATTGGAGCTTGCATTGTCTTTGCTGTTGTATTCGCTTATGACGGTTACCTTAGCAAATATCCCTGGTCACGTCGGCAGGGCTTCTACAATAAGCACGTAAAAGAAGGTAAGCCCGACGATACTATGATG
Organism: uncultured Pirellulales bacterium; assembly: GCA_964568365.1. Taxonomy (GTDB): domain Bacteria; phylum Planctomycetota; class Phycisphaerae; order Sedimentisphaerales; family Anaerobacaceae; genus CAYLMG01. The sequence continues at coordinate 4,078 of CAZMQF010000125.1, read as the reverse complement.
TTTCAGCGTATAGCACCCATTTTCCTTGCAGCCCTTGCTGCCGGCCTGGCCTGTTACCTTGGGTACGTCAAAAACAAAAAAATCATCGCCGATGAAGAAAAGTTAACCATCGACGGAAAAACTGACATACTTTACCATTCCATCGAAAAGGTGGATAAGACAAACTTCGATGCGAAAGGTTTTTTCCTTATAACTTATAAAGACTCAAACGACACTGAAAAACAGTTAAAGTTAAGTAACAGAAGATATGATAACCTGACGGGGGTCCTCGAGAAGGTCGTCGATAAAATCAGTTGAAATCGTCAAAATAAATATTAAAATTCGGTTTTTAACCGCAATATGCTTTCTTTGTTAGCTGTTGCGGTTTATGTCTGTAAGTTTTTTGAGAAAAAAGACAAAATGAACATTTGCATAACCGGTTTACAGTGGGGCGATGAGGGAAAGGGCAAGGTCGTCGACATCCTTGCAGAGAAAAGTGACATCGTTGTAAGATACAGCGGGGGGGCAAATGCAGGGCATACCGTCGTTGTTGGTGATGATAGATTTGCACTACACCTTTTGCCCAGCGGCTCGGTTCGCCCGAATGTCGGCTGTGTAATTGCAAACGGCGTCGTAGTTGACCCCGAAACTTTGATTGAAGAGATTGGTGCTCTCGCTGAAAAGAACATTCACCTGGATGGAAGACTGTTAATAAGTGAAAATGCGCATATCGTTCTGGATTATCATAAAGCAGAAGACAGGCTCCGGGAGCAGGCTCTCGGAGGTGCGAAAATCGGCACGACAATTCGGGGCATCGGGCCCTGTTACGCAGATAAGGTTGGAAGGTCCTATGCGATTCGAGTGGCCGATTTGAGAGACCTCACAAAACTAAAATACAAACTCCACGCCATTGTTGAATACAAAAACAAATTATTCTCAGCCGTTTATAACGCTCAGCCTCTCGATGCGGAAAAAATCTATGAAAAATGCAGGATGTATGCCGACCGCCTCCTGCCCTTTGCAGTGGATACCACCGAGTTCCTGCATAAATCTATTTCTGCCGGCAAGGCGGTCCTTTTTGAGGGGGCTCAAGGGGCGCTTCTGGACCTTGACCACGGCACGTTCCCCTTTGTTACCAGCTCAAATTCAAGCTCACTTGGTATGCCGGCCGGCAGCGGTGTCCCCTGCGGTATGGTTGATAAATTTATTGGCGTTGCGAAGGCTTACACCACAAGGGTCGGTTCAGGTCCGTTTCCAACCGAACAGGACAACGAAATCGGCCGGTATATCAGGGATGAAGGAAATGAATACGGCACGACTACCGGCAGGCCCAGAAGGTGCGGTTGGTTTGATGCCGTCGCTGTCTCTTATACCATCACCATAGGCTCTATCGATACTATCGCCTTGATGCATCTCGATACCCTGACAGGCCTCGAGCAGCTTAGCGTCTGCACAGGCTATCAGATTGGTGGAAGACCGGTAAGCTTCTTCCCCTCGAATCTGGATAAGTTATCACGCGTAGAATGCGTTTATGAAACCGTTGATGGCTGGCACGAAGATATAAGCGATGTAACTGATTTTAATGATTTACCTTCAAATGCCAAAAACTATATCACTTTGATTGAGCAGACAACCACCAGACCGGTTACGATAATTGGAGTAGGGCCGGAACGAAATCAGATGATATTCAGGTAAAAAAATTAAAAGCACTGAGTAAAGGCATTATTTAAGTCAAATTTCGTTTTCTTTCGGCCCTGATTTGCTTGTCTTAATGGATAGCTTCGAAGAAAAACAAAAAAACACTGCTGAGCGCCTGGGCATCTCTGTCGAAAAGCTGCCTCGGCATATCGCCATAATTATGGATGGTAACGGCCGGTGGGCTCACCAGAGAAATCTGCCCAGGGTTGCAGGACACCGCAAAGGCGGTGAAACGGTCGAAAGAATCGCAACGCACTGTGTGAATCTCGGAATGGAATCTCTTACCCTGTATTCCTTCAGCATTGAAAACTGGAAGAGGCCCGCGTCAGAAATCAATGTGCTGATGTCTCTTTATACACAATACCTGGTTAAAATTCGTTCTACTTTAATGAAAAACAATGTAAGGCTGATGCATCTCGGGCGCCTGCAGCAGCTGCCGGAAAATGTCCGGACAGAGCTGCTCGAGACCATAAACTTGACCGCCGATAATTCAGGGATGATACTCGCCCTCGCACTGAATTATAGTGGAAGAGCCGAGTTAACAGATGCAGCGAGGAAAATCGCACAGGAATGCAAAAATGGAAAGCTTAGTGTCGATGATATTGACGAAGAATGTATTGCTCAACATCTCTATATACCCTCTCTTGTCGACCCTGACCTTTTGATTCGAACTGCTAATGAAAGAAGGATTAGTAACTTTTTGCTCTGGCAGGTTTCTTACAGTGAGTTCTACATTACGAAAACCTTGTGGCCTGATTTCGCCGAAAATGACATCGAAGAGGCTATAAGAGATTATGCGCAGAGAGAGCGGCGCTTTGGGGATATAAAACCGACAGTGTAGCAGCTCTCTTGAGTATTAGCTGTCCTTTATAAATGGAAAAATGCTGAAATACAGATTGATTTTTGGTACGCTGATGACTGTTCTTTTTACAGCCGTTGTCATTTTCGACGGCTGGCTGGACGGCTCACTGTCCTCGTTGGTTCAAAATAAAACCGTTCAGGGGACTTTATTTTGCATACTTATTATTTTTCTTGTGGTGGCCTCTCAAATCGAGCTGTCGAAACTTATAGAAAAGAAGAATTTAAGGATTTTCAAACCTGTTGTGATACCCGCATCGATTCTGCTGGCTACCAGCTGGTATTGGCCGCAAATTTTCAAAATTTCCTTCTCAGCTTATGTGCTTTTTGTGTTGGCTTTTACTTTCTTTGCCCTGTTTTTTTATCAGTACTTTCGATACGGCATCTTGGCGGTGGTCGCCAATTGTGGTGCTAATGTCTTTTCGATTATTTATATCGGCCTGTTAAGCTCTTTTGCGCCGGCGATAAGAATCGATTTCGGCCCCTGGCCGCTGCTTATGTTCATTTTCGTCGTAAAAGCCGCTGATATAGGCGCTTACACTGCCGGTAGCCTTTTTGGCAAACACAGTTTTTCTCCAAATATAAGCCCGAAAAAGACCTGGGAAGGAATGGCAGGCGCCATTATAGCCGCTGTAATTGTAGCTGTTTTTTTTGCAGATTGTTGTATAATGAGTTGGCCGTTTGCTGTGCTCTTTGGCATTTGTTTCGCTTTTATCGGCCAGTTTGGCGATTTGGCAGAGTCTTTGATAAAGCGTAGTGCCGAGCAGAAAGATTCGGCTGCTCCACAGAGTCTCGGTGTGCCCGGTTTCGGCGGAATACTTGATGTGATTGACTCGCCTTTGGCGGCAGCTATGTTTGCATATTTGTTTTTTACAATTATTCGCTGAATTAAAAAAAGTGACTATGGAAGCCGGTTTTTTTGTATGTTTTTAATGTTTGAATTGTGTTTGTCCAAAAGCGCAACGGATTGAAAAGTTGGAAGTAAATATACAATTAGATTCAATTCACAATCATCTTGAGCTGTTCGGGCCTGCTGACAGCTATCTGAGACTATTGCGCAAATCTCTTGACGTCCAGATAACCGCTCGACAGTCGAATTTGGTTATCACCGGAAAAGAAAAAGACGTGAACAAAGCAGTTGAAATCATAGACAGGATGCAAAAAAGACTCATTAAGCGAGGCACTGTCACGGAAGCCGATATCAAAAGATTTCTTGTCGACGAAGACTCTCGGTTGGTTGAGCGGACAGGCCGGGCAGTCACTGTTTATTCCAGCAAGAAAGTTATCGAGCCCTCCACGAAAGGTCAGCTCAAGTATATTGAAATTATGCTTGCAAATGATATCACGTTTTGTATAGGCCCTGCCGGCACCGGAAAAACTTACCTCGCAGTCGCAGTCGCCGTCTCGATGCTCAAAAAAAAGCAAATCAGAAGAATAGTGCTGGCCCGGCCTGCTGTCGAAGCCGGGGAAAAACTCGGATTTCTGCCGGGTGACATCCAGGCAAAGGTCAATCCCTATCTCAGGCCTCTTTTTGATGCTCTCG
>CAZMQF010000124.1:0-7638 GCA_964568365.1 uncultured Pirellulales bacterium | reverse complement strand
GAAATTCTCCTGGAAACGCTTGATTCGCGGATCAATTCGATCTGTACTTTTTCTGCTTGAGGGGCAGTATCAGGAGATTGACTTACCATTTAATGATATTCCTTACCTCTTGTGCATAACTATTGTTTATTAAGAGCTTCTCCAATGATTTCAAAGTCTCTTTCGACAGCTCTTTTGGTAACGGGATTGTTTTGATATGCCTTGAAATTCATTCCGCTAACAAAATTTTGTATCTCCTCGGCTGCCTGAAGAATATCAATCAGGTTTTTTCTTGTTTCACCGTTCATAAATGACCATCCTTGTCCTGTCGATAGCTTCTCTCAAAACAGGGTTTTTGAATTTTTTATCAACAACCAGGTCAACTTCTCGTTTAAATATTTTCTCCAATTGCTCTTTCAATTCAAAATACTTATCGAAAAGATCGATATTTTCACCGGAATCAAAAATCACCAAAACGTCAACGTCACTACTTTGAGAGAAATTTTGGCTCAAAGCAGAACCAAACAGACCTAAACGTTTGACCGGCAAACTTCGACATACCTGCTCAATATCCGGCTTTATTTTTTCTATATCAATCATAGTATTATTAAAATAAACCGCCTTAGCGAAAAAGTCAACTTATTTCAGCAGTTTTTATCTGATTGCCTCTCTCGGCGGCCTGCGAAGATAACGCTCGGTGAAAATATCTTCAAGATTTATATCATATTTTACTTCGCTGAACTCCATCTCAGTCTTTCCGCCGGTATCGAGGTTCCTGACGACCGATTTAACAACAGTCGGGTAATTCTGGAGCGTCTCTACTTTTTCAGATTCTATCACGCGGTAAAGCTTATCGTTTTTGTTATAGAACTCCATCTTCATCGGCACAAAATTGTTTCGATTTATCCAAACGTCATAATACTTAAATTCCACCGTATCGGCCTTTTTAGGCACATTTCTTACCACGTAATTTTCATCAGTAGTCTTTATAAGCTGGTGTGAATCCTCGGCAAGACTTCTTCCCGAAACATCCTCATACAAAAAGTCCGAGCCAACAAAGCTGGTACGTTTGTCACCGGCAGCGATTCTTTTTACAAGGTCAAGTGCAGGCAGGTACAACCACCTGTCGTCGTCTTTGTCCGGCGCAGCGTGTTTATGCACAAGATAAACCATCTTGCGAACATCCACCGGCTTGATAAAGTAAACGAAATACTTCTGGTCGCCGCCGTCATTAACATCTGCCCTGAGAATAATAAATTCCCTCTCCCGCTGCTGCCCCTTAGAATCGGTAATGGTCATATTAACCTTCGCCTTGCCGTCCTTTCCCTGATAATAGGCAACGATATTGGCTTTGCTGACAATAATGTTAACATCCATAATTGCTTCAGAATCGTTTTTTGCCTGTTCAGGCTTGTTGGCATCATCAGCTGAAAAAACTACAAAAGCCAAAACGAGTATAACCAAAACAGTAGTAACAGCCCTCATATCACACCTCATTTTCGTTTTTCTCAGTTCTTTTACATGCCTGCCTTCGCGATAATATTCCGCATATAAGAGCCGTCAAGGGCACCATTATTATGCTTATCCAGGCCAGCTTACCGAAACCGAGCTGCCAGTACCAATGCAGATTTACGGCAACAAGAGTAACCGCAACCGCCGAGATAATCAAACAAAAGCCGCAATTGCAAGCCGGCGATACCGGCTCAACCTCAGGTGCGAAAAGCCGCTTTTCAAAAAGCTTCAGCAATGCAGGCAGCACAAGCAACGTCACCAGCCCGCTCAATGCCATTATTGCACATAAAAATATTCCGACGGTCTTATACGGCACAAGCGGTGCAGCCAGCAAAGGCAAAAACCCAATAGCAATAACCAGAACATTTCTGCTAATCGCCCTGGCGGGGCCGCCAAACATAACAGACGCGCTTTCCTTCCAGGAACCAAACTTTTTGTAACTTTCCCGCGCCCTCTCAAGAAAATGTATCGCAAAATCAACAGCCATACCCAGCGTCAACGCGCTCAGCACTGCAACAGGCATATCATAATCTTTGCCAAAAATGCCGATTATCGCATAAATCACCAGTATGGTAAGTGACAGAGGCACCATACAAACAATACCCCAAAGGGCCGAGCGGAACAGAATAGCCATCATAATAAAAACAACTACAAAGCTGCCGAGAAAACTCTGCAGCATACCCCAGACCATTTTTTTCTGCCACTCTACATTTATATAAGTCAGACCCGCCCATTTATATCTAAGCCGTACGGGCGCTTTGTTTTCCGCAAAAAACATATCAACCTTTTTTGCAACTTTCTGCATATCCCTGTTGTCACCGCTTGTAAGCTGCAGCCAGATATTGGTGTGCATATAATCATAGGTAACGAAATGCCACAAATACCACGGCTTATGCCCGCCCTGAAACTGAAACAGACACTCGCCGATTACCCTTGCCGAATCCGGTATCTTGTAATTTTCCTTTTGGCCGTCGGTAAGCTCCTGATGCACCTTTTTAACAATATCAGCAACCGACGTGCTTTTGCCGACAAGGCCTGTACCCTGCAAATGTCCCTGGAGTTTTGAAATATATTTTAGAACTTCGGGTTGTTTGAATATCTTCAGCTTCTCAGCCTGCATTTCACAAAAATATGAAATCTCATACCAGATATCCAATTCCTTATCTTCAGCCTTTGCAATATTCTCATCAGCAATCTCTGTCATTTTCTCAATAAACTTTGCCCTTGATTCAAATCTTAAATCTTCAGCTCGAAGCTGCTTGTCCATTCTGTCGACAACCTCAAGGACATTTGGAAATTCAGGCTCCAGCTTGACTGCCATATCAAACAGCTCACTGCGAACTAAGTGAATATACTCAGTTATATTGTCACCGTCGGCCTCGCCGGATTCGATAACAAGATAAGCCATATAAGTGCCGCCGAAATGACTGTTCAATACCCTGTCAGCTTCTCGAATAGGATGACTTTTTGAGAACCACTTGACAGGATTATCGTTTATGTTGATTTTTGTAATACCGTAAACAGCCGCCACAATAATTATCGCCATAACCGCCAAAATCGGCTTGGCTTTCGCATAAGTAAATAATCCCGCCCAGCGTAATATTTTCGTCAGCCGGGATTGTTTTTCCTCGTGGACAGCTTTTCTGCCGAAATTCTCAAGAGACTTTTCGCTTATCAACATCACGTAAGCCGGTACAAAAGTCACCGTAAAAATCCAGGCAATCATTATACCGACAGCAACAAATATTCCGAAAATCTGTACCGGCGGAATAGGTGTCAGTGCAAGCGAGGCAAAACCCGCGGCCGACGTAAGGGATGTATACAGCATCGGCGTAAACAAATGGCCCATAACCTCAAGTATTGTTTCTCTGCGACCCTTCTGGCTCGTATAAAGATCGAAGAACTCTGACAGTATATGAATCGAATCCACGACTGCGATAGGCATAAGGAAAATCGGTATCATCGAGCTCATAATATGCACCGGGTAACCCAAGCCTATTAAAAGCCCCATCGTGCAAACAACAGAAACCATCGCAACAATCATCGGCGAAATAATCAAAACCAGCTTGCGAAAGAAAACCAGCATCAGCAGAAAAATCACCACCATCGCCAGAGGAGCAGAGACAGCCATTTGCACGAACATCTCCACCCCGAAGGTATCCTCCGCAACGGGCAAACCAGTAATGTAATATTTTTCATCGCCGTCAAACTCGCTGATTTTCTCTCTGAGCTGTTTATATACCCTGTAACTTAAATCCTTGCTTGTCAGCGGCAGATATAAACAGATTGCCTGCCCATCCTCTGAGATAAGTGAATTCTTAAACAAAGGATTGGCCATCGCTTTTCTTCTAACTTCCGCAGCTTCCGTCTCTGTCTTCGGGGCTGAGCGCATTAACCAATCAAGATCAATCTGGCCGAGACCTGCCTGTGTTATGTCATCAACCGTCGAAGGAGCCATCAAATCGACCTCGACAACGCCAATGAGCTTGTTAGGTTCCTCTTTATCAGGCCAGCGAAGCGTTTTGGCAAATTCAGTTAGCTCATAAATCTTAGATAATGATGAAGGATTAAAAACACCGTTCGCATCCTTATCATTAACTATACCGACAACCACAATGTCATTCAGATTAAACTTCTCTTTGGTCTGGTTGTGAAAAATCCTGACAGCTTCCTTTTCTGAGAGCATATTTTCAGGGTCGGTATCGACTTTTATAAAAGGTATGAACGCCGCCAGCACAAGCGTAAAAACAACCATCACGGCAATAATTAATTTATAGTGCCTTATGGAAAATCCTACTATTGTATGCTCAAAACCCATCTTTCACTCCCTTTTTTTATTCATCCGGCAATCTCTGAATTTCGCTGTTTCATTTATTACCTTCTGTATATCAACGCTTAATATTGAGGCATAAGCAATAAACACTTTAAGCCGCATAACAGCACATTATTAAGCTTCAATCCACCCTGCTTTTCAAGGTTTTTTTAGTGTTTTAACCAAAGTACCCATGATAAAGCATATAACAAATACTGATAATAGAAAACTAACATCTTAGTCTTAAACATAATTTTTTTAACAAACGAAATAAAGTCACCGTTGATTCATACCGATAACATAATTTTGTGGAAAACAAAAAGGTTTCTCACACTTGAAACGAATGCTCAGGACAACAAAATGCTCACAAAATTTCGTAAAGTTACCGGAAACAAGCATAAAATCTTGGCTGTTTTTGACACTGATTCTATTGCTGTCACTGCGAAGCAGATGTGGCATAAAAAAATCGGCTGCCTGCTTGTAAATAACAAAGAAGGCAAACTTCTCGGAATTGTTACAGAACGTGACATCGTCAGAACAATAGCCGCAGGGATGGACCTTGAAAAAACTCCCGTCGCAGATATTATGACAAAACAGGTCATTTCCTGCCCTCCTAATACAACGCCCAGAAAAGCACGGGAAATTATGGTCGCAAATCACATCCGCCATCTGCCTATCGCCGATGGTGATATCGCAATGGGTATGTTCTCTATTCGGGATGTTACGCAGCATCAGATCCTCGAAGACCGATTGGCTGCCGAGAAAGTTTTAATGATGTCCGCTTGCCTGAAAAGTATCGACCTGGAGCAGGTAATCAAAAACATCACAACCGAAGTGCCTAAACTCTTCGGAGCCCAAAGGTGCGTCCTATATTTGTCTCTGAAGCCTTCAGCCCTAAAGACAGGACCATTTATCAGTCGCAAAAACTGCCCCTGCCCGCAGGAACATCTCGAAAAACAAATAAACAAAACCAAATCAGATGACTCAGGTCTATTCCTTCATAGTGACGTTCCTCAAAATTGTCGCAACACAGGGGCAAAATGTCCCCGCCTGCTGATTCCACTTTCAATTGCAGGTGAAAAAAGAACAAAAAATAAAAAAGGTCAGCATCAAGGCTACTTATGTATGTGCGGCCTGGATGCACTCAAGACTATAAATAAAGATATCTTCAATTATAAGGTCAAATTAGTAAAGGAAACACTCATTGCACATTTGACAAATGCCTGGCAATATCACAATGCACGCACCGCTTCGCTGGTCGATGAACTGACAAAAACCGGCTCGAGAAAATTCTTCGAAGACAAACTGCACGATGAGTGTGTCAGAGCACAGCGTTACAACCGTCCTTTTTCCGCGGCAATTATAGACATAGATAATTTCAAAACCATAAACGATACGCTCGGACACGCCGCTGGGGACGAAGCCCTCAAAAAAGTGGCCGACTGTATGAACAAAAATAAAAGAACGATAGACATAATGGCCCGCTACGGGGGCGATGAATTCGTAATAATTATGCCTGAAACAACAGCCTCAGATGCCGCCAAAGTAATGGAAAGACTCAGGACTAAAGTGCAGCAAATCGAAAACAACAACCACATAACTGTTAGTTGCGGTGTAGCCGAAAAACTGCCACAGGATGAAGATTCAGGCAGGCAGCTAATGCAAAGAGCCGACCTGGCACTTTACGAAGCGAAACGGGCCGGCCGAAACCGTGTAAAAATATGGGACAAAACAATGTCGAATCTTCAAAATCCGAATAACATCAAAAACAGCGAACGTAGGCAGCTCCAGGAAAACACTATTGGCCGCTGAAAGCAAATCAAAAAATATCAATAAAAACCTTTAACCATAGGTCTTGCCGTTCTGGTCAACATAAATTGTACCTTTAGACTGCTTGATAATCTTAACCGCCTTCGGCACCTCTTCCAGACTCGGTACCGTGAACATATTATGACATCTTTTACAGCGCAGCCTCTTGTCTGCAGCTTCTTCATCAAGCAGCCAGCCGCTGCCGCATCGGGGACATTGTGCAATAATCTGCATCTGTAAAACCCTCAAGAAATCATAAGATAGCCGCGAAACGAAACTATTCTATTGTAATTGCTCAGCTCGGCAAAGAAAAAATTTTCCCCTACACCCCATAATATAAAAATTCTAACTTCAAAAACCACCAGATAACCAAAAGACAATTATATGCATATTGACTTATCTCTTCGATTCTGCTATCATAATAGAAAGCAAGTGTCTGGGGGTATTATATTTTAGAGATGTTCAAAAAAATCCAATGTCGTGTAATTGCATCTGCTGTTCAAGGCAACAGAAATATTTCCAACGGTAAAATCTTTACCGAATATAATCTCATTGTTAGTAACTTTCCCAAACCTTTCAGGTCCGAAATGCTCACCTATACAAATCGTTCAGGCACGGTAAAGGTAAATTACGATAACAGTCACGCCGGAAAACTGCTGGACCTGTTTTTCTAAAAAGTAACCCATACAAAGGCTCACACCAAATCTTTCAGATATCGCCTCAGATAATAACGTATTTGCGAAAGCACCAGTGCACTTAGCATTACCGTAACAAAAACATCCGGTGTCATTCCATTGATTACAACTGCTAATGCCGTTCCGACAGCAGGTGGATGTTCTACGTCAAGAGCAACCATAATGAAAATCGACACCCCCGCTGCCAAAGGATAACTTATGTATAACGGCATGTCGAAAAAGTAAAACAAAGCCGCCGAACCTATACCCACTAGATGGCCGCCGACCACATTCCTGGTTTTGGCAGAGACTACCTGCGGCATCGCAAAAACTATAAAAGCCGTTGCCCCCATCGCGCTGATTAAGACTACTCTTTCATTCCCTAACAAAAAGACAAGGATAAAAATTGCAATAACGGCCAGAAAACTCTGAAATATATAATAAAACCAGAGCTTTTTAAATTTAGCCCCAATTGAACTTTCGTCCACTCTGTCAGCCGAGTCACTGGACATCTTTTTATCCCCCATCGCAATCTTAATCAAAAAAGAGGCTAAAATAAAAATGGCGAGGACTCAGTCTGCTCGTTAACACCTGAATGCTTCCTCGCCTGTTTCTCAAATCCGTTTAATTTTGTAATGACCTTCCTTAGTCCAAAATATGATTTCCAATAATTTTCCTCAACAACTCATATGCCGCAATCAACTATGTTTTTTGCCGCCCGGTGAGCATTATCCACACTGTCAAGCTGGCCCGATAACAAAAGCTTCCGTGCACGTTCAACAGCTCCCGCCTCTTCCGGTTTTGTTTCAATTGCCTTGTTAATCAGAGCTGCCCAATCGACCTCAAAAGATA
>CAZMQF010000123.1:0-7667 GCA_964568365.1 uncultured Pirellulales bacterium | reverse complement strand
AATGAGGTCAATGATATTAACGTCCCATTTCAGGAGATAATACTTGAGATTGAAAATATTTATAAAACGATTGACATCTCGAATGCTTTTAAAAAATAAACGGATACCCCTGAAGAATGTATTTGTCCAATACTGTTGATCCCATCTTTCTTCGGGAAGATCTTTTATAATGTCATCCAAAGAGCCCAATAAAATACTTTGGACTTTCGTTATAGAAACTGATGGAATTGCAAAAGGAACTTGAACAATTTTTGCTAAGTAATCATAGCCATCTCCCTTTTGAACATCTGATAGTGCCTCGACTACAACATCTTTATCGAAGGTAAGAAAATAAATAGTGTTTTTGAAATCACCTAAAGATTTTACTAATTGAAAGATTTGGCGTATTTCCGTTTTGTTTAGCCTGTCGATATCGTCTATTATTACGACGACTTTTTCATCTTGTTTCACAAGCAATACATTAAGTTCTGACTTCAATTCTTCTAAATTTTTCGCACTTTTCATGCGAAATAAATTAGACAAAAAATCCAAGATATTCTTAAGGAAAATAGCTGGTAATGTAATTGGAGGTAAATACTGTAAGGGTTCGATAAGCTTAGCGTACAGAGCCAAACGTTTAGATGCATTTTTAAGATCTTTAGATTTATCTTTTCTTCCCAGCACTAAAGAGAGATGCTTGAAAAATTGTCTGATTAACTGATTCTGGTCTGAATAGTTCCACGGATTAAACTTACAAATGATTGGCGTAGTTTGATTGTCAGAATCTGAAATGCTCTCGACAACCATATTAATTATAGAGGTTTTACCATAACCCCAAGCACCATATAATCCAAGAACTAAGCTTTCATTATCTTCGTATTCTAAAATAGCTTTCGCAATATTTTCGGCGAATGATGCTCGTCCAAGTTTATCTTGTTTTTTAGATGTTATAGGTAAATCTGTATTGAACATAATCTTCTACCAGTAACTATTTTTAGGCATTCCCACGGTCTTGACGAAAGCAGAATTCATAATCTCTGTGCCCTCTGTGGCTTAAGATTTTCCGTGTAAATCCGTGTCAAAAATAACTTTTGTTAATCTGTGGTTACAATTCTACCCAATCCCTATCCTTTTTCAACAGCAAAATTTTTTCTTTTTATTTCAATTAAATCCGTGTCTGCCTATGGCGAGACCCCTCGGCTCGAAGACCGCGAGGCCTGCGGCTCGCCTTTTGGCGGGTAAATCCCCGAAATTTATGCCTTAGATATCCGTGGTTAATCTTTTTTTCGATATCGGTACTATTTGAATTGTTATTATATCCTTTCCCGACAAAACAGCAATAAATTTTTTAGAAGTAATTTTTAAACGACAGTGTTAATCCAATGTAAATCCGTGTCAGATTTTTTGTGTCTTTTCGTAGCTAATATTTTCCGTGAAATCTGCGTAATCCGCGGTTAAATAATTGGTGTTATTTCGTGTAAATTCGTGGTTAAACTTTTTGCAGTTAAATAATCAGCGAAATCAGCGATTAGATGAATTAGTGTCTTTTCGTGAAGATTCTTGGTTGGAATTCGTTTTGATAATTAGAGTTTTGGTAATTCGAATTTGTTTCGAGTTTAGAAATTCGGATTTCGAATTTTTCCCTTGAGTCTTACTTTTTTGGCTTTTTCTCTTTTTTAGGCTTTTTAGGTTTTGGTTTCTTCGCTGCTTTTGCTTTCGGCTTCTTAGCCGCTTTGGTTCCTGTCCCGCTCATCGCAGCTGCTCCGCCGATTATCAAACCGCCGACCACGGCGGCAGCAGCCATAACGTACCAGATGATGTGTACACCGTACGGGCCGTTCTTAAGTAGATTTTGCAGCGCTGCCGGCACAGTGTCGTTGAAACCCAGAATCGCCATTACGACTGTGTAAAAAACAATCAGAAGCGGAACAATCAGCAGTATTCCGAAGGCATTGCTCATAGTATCCGGTGCCGCCTCAGCAGCCATCGGCATTATCGCAGCCGGCTCCATAGGGGTTTGTGTCTCTTCGGCAAGCATCTCTTCGGCTGCTGCTTCCATTTCCGGCGCTGTCGCTGCAACCGGCGTTTCAGCCTCACCCTCTGAGGTATAAATTTCGTCCAGGATACCGCCTAAAGAAGTATCATCTGCCTGAAGCGAGACGTCCAGCAGTCCGCCGCTGCCGAATGTATCCAAGCTTAAATCCTCTTCTCCTTCACCCAGCGGCGTACCTGATGCTCCTTCGGAGGTATCCACCATCAGCTCTTCCAGGTTATCAAGGTCTGTACCTTTTGCATCGAGACCTGTCTCTTCCCCGATTATCGCCGTGTCGGAACTTATCAAATCCTCCTGTGCATTAGTGTCCTCAGCCAGGTTGATGCTTTCCTCTTCCTCCTCAGGCTTTGCTGTTTTTTCTTCTTCAGGCTTAGCTGCTTTTTCCTCCTCAGGTTTTGCTTCTTTCGTCTCGAACGACTTCTCGTCGATTTTCACTTCCTCTGCCTTGGGCTCCTGGCCGGTTTCTTCAGGTTTTGCTTCCACCTCAGCCGCCTTTGTCTTTGCCGGCTCAATCTCAATCTGCTCTGTCGGCATGATGGCTGTCTCCGACATTAAAGACTCGACTTCTTCTATCTTGAAAAGTACGCTGCCGCCGTCTCGAAACTCTCTTATTTTACCCGTTTTGACCAGCTCATTTATTTCTTCTTCTGTCTTATTGAGCTTTTGAGCGACTTCCTGTAATGAATAAAACATACCCGCCATAATGTTAAGTCCTCCTGCAGGCTATTTGTCTGCTTTTATTATTTTTTCAAATATGTTTTTACAACCAGAATTATACTTTAATACCAGCCGTTTTGCAAGTCATTTTTTTGTTGCCTTTCTAAGCCTGGCCCTTAAAAACCGCCTCTCTAACTGCTTTTACTATTAAACATCGGCAGGATTTTATTGCATATCTGATTATTTTTCAGTAGAATCCGAAGCTTGAGCAGCTTTTTATACGGGGTGTAGCTCAGCTTGGCTTAGAGCGCCTGCTTTGGGAGCAGGAGGCCGTAGGTTCGAATCCTATCACCCCGATTTGTCGCCATTTTCATTTAGCACCGCCACCCGTTGGCGGGGTTGGTGCAAAATTTTTTTTTCTTGACATATCCGGCTCAGAAGCTAAATTTCAGGCACAGTTTTTTTGCGAGATTTATTGTGGCTGAAATTCCTCCAAACTCTGCTGACATCGAAAATTGGCTAAAACTAATCCGTGCCGACGGCATCGGCCCCGTGACATTCGTAAAACTTCTCAATCATTTCGGCTCAGCCGACAAAGCACTCGGCGCTTCAGCAGCCCAGCTTGAAAAAATAGACGGCATCGGCCCGAAAACCGCTGAAACAATTGCCGCCACCCGGAACAAATTCGATACAAAAGCAGAACTGAACCTGGCAGCCGGACTCGGCGTCTGGATAATCAACCTTAGAGACAATCGCTATCCGCCGGTACTAAAAAAGATTTACGACCCGCCGCCCGTACTCTACATCAAAGGCAGCCTGACAAAAGCTGACAATTTAGCTATTTCGATAGTAGGTTCGAGACTCTGCAGTGCTTACGGCCGCGAGCAGGCTGCGAGGTTTGCTCATCTGCTCGCTTCTGCCGGTTTTACAATTTGTTCCGGAATGGCCAGGGGAATCGACAGTGACGCCCATTACGGAGCACTCTCTGCCGCCGGACGCACTATTGCCGTCCAGGGCTGCGGTCTGGCGCACATATTTCCGCCGGAAAATGAAAAGCTTTTCCATAGAATCGCCGAGTCGGGCGCCTGTATTAGTGAATTGCCTTTGCAGTTCGAGCCCAGAAGTGAAAATTTCCCCGCCCGCAATCGAATAATAGCCGGCCTTGCCCTCGGTACCATAGTGGTTGAGGCTGGTTTTAATTCAGGGGCACTGATTACTGCGAAATACGCACTCGACTATAACAGAGACGTTTTAGCTGTCCCCGGCAAAATCGATTCACCCTTAAGCAGAGGGACACACCAGTTAATAAAAGAGGGTGCAAAACTGATAGACTCGCTGACGGATATTACAGAAGCCCTGGGCTACGTCGGCCGGCAGCTCTCAGAGCATACCACAGCAGCAGCCGAAAGAGCATCTCAAAGAATAGAGCCGAATTTATTTGACATCGAGCAATTGAATCTCAGCACCAATGAAAAAGCAGTTTACCATTGCCTCAATGACGAGCCGTTACATATAGAGCAGATAATCGCACAGACAGGTTTGCTCGCTGCAAATATCAGTTCATCGCTTATTTCACTTCAGCTTAAAGGCGTAATAAAACAGCAGCCCGGCAGCTTCTTTCTAAGAAGATGAGCAACGAAAAAAAATGTACAAACCCTTAACTCACAGCCCATAAGTCCTGGTGAACGACCGGCAACCGACAACGCAATTCTCTAATGCTTTATTTAGGAGGGCAGTAGTAGGGTACTTCGTCCTTTTCGTTCGGTGTTATGACCTGTTGAAAAATGCCTCTGCCTTGCCGGCTGACCGAAGGGAACCATTGTTTGTCTTTCACTCTTTTTATGAGCATCCCTTCTCCGTATCTTGGACGGCTTCTGCCGTCGTCGATGTAGTTTGGGTCTTTGGTTTCGAGGAAACCGATGAACCGCTCTGAATCGTTTGGCTCGGCCACATAGCTGAACACGTAAGCCCTGACACCTGCCGGCCGGCCGTCAGGCAGCGGCCCGGAAGGAGCTGCAATAGGAGGCATCCGACCTGCTTTAGCAGGAAAAAGCTCGCCCGTATTCAGGTCGTAGTACCATTCTAATTTGGGATTACTTTCTTGTACCGTCTCATTAGACCTCAGCAAACTGATAATGACAATGATAAAGATGATTACGGATACATTGGTAATTATTATGACAGCTCGCCGATTCCTGTTTATCCATTTGCGAACGGCTAAATCCTTCAGGCGCTCCTGTATGTCGTACTTAATCGATTTCCAATCAACCATCTTTACCCCGCTCCGCAAGGTCTGTGCATTTGCTGTAACGCATTATTAGCTCGTTTATTTTTCACTGCAGTCCTCCGATTAATTCTACAATTCGCTCCAGGTCGCGATTATTACCCGAAGCTTCAGCACAACTTATCTGAAATTCTGCCAGCTCCACTGTTCTGCCGTCTTTAAACTTAAAATATCCGTAGTGCATATCAGCGAAGGAAATATTGAAGCCTTCACCGTGTCTTGCTGTTATGCTTCTGCTTATCAGCCCGCTTGTAAGCGATACGCTCTGATACCACACCGGGTTTACCGCTGTAATATCTTCTACAGGGCAAAATGAGCCTTCCATCCATTCGGTTTGTGCTGTTGTATCGACGAAGACCATTTTTGTCGTTGGGCTTGTAATCGACGTCCACGTTCTATAGGGATTGATATTATCGTGTTCGCAGTTGCACGTCTTGCCGTTCATAGCTCTTGATATCGAATAGCTTCTCAGCCGGTAGCTTGAGTCTGTGCGGCATTTGTACAGGTCGGCTGTTTGAGTGCATTTGGATAGTACTCCGTCTTTGATAGCCTGTTCAGTGCCGCCGATGAAATTTCCCGGCAGGTCCACCGGCCCGTCGGCGACCCAGTTGCCCTCACCGAAAAAATTGAAGCCTGTATCTGCCGAGCAGAGCCTGTCATCGTTTTCATAGGCGTATATCGTCCAGCACAGGGTCAGCTGTCTCATATTGGACCCGCAGACCACACGCTGAGCTTGTTCTCTGGATTTGTTTAGCCCCGGCAGCATAATTGACATCAGAAGCGATATAATCGATATGACGACTAACAACTCCATCAAGGTAAAGCCGCCTCTAACGACCAGATTCTTTGCTTTTTTCTGGCGCCTTTTCATATTCCTTATTACCCTTAATACCATAGAATATGGGCCGCCTCTAACAAAAACATTCTACTATTAATTGCATAATGCTGCAAGCACGGAATTTTCTGTTTATCTTGCTTTTCTGAAGGGCTGTTTTTGGTCTGTACCACTCTTGCCGCGATTAGCCGGCATCTTATACTGCAGCTTTGATATCTGAAGTTTGCTTTGAGTTTTTTATTATAGGAATAAGTTGTTTCAAAAATTTTCCCAGGCCGACTAATATGATAACTTTTGCGCCTTTGAATAACAATGTTGGCAGAAAGAAAATAAACCAATGCAAACCATTGGCCGCCTTTGACGTATACATTGTAATATAATCTACCTGATGCGGAAAGGAATGTGCCTGATGCTGAAGGACAGATGTATTACTACCCATCCGGCCGGTAGAAAGCCAAATCCAGATACCCACTTGCAAAACTGTAAGAATTGCATAAAGGTAGAAAATTTTGTCGCCATAACGCAGAAGAGGCCCCATTTTGTTATCGTTTCCACAAAGATACCTGACGAGTTGAGAGAAGCCTAACGACACCAGCCCAATGTTTACGAAGAGGTTGTACGAGCGCTTAAACGCACGAAATTCCCCCTTAAAGGTAACCTCGCCTCCTGTTTGAATATATTCTAAAAGCAGCATTACAAAACCAATACCACCTATACAAAGAAGAATCCATCCAAGAACCTGCAGAGCTGTGCAATAAAACATCCATAGCCGTTTGTTTTTTTCAATAATATTAATCATTTGCAGTCCCTTTGTTTGTTAGCCGACAAATTGCATTTCTGCCAATAAGCTCGAATTGAGTCAATCAAAAGCCTTTCATCTGTCCTTTTATAACAAATATCGATTACTTTGCACGTATTTATCTACCTGAAGCAGGCTTTTTTCTAAAAGGTACGTTTTGCGGTATCTCCCTGTGGTAATCTGGCGGTTTTAGCTAAAAAAGTCAAATCCCGGTTTCCATAGATGTCTTGTTCTGAAACCCTTTGAACAAAGTTAACCAAAAAACGTATCATTAGCAGGGAAATTAAAAAATTTTTTGAAAAACCCTTGACTACTTGCCGATATCATAATAAAATCGAAAGGTTAGATGGCAGTCCTAATGTGGCTGTCCTGGTATTAAAAGGTTAGGTAGGGAATTGAAAGAGATTTTACTAATACGTTTTTGCTTGCATTAAACTGCCGGTAAATCATTGCTGGTACAGACGACAAACCGCTGGTAGTTTATGCAGCGGTTTTTTTTATTGCTCTTTTTTAAGTTTATATATAAAATTACGAGCCCTTTGTCGATGTCTATAGTATGTAGCTTCTGCTGATTTGTTTCGAATTTCCCGCGTCAGCGGGCTTTGGGCTCGTAGCTCAGCTGGTTAGAGCGCACGCCTGATAAGCGTGAGGTCGGAAGTTCGACTCTTCCCGGGCCCATTTTCCTTTGGCCAATGGCCAAAGGAAATAAGAAATTCGAATATCGAAATCCGAAACGGTTTCGAATTTCGGATTTAGTGCTTCGTATTTCCCGCGAAGCGGGCTCCGGGGACGTAGCTCAGCTGGGAGAGCGCCGGCTTTGCAAGCCGGAAGTCGTGGGTTCGAGTCCCATCGTCTCCATTTTTCCTTTTTCGCAGACAGCGAAAAATGAAAAATGCCCTGAGCGAGTCCAATAAGGACGAGTCGAAGGGCAATGAGAAGAAAATACTTCGATATTCAACATTCCTTGTTGGATATTCGATATTTTTATACGTTCTTTGAAAAGTGAATATGTGGATGCGGGCATTAGGTTGTTCTGAAAAATCAGAACAGCCAATACAAT
>CAZMQF010000122.1:0-7877 GCA_964568365.1 uncultured Pirellulales bacterium | reverse complement strand
AGCCCACAATTCTCGTTCGCCGCTTGTCGTTGTATCTCTCCTTTATCTCGTATATATCTTCGCGAATCACATCCATCAAAATCCGCTCATTGGCCAGCATCGCCTCAAAACCTTCTATTTGCTCGACAAGGCCGACGTACTCTTTGGCGAGCTTTTCCATCTCAAGGCCTGTGAGTCTCTGAAGCTGCATCGTTAATATGGCATCGGCCTGCGGTCCGGTTAAATAATGTTTTGATTTACTTTTTTCCTTAATAAAAGCCTTTGGTAAAATCTTCCTGAGTGTCGCCGTCTGTTCCAACAGCAGCGGTTTTTTCATCAAGTTCAGCTTTGCCGTCGGAGCGTCGGGTGATTTCTTGATTATCTCTATAATCTCATCAATGTCACTTACGGCAAGTATCAGGCCTTCAAGAATGTGTGCCCTGTTACGGCATCTTTTGAGCAAGAAGCTGCTGCGACGACGAACGACAATTTTGCGATGCTCAATAAAAAGGCTGAGCATCTGTTTGATATTTAATATCTCAGGACGGTTATTCACCAGCGCTATACTTGCTATCGCAAATGTTGACTGCAGGGGTGTATAACGATACAGCTTATTCAAAGCTACCTGTGCATCAGCGTCTTTTTTCAGCTCAACAACTATACGCAGGCCGTGACGGTCGGACTCATCACGCACGTCGGCAATCTCGGATATTTGATTGTTACGAACGCAGTCGGCAATCTTGGAAACAATCGTCGTCTTGACTACCATATAAGGGATTTCTGTGATTACAATCCTTTCTTTACCGCGCTTGCTGCTCTCAATCTTAGTCTCAGAGCGAATCGTAAGATGTCCCCTGCCGGTCGTGTAGGCATCAATAATGCCCTTTTTGCCGCAAATATTCGCACCGGTGGGAAAATCAGGGCCGGGGAGAACCTTCATAATATCCTTGAAGCCACAGGCAGTGTCATTAATAACCAAAAGCAGCGCATCACAAATTTCACCTATGTTATGAGGCGGTATGTTCGTCGCCATACCAACCGCAATTCCTGTCGAGCCGTTCACAAGAAGACTTGGAAACTTCGACGGCAAAACGACGGGCTCAGTCCTTGTCTCATCATAGTTAGGTACGAAATCGACGGTATCGTATTTCAGGTCGTCGAGCATATCCATTGCCGCGGAAGTCATCCTTGCTTCGGTATATCTCATCGCTGCAGGCGGGTCGTTATCTATACTGCCGAAATTGCCCTGTGGGTCCACAAGCGTATATCTCATATTCCACGACTGACCCAGACGTACCAGTGTTCCGTAGGTCGCCTGGTCACCGTGAGGATGGTAGTTACCACCTGTGTCGCCGACAATCTTGGCGCACTTTCTGTGCTTGCTCCTCGGGGCGAGATTCAAATCATTCATCGCTACGAGAATACGCCTCTGTGAAGGTTTTAAACCATCGCGAACGTCAGGCAGAGCACGAGAAACAATCACGCTCATCGCGTAGTTCAGATATGAATTCTTAAGCTCATCGAGGATACGCATATCCTCGAACCGCTCCTCAGTCAACTTTGGCTCCTTCATAGGTTTATCGCCGTCCTCTACTGAATATTGGCTTCAATTTTAACATCAATTAGAATAATCCCAAACGACAGAAAAGTCAAGAAAACTAAACCGGCCATAGGCCCTTTAAAAAATAAAACTTTGCAGCTATTTTAGAAAATAAAGTGGTGGTATTTACACTACCAACAGAAAGCAAAGGGCTCTTAAAGTTGCTTTTTTCGTTGTCTTAAAAGCTCAGCTATCGCTTTGATATGTTCAGGCCCTGTACCGCAGCAGCCGCCGATTATATGTACGCCGGCAGAATAAATCTCTTCAATAGTCAGAGCAAAATCTTCCGGCAGGATACGATAAACGGCCCTGCCGGAATCGAGCTCCGGCTCACCGGCATTGGGTTCTGCATAAATCGGTATATCTTCTTTAAGTGCCCTTGCAACTGCGACATATTCTCTCGCCAGAATTTCGTAATCACCGAGCGAAACGGTGCCGCAGTTAAAGCCGACCGCATCAGCACCGGCTTCGAGCATAGCCGAAACGGCTGTCGATACATCCACGCCCATCGAGGTCCTGAAACCATCGCTAATCTTGTCAAATGCCATTGACGCAAAAACCGGCAGTTTTCCGCAAACCGACCGTACCGCCTGAATTACCGCTGAAATTTCATCAACAGCGCTCATAGTCTCAATTATGAAACCGTCCACGCCCCCTATCAGCAGAGCCTCAGCCTGCTTGCTATAAGCAGCGATTAGCTCTTCGGGCTTTATGTTTCCTATCGGCTCAAGGAATTCACCGCTGGGACCGATGTCACCCAGTACATACCTGTCTTGTCCGGCGGCGTCACGAGCGATTTTTGCACCAGCCTTATTAATTTCAACGATCTTGTCAGCGAGCTTATAACGGCTGAGCGAAAATTCGTTGGCGCCGAAGGTATTGGTGATAACGGCATCGCTACCGGCCTGAAAGTAAGCGCTGTGGATATCAAACAAAATTTTTGCGGAGTCTATGTTTGCATAAACAAGAGCCCTGCCAGCTTTAATACCCCGAGCGAGTAAAAGCGAACCCATAGCACCGTCGAGCAGAAATAGTCCTTCGTATATTCTCTCTTTTAATCTTTTTCTCGCCATAGCCTTTCTCCGTTAAAAACCATTTACTGCTGCTCGATTAACTCACCGTTGACGATTTTGTAAATATGCTTAAAGCCCTTTGGCTGCTTCGGCCGGCTGAAAAATACAGCCCGTTTCTCTTCGGTGAACTCGAACGGCTGTAACTTCTTCAACACAATCCTGAAACTATCGTCTTTTCCCTCTGTGCCGGCAATTGTTATCTTGAGCTCCCTCGGAATTACAACGTCATCAAAGAAAGCCTTATATTTTGCCAACTCCAGAACTGCTGCCGTTTTATTTTCATCATCGAAATATTCAATCTTTGCTGTTCTGTAATCACAGGTTGATATGTATACCTTTTTTACTGCTTTTTCTCCAACTTGTTTTGTAATGACATCGAAGCCTTTCTCATTGGAAAATGACCATTCCTGCTGCTCGCTGTAATCAACAATACCCAGGGCCTCAAGTAAGAGTTTCGGGCCCAGCATCAGCAGTGTTTTGTCTGTCTGCTGGTCCCATTTGCCCCAGTAAAAACTGTTTCCTATCTCCTTTGGCTTTGCGCTGACCCAGAATTCGTCCTTATTTGAGCCTATATCGAGGCCTCTGGCATTGAAGGCGATGTCGCCAAACAAGCGAATATCACTTTCCGGATTTAACCAGAGCTTGATTGTAAACTCTTCCTTTTTCCTTTTGCCGTTGTCGTCATAAAACCTGGCAAAGCACTGGCCGTTCGCCTTGAAAGATTTAATTTGCTCTGCCTGAGAAGAAAGAGTCTGTAAAGCCTCGGCCACCGATTGTTTGCCCGGACAAATCTTCTTCGGCCTGGCCGGCGGCGGTGCACAGCCGGCAAAAGAAACAATCATCAATAACAAAATTATAAGGTTCACTCGTATCATTAAAAAATTAACCGCCGAAACACGAGATTCAATTACAAATCGGCCTGCAGAATTTGCCCCAATTGTGACGACAGCTGCTCAATCTGCTCCTGGTCCAGATGAGTATTGACTACTTCAACAAACTCACCGCTGCCGACCACACGCAATCGCCATATCTCTTTTTCATCCTCGCTGTGAGATGAATCATATTTGAGCTTTCTCTTTCTCATCAGAATTAAAGCCAGTACAAATCTAAAGTTCAACCTTTCCTGTTCGGTCTCTGTTGCAAGGCGTTCAAAGAAAGCGAACAGCATATCGTCATCAATAAATATTTGTCTCTTTTCATCCGGGCGGGGCAATCGGCTTTTCCAGAAGCAGAAAACTGCAGGCTTGTTTTGCTGCCAGTAATCGAGACAAAAATCCCGCCTCTGCAAACCGTCTTCAGTCTCGACCAGAGCTGCGAAATATTCTTCACCTGCCTGTATGGCTCTTCCCGTTCCGCAGCATTGTCCAAGAGATTTACTAACCGGCCATTCTTCCATAAAACGTCAGCGACCTTTTACAAAGTTATCAATTTGGTGGTTCTATCATAATATGATTGTATATTTTTTCAACCAAAACATCATCCTCTAATGTTACATCGAGCTCAAAATCGGGCAATACACCTCTTCCGTCGTCGAAGCCGCCCGGCCGTGTAACTCTTTCAGTAGATAAATAACATATCAATCCGCTGTTGGTCAAAATTAAAGGGGCTGAACCTCCATAAAAACTTGCCCTTCCGCCTGTCTCTTTGCCGACAATAATTCCGAGCTGGTTATCCTTTACAATACTTGCAAACTCCACTGCAGCCGAGCCTGTCAGGCCGTTAACCAGAACAACGAGCTTACCCGTCCATCCGTCAGCTAAAGGCTCGACTACTTTCTGTTTGCTGTACCAGTATTGCCCTTCTATTTCAAAATCTTTTGCTTTCAAACCATACAAATTAAAATCGATGATATTTTCCAAATGAAGAAAAGCCGGTATCCGGTTTTTCTCCAATCCGTTAATTATGTAAGCTTTTCTGGCTGCTCTTGAATTGCGTATATGCCTTCGAGGCTTTTTGAAAGACCTGCTCGATGTTCTTTTTAATAATTCTACGCCGTAATAAGTATCACCGCCGCCGTTATTGCGAATATCCACAATTAGTATTGAACTTTTTCTCTTTTTCATATCAGATGTAAGATTGTTGAGTATTTTTATCAATCTTTTGCGAACCCATATATTTTCCGTTAAATCCTCATTTAACGAATTAAAGGACAATGCCCTGAAAAAACATACGCTGTTGCTTTTATAAAATTGATAAGCAAACATATTTTTGGCTCTGGGCTTTTTTCTTTTAATCTCTATATCCGCGCTAACGGCTTCCACCATTTTTGTATGAGACAGGCCTTGCTCGTCCTCCATTTTAATTTTGAAACTGTCACGATGTTCCTCGAAATACCACAGGTACATTGCAAAGCGCATTGCGATAATTATATCTTTGAAATAATCTGTTTTTGCAGAGACGTATTTACGATAATGCTCGATAAAAGAATTTAGCGGCTTATCATCAATTTCAACAAGCCTGACATCCGTCTTCAATGCACCCAGCTCATTGACATCCTCAACGTTCATAATAATAAAATCGCCGTCTTTATACATCAATTGAAGCGGTAAAACTTTTCCTCCTGATTTGACATACTCTATAAAATCAGGGAAAGAGCCGAGATTGGTGTGGTCGTCTCTGAGCATAGCAAGCAATTCCATTATTGAAGTTGACAAACCTTTTCGGCTGACCTGTTCGCTAAAACCTGATTTTATTCTATCGACACAATAATCAAAGTCTTCCCTTGTCACCCTGCTGAAAGGTTTGTAGCTTATGGTCTCAACGCTTTCAACCAGATAATCGAGGTCTTCTGTCGCCTGCTGCCGCGTTAAAACCTTTAGATTCCGGGAATATGAGCAGCCGCTTAATAAGATAACTGCGCAAAGTAAAGTTATTAAGAGACTTTTCTTCATAATTCCAGCTTCTATCCGACACAGAATACTTATTCAAACTTTAGAAATGGTTTTATATTTTCAGCTGTCTTTTCACCGATTCCATTAACCTTCTGCAAATCATCGGCTTTTCTAAAGGTAGCCTTGTTTGGCTCTGCTGCAAACTGCTGCCTGAAAGAAACTATAGCAGCCGCTTTTGAAGGACCTATACCGGGCAGTGCTTCCAATGCAGTCTGTTCGGCAATGTTTGGATTTATCCGCCCGTCAAGCTCTGCCATACCGTCGGCACCGGTATCAAAAAGGAAAATAGCAAACACAATACCCAGGAGCACGCAAAAAATAACTGCAATCAAAAATGCAATATCAAATCCTGCCGCCTTGCTTAAATCGGTGCGCTCAAACTCTTCATCCAACATATATCGTTTACCGCCCCCTGATAAGGTCTGACCTTAATATTAATAATCTCATCTTGTAAAGATAATCTTATGAAGTTTTCTCAGCCTTAGGAAAGATTCCTTACTTTCAAGCTCTTTCGTCAATAAACCGCTATGCTCGATATCGCATTTGTCTGCGTCTGTAAGATTTGAATACACAATACTGTCAATAAAGGGCTTGCTGAGTGCTATCTTATAAAACTGCTCAAGCCATTGAGCCTGAAGTGTCTGGTTCCATCGGCCATGCCATTGTCCTGCAAGTGCCCTGTCCTTGGATGACGACGGCTCGCTGGGAACCTCAACTCCTGTTATATACATCGCTCTGCTCGCCGCGGCGAATCTATCTAAATTTGCGGATATCTCCATCATATCACGCACCTGCATCCCTGACTCGTTTTTGCCGAACTGCATCTGCAAACCGAATGCATCAAAGCTTATACCGCTCTGCAGTATCATATCAATATACACAAGCGGCGGTATCGTATTTGGCACGGTCGCATAGTATTCCCCCCAGCAGTTGCTAATCTCTATTATCTTCAATACCCTGTTGCTGACGGCTTTGACGGCCATCATAACCGCCCGCGTCATTTCGAGAATCTCTTCGAAATTAAAGCCGAAGTAATTGTGCAGATTCAAGCCGCCGATAACAGACCACGAACGAATCCGGTCTGCATAGCGGGCAACCATTTTTGTTACGAACTGATATGCGCTCTCACGTATTTTCTCGAAGTCGGGCTTGCCTGTCATCAACCAGCCGGGAAGATAGTCACAGGAAAAATGTATAAGCGGCCCTGCACATATAGCAAGCTTCTTCTTGCTCAAAGCCTGAATGCAGGCATCGATACTTGAAAAATCATAAACTTCTTTTTTCTGCTCGACCTCAGCCCACCTTATCGGCAGCATCACAAAGCCGAACAACTCCATAAGCTTCTCTACATATTGTGAGCTGTGTATCTGGTCGGCATCTATTCGACAACCCAGGCAGCCCCTGCTGAAACCATGACTGATGCTTTTGGCGTTAAATAAAGACTCCGCACGCTGAATAGCGAGCTTTTCTGAAAATATCATAGCCTTTCGAAGTGATGCATCTGCTTTCTTCGACGCAACAGCCGGCGATGAGATATTCTCAATAGCCTGGATGAATAACTCCTGCGCGTCTCTTAAAATATGGGTCAGTCCTTTTACCTCGTCAAAATAAGCCCAGTCTTCACACTTTGTGACAATCTGCATAAGTCTCGCCCTGGCTATCTCTACATTCAAAATATACGGCCTATCGCGCTCAGGAAGACAAGTCGTTGGCAGAATTATCGTCCCGAAACCATCCACCAGCCAGAGTAATGACAAGCCGGACGTCGACTGGTGGGGCTTTTGGCATTCGATTATACCGTTTTTGAACTCAATCTTAACACGGCGGATTGCTATGCCGTCACTGCCGAAAACATAAGCGCCGCTTAAATTAAAATCTTTGGCCAATTTGCCGTCTTTGAATACTTGAAACTTCACTTGTTACCCTAAATTACAATTAACGCAAAATCCTTAAGAAAAAACTGTGCCTGTTTTTATTACTTATCTTCTGTTTTACCTGGGAACTGTATTATAACGATTATAGCTGCAAACTCAACTAAACTTTCCATCTTTTTATGCAAAGACCATCACCACCTAAAAAGGTTTGAAAATTGACGCCGAATAAAAATATGGTCAAGAAGAGTTGAACACCAAATGTGAAATTATCTCATTACTTGATTTTTGTCAGTTTTGATTATGCACACCTGAGCCGGAATGCTGTCTCATTTGGAGCTCATACAAAAGGCTGTTTTTCTCAACAAGTTTCGCTATCAGATTAACCTGACTTATCAAGATCTCAAGCAAATCAATATTAATCAAGGTCGATTCAGGGCTGTATTGCGGTAATGCTATCAGA
>CAZMQF010000121.1:0-7914 GCA_964568365.1 uncultured Pirellulales bacterium | reverse complement strand
CTTTCCTCTGGATGTTCGATTATTAGGTTGGAGTCGGTAACTATAATCGCGACTTTCTTCATAATGGTCAATAAAATACTTGGTTAAGTCAAGCGCGTGGGTGTACCTATCCAATAGATTGGACGCTGACGGTGTGCTCTCAGCCCCGGCACAAGCCGCTGTTAGGTCAACAATGATCATAATCGCGAAATGATTTTTTAAACCTATGCCATTCATGTCTATCCCCTTTAATTTCTTCAATGATTCCCAACGATATGTGAGCACCTGATATCAGTGCTCAGCCTATATAGTTGCCTGTCTGTACTACATCCGGAAAAAAGTTAATATATTTTTTATTCCTTTAATGAGCCGTCGGCCGTCAACTTTACAGCTTTGTTCACTATGTCCTCAGTTTTGCCTGTATTTTTATTGGCTGTTCGTTGTTTGTATATCTAATTTTGTAAGCTGGGGCATCATACGCCTGAGTTTGGCGATAGCCGCTCGGCTGATGGATTCGTCTGTTTTCAATTCGAGCCATTCGGTGTTTTTAAGTTTGATAAGATGATTGAAAGCTTTTTCAGTGAAATGTCCACCGTTAATCATAAGCCTCCATAACCTGTTCATATTACTGCAGTATTTTAGGCCTTCGTCGGTGATTTCGGAATCTGAGATATACAGGAATTCAAGGTTAGTCAGTCCCGAAAGATACTTTAATCCCTCGTCGCTTATGCCGGGTGAGCAAAGCGAAAGACGCCGCAGTTTTTTCAAATTCGCAAGACAGGCTAAATCTTTATCGTTGAACTTGTCTTTTTCTGTTCTTGTGTGATACAATACAATTGTGAGGTCTTCGAGGTTTGTCAGTTTGGAGATGTCCATAAAGGAATTGTCCTGCCTTGCTGAGTCTATGTTGAGAAATTCAAGGCCGGTTAATGTATTTAAGTTTTTCAGGCCTGCTATGGTTATTTTCGTTTTGCGCGGCAATGACAGCTTTTCCAACTTTGTTAATTTTCCGATTTCTTCTAATCCTTTATTGGTAAGTTCAGGTGCACAAAACAGCGAGAACTGTTTTAATTTTTTCAGGGTTGTAATATTTTTCAGGCCGTTATCGGTAAAACCCGTTCCGCCAATGCAAAGAATTTCGAGCTTCTCAAGTTTTCTGACGTTTCCCAAAGTTTTGTCTGTAAGAGGTGAAATTGACGAGCCCGACGACCAGATGTATTTAAGGTTTTCCAATTCACAAATGTGGGCGAGGCCTTCGTCGGTCAGGCCCATATTGGGCAGGTGAAGATAATCGAGCGTTTTGAATTGTTTTAAGATTTCACAGCCTTTATCAGTAAGTTTTGCATGGCCGATATCAAGCTTTTTTAAGTTCGGCATCTTTGTTAAATGGGCAACTCCTTCGTCGGTAATCTGGTCCATCCAGTGAACTCCAAGGACTTCGAGCTGCTTGATTTCTGATATGGATTTGAGACCTTCATCAGTGAGCTTTTCTGAGCTGTAGACGTCCAGAGTCTTCAGATTGGGGATGTCTTTAAGATATCGCATTCCGTCATCGGTAAATTTTCTCTGGAGCAATAAGTAGTGAAGTTTCGGCAGGTTTGCAAGATGCTTTAAACCATCGTTGGTCATTCGTTTTCCGTCAAGCGCCAGCTCCTCGAGATTTTCGAGTTTTGCAAGATATTTTAATCCGTCGTCGGAGACGTAGTTATCCCTGAAATAAAGCGCTTTCAGGGTTTTTATTTTGGCAATTTGGGCCATACCCGCATCGGAACTCAGCCGGGGTGGGTAAAGAATCTGAAGGGATTTCATTCCAGTTAAATATTGCAGCCCCTTATTTGTGATATCGGCATCTTCAAGGTTAAGAACTTTCAGGCCTGTAAGATGAGCTATATAAGGCATACATTTGTCATTTGGTTTTGGGCTGCCGGGTTGTGCGTAAGAAGGGCTCATAAATAAAGTGTGAATATCGTCGGGTCCGAGTGTTTTGAGCTCTGACAGCTTCCGGGGATTTTGCCAGGCAGAAGAGCTTAAAATCAATCGAACTTGCTTTCCGGCCGGGATAGTAATATCACCCGTCGCAGTACACAGATACTCCCATTTTTCATTTATGCCGTCTACCCAGAAATGGAAGTCTTTGATTTTTCTGGCAGCGGTTTCATTCAGAATAGAAACCTGGCCCAGCGAATAATCTTTGGGAAAATGCAGGATTCGCTCCTTGCTGTTTTGCTGTGCGGTGGTTTTTGGCAAGTTAAGTGTAAATAGAAATAAAACGGCAGTTACGGCAGGGATTACCTTTTTCATAACTACATCCGGAAAAAAGTTAATATATTTTATATTCCTTTAATGAGCCATCGGCCGATAGCTTGACAGCTTCATTCATTAAGTCCTCAGTTTTTCCTTATTTTCTTTTAGATAAATAGGTTTAGGTTTGTAATTGATGATAAGCCTGTTAAGCTCAGGCAGCTCTTTTCTTAACCGATTGATGTACTGCTGGTTAACTCTTTTATATGAATGAATCTCAAGTCTCTGGATTCGCTTTAAGTTATGTAAATATTTGAAACCCTCGCCGCTAAAGTCTGCTCCGCTTATCCACAAATCAACCAGCTTTTCCATACGCGACAAATACCTCAATCCCTCATCATCAATTTTTGAATTCAGTAACTGCAACCGGTGTATATTTGTGAGGTTTTGCAGATGTTTCAATCCCTCATTACCTATCCCGACTGTACTAATTGATAAATCTTCCAGATTTTTTAGTTGTGAAAGACACGCCAAATCTGAATCCCTTAGTCTGTTGTCCTCTTTATTATCTAAACCTATAGCCAGAATTTTTAAGTTTTTCAATCCTGATATGTCCATACCGGTATTATCCTGCAGTATGCGGTATAAGTCTAATCTTTCGAGATTCTCAAGACTGTTCAGGGATTTCAAACCACTTATTGTTAGATTAGCGTCTTGGGGCAGTCCTAGGTCCCGCATATTTTTGAGCTTAGCAATATCTTCAAGACACTTGTTGGTTAATTTTGGTGCGTCTCCGATTAAAAGATTTTCAAGGTTTTGCAGTCGCGTTAAATTCTTTATTCCTTCGTCGGTAAAGTTTAATCCGCATATCGTAAGTTCTTTCAAATTCGTCATATTGCTTATATATTCCAAAGCCCGGTCTGTAAGCGGGGAGCTTGATGCGGAGCAAATCATAAGGGTCTCGAGCTTTTTTAACTCACTCAAGTTTTTAATACCTTCTTCGTCAATCCCCTGAAAAGGCAGGGAAAGATGAGTTATACTTTGATTCTGCTTTAAGAATTCACAGGCCTTATTCGAAAGCTTCGCATGTCCTAAATCCAGCATTTTTAAGTTCGGAAGCTGAACGATGTGTTCGACGCCTTTGTCGGTAATGTTTTCCATCCAGTAGGCCCAGAACCGTTCAAGCGTTTTGATTTGCGAAACATACCTCAATCCTTCATCACTGATTTTATTATCATTAGAATGTGCCCTTATTATCTTAAGAGCGGCAAGGCTTGTTAAATTCTTTAATCCTTCGTCTGTAAAATCGCCCCAGATATACAGATAATAAAGATTGGGACAGTCAGCCAGATATTTGAGACCTTCATCTGTCACCTTCGTACTATTCAGACTCAGTTCTTGGAGTAATCTCAGTTCCCTTAAATATTTCAAATCTTCGTCCGAAATCCTGCTTTCGGTAAAATGCAGCCTCTTCAGATTCGAAAGCTTAACTAATTCTTTCATCCCGTCTTCATAAACAAATTTCGGTGCATATAATTCTTCCAGCTGCTGCATTCCCGTGATGAACTTGAGGCCTTGACTATTCACACTTGCGCCGCTCAAATTAAGTTCTCTTAAACTGGTAAGATGTGATATATATTTCACACAAAGGTTAGTCGGCTTTTCTCCTGCGTTTAATCCCGCCTGCATAATCACAGAGTAAAGGTCATCTTTGCCGATTTTTTCCAGTGCCGAAAGTTTTTTCGGCTGTCGATATAATGACATGCTTACCCGCAGCTGAACCCGCTTTCCCGCTGGAACTTCAACATCACCGATAGCTCGTGATAAAAACTGCCACTCTGCTCCGTTTATCCAGAAGTGGAAATCTTCTATCTGTCGCTTTGCGGTTTTTTCCTGAATATAAACCTCCCCGAGTGAATATTCCTTCGGAAAATGCAGAATTTGTTCCTTGCGGTTTTGCTTTGCAGTAGTTTTTGGCAAGGTAAGTGTAAATAGAAATAAAACGGCAGTTATGGCAGGGATTACCTTTTTCATAACTACACCCGGAAAAAAGTTAATATATTTTATATTCCTTTAATGAGCCATCGGCCGTTAACTTCAACAACCGTTGCGTCCATCTCGAACTGGTCTCCTTCTACGAGTTGTCTTCCTTCGACGAGGAAGGGTTTTGTAACGGTAAACATCCAGGTAATACCCACTCCATCTATGCCGGTTTCCGAGCGGATGTCTGTCACTTCTATCGGCTCACCGAGCGATGTGAAAACCTGTTTGACTTCGGCAAATTTTGGGTCATCTGTTTCGAGGATATTCATCAGATCGCCTAAATCTTCGGAGTCCGGGGTGAAGCATTCTGCCAGGCGGTCGTAATTGCCGCTTGCCAGAATTCTTGCAAAGCTTTGAATTGTTGACTCGGGACTGCTGAGGTCAACCTCGATTTTGCTTTCTTCGCCTGTTCCTGTCCCGCCTATACCATAGCCTCCATAGCCTCCGCCATAACCTCCTGTTCTTACAGCAGTGCCTTCTATTGTTTGCTGTTCAGTTTCAGCTTGTTTTGTTAGAGTTTCATCAGGCTGTTCAATAAATACTGTTTCTTTGGCATTTTGCTGCGGAGATTGCGGCGGTTGCTGGGCGTACCGGTTTGCTTCGACAGAGCCTGTTTGAATTTCTTTTTCAACATTATCTTGACGGATGAGTTTGTTGTAAGTAACTGCGCCTCCTATACCGACGGCTGCGATTGTTACTGCGGTGATAATCTTGGCCTTGATTCCGAAAGCGGTAGCGGTTGTTGTAGCTTGTGTTGTTGCTGCTGTAGCTGCTGTTGTTTCTGCAGTTGAAGCGGCTGCGGTGGTTGCGGCTGGGGTTTTTCCCGCTGTTCCAACAAGAGCCATTTTTGCAAGCTCTTTTATTACAGCTGCCGGTGCGGCCTGTGCGGCGTTTTCCCAAAGCAATGAGCCGAGAGCGACAACCGCAACTATTAAACCTTTGTGTTGCAGCCTGCTTCGAAGCTGGGCTACAGCCGAATCAATTCGGCGTGAAACGGTCGGCTGGGAAATTTTCTTTTCCTCTGCGATAGCGCCCATTGACTTGTTTTCGAAGAAGTGCTGGATGATAATATCCCGGTTCGCCTCATCGAGCTCATACAGGGCCTCGTCCACATAGGCGGACAGGTCCTCCCACTTTTCTACCTGACGCTGTTTTATGTCAGCATATTTTGATTCGTGCTTTTTTCGGCGTGCATCTTTTCTTATCTGGTCGATAGCTTTTCCCGTTGCAGCCTTGTAGAGCCAGCCGCCGAGCGAGCCGGAAATTGAGCCGGCACTACGAAGCAGCTGGAAAAAGGTATCCTGTGTGGCGTCAGCGGCCTTGCTTTTATTACCGAGAACTCGTAAACAGGCTCCATAAACCAGGCCAGAGTAACGTTTGACTATTTCCGAAAAGGCCTCTGCATCGCTGTTTTTGACGAAGCGCTGCAGCAAAATACTTTCGCTTTCAGCCATATTACAGCCTCCTAATATAATTTTTTATTTTGATTGGCTGCAAAAAAGTCGTCCGGCAGAGACGGTTTATTCAGGAAATTTTTATTTTTTCGCCTTTATCACACCTTGTTTTCAGCCAAGAAAGGCTTAGAACGACTCTCCAAAATTGCAATTAAGCGTTGTTGTACGACTGGACAGCTTCGTTATATAGCTGCAAGGTTTCGTCAATCATTTTACTGACAGAGTGGTTTTGTTTTACGTACCGCTGAGCTTGTCGTGCGATTTTTCTCGCTTTTTCACGGCTGTTGAGCAGTTCGCGCAAGCAATTATATATACTCAACTCATCGTCAGGATTGAAGACAACGGCGGTTTTACCTTCGATTATAAAGTCATCAATTCCTCCTTTACAGGCTGCAACAACTGTACCTACACTCATTGCCTTCAGTAAAATGAGATTGAATGAGCTGCTCGGCCAGACTTGTACGAAGATATCACCCGCAGCTACGAGTTTCCTCCAGGGCTCGAGTCTTGGAACAATAATCACATTTTGAGTCAATCCCAAAGCTGATATCAAGGCTCTGAGCTGCTTTTCTGTTTTGTTGTTGCTTATGATAGTCAGAATAAACTCATGTCCTTCAATTGCCAGATGTCTTGCCGCACTGAGTAGATTTGAAAATTTTGAATCTTCCTTTAAGGGACATAAGGTTATGATGTTGGGTAGCTGCGTACTTTTGCTAAAACATTCTGTGGTCTCCGGCACAAATGTCCCTATGTTTATATGCTTTACCCGTCCTGAAAATCTCGGATACATTTTGGCGATATCGGCTGCGAGACTCTCTGTGGGGACGATGATTTGTGCAAGTCTTTTCAAAGATAGAGAGATTTGAGCGAACCTTCTGTGCAGGCTGTGGATTGTCAGCAGATACGGGATATTTAATTGCTTCGCCAGCAGCCGTGCGAGTGCCGCCTCATCTTCGCCGAGGCAGTGCAGAACGGCAGGATTAAAATTCTTGAGCTCTTCTATGAGAAGATTTCTGTTGTAACGGCCTAAAAGGGGCAGCTTATAAAACGGGTACCTGATAATCTCCACTCCCGGAGATACGATTAAATCGACATTAGTCTCAGGTGGACAGACGATGTTTGAGCAGATTGACCGGTCGGTTAAACCGACAAGCAGCCGCTGCAGGGGAATATAATATTCACTCAGAGTATGTTTTGAGGCGAGCAAAGTTACACGAAGAGGAATTTGCTTTTCTGCCTCAGACCCTGCGTTGTTTTGCGTATCATTCATTCGTCACTCTTTTATACAATGGTAATTACAAAGGTGTATATATTATCCCAGAAATGATATTTTTTTCCAGTTGAAAAGAATCTATGCTCAGATAATGAGGCACGGTGATATGGTCGTTCTTAAGTTTCAAATATTTTCGCTGTTTTTTTTGCCGGGCCATTGGACTTTTCTGCATATGATTCTTCTTTCACCGACAAGCTGATTATCAGTGAGAAGCTGAAAACGGTACTCGCCCGGCTCAGGAAAAACAACGCCCTGAAGATTCACTGCCAGGGTGACGATTTGCTGAACGTCCTTGAATTCAATCTTTCCTTTTTGTTCGAATAGTACCTTGTCTTCCTGAGAGCCGATAAGGCGAATTGTTGTTTGAGTCGGGCCATGGCCGTTTGTCAGCTCGCAGAAGAAAACAAGGACATTACGAATAGGGTACTTCGGAGCATTGATAGACTGGATGATGTTGATAAGGCTCGGCATGCCGGTGATTTTATCAAATATAACCCTGTCACAAATTACTGATGAAAGCAAAATGGGCGGCACTGAATTCATATTTATATCCTTTATTGCTCTGCTAACCTTGTAAGAACGCTGATATCTATCCCTTGATGTGTTTATATAGAGTAATCGAAATCGTAAGTTTAATCAACATAAAAACGGTTTGACATTTTTTAATTGGCGGTTTTTTAAGGCTGTAAGTTGAATACCTGATTCATTAGTAGTATCATATAATAAGGTGATAAATTTTTTGTATGAGGATGAATTATGATGATTAAGATTTTTTTGCAATTGTGTGATATGAGTTTTTTGCGGATAAAAAGAGGTAATCAACATTAATGCAATGGTCTTTGAACAGGTTTTTAAGCCGGGATTTTGGCTGGAGAATCGGCGGAGTTGTATTTTTTTCTGCTTTCTTCCTTTATATGTGGCTTG
>CAZMQF010000120.1:0-8007 GCA_964568365.1 uncultured Pirellulales bacterium | reverse complement strand
TTACCTCAACGATGACTTGTATTTGATGGGCGGTATAGCTGATGCACAGGCTGACAGCAGAGAGACGGGGTTCAGAACGGCATTTCACGGTGAAGATTACTTCTTTTATATTCTGGAAAGTGGTTTGACCGCCAGGTTTAATTCAGCAAATGGGCCTTTGGAGGGGACATACAGGGTAGGTTTATGGAATGACGCACAGCCGAAAGCAAATACGGATGCGGCTGATGCAGGTAAGAGCTACCGCGATGATGTTGGTTTCTATCTCAGTTTCGACCAGATGCTGAAAAAAGAAAATAAAGAACCTGACGATGAACAGGGGCTTGGTGCATTTTTCAGGTACGGCTACGGGCCGAGCAGGACAAATGACATCACAAACTTCTGGAGCCTCGGTTTTCAATACCAGGGTCTTTTCAAAGGAAGAGACGAGGATGTTTTAGGCTTCGGATTCGGCCAGGGATTTTTCAGCGATGCAGCCAAAACGAGTTATACGGCTGATTACGAGAGTGCGATGGAGCTATATTACAGCGCAGAGGTGGCACCGTGGCTTGTGGTTAGTCCGAGCATTCAATATATTACCAATCCCGGCGGAAGTGACAGCGTAAGTGACGCTGTAGTTATAGGCGGCAGAGTGCTTATAGTTTTTTGATTATGAGTTGTGGAAGATAAAAACTTTTTTCAAAAAAGAGAAAAGGAAAAAGATTATGCATATGGCTAATGAATTATTGTCGGTTCCGGTTGCGGCGGGAGCACTGGCTATAGCTGCCGGCGGGCTCGGCCTTGTTTGCAGGAAGGTTAGAGAGGCCGTCAGCTCCGAAAAGACGGCGTTGATGGGCATTCTGGGTGCATTTGTTTTCGCTGCACAGATGGTAAACATTCAGCTACCGGTGATGCCGGGTACAAGCGGACATATGGTTGGAGCGGTACTGCTGGCAATCATACTTGGTCCCCATCCTGGTGCAATTGTAATATCGTCGGTGGTTATAGTTCAGTGTCTTATTTTCCAGGACGGCGGGCTTTTGGCATTGGGATGCAATATCATCAATATGGGCCTTGTGCCGGTTTATATCGGTTATTTTCTTTATAAAGCGGCAACGGCAGGCAGATTCAGCCCGGTGAGTGCATTCATTGGTGCAATGATTGCATGTGTGCTTTCGGTTGAAGCCGGTGCAGCTCTTGTTTGTATAGAGGTGGGTCTATCCGGTGTACTTGTGGCGCCGTTCGGGACTTTTTTGACAGCTATGCTGGGAGTACACTTTTTGGTCGGCGTTGTTGAGGGGCTGCTTACGGTTGCCGTGCTTGCATATCTTCAGCAGGTTCGTCCTGATATAGTTAAGGATGCGCTGCAGGGAAAGGTGAGATTAAGTAAAAAGATGGTTATGGTGACATTTATAATATTTACCGTTCTAATTGGAGCAGGTCTTTCTCTTTTGGCGTCCGAATTTCCTGACGGCCTGGAGTGGAGCTATGCCGAAAGGCCGGAAGAGCCGGAATTCGAGCCGGCGGTCGAAAACAAGGATTCGAAAATCGCCGCTGTGGATGATTTTCAGTCGAAATACAGCCCCCTGCCTGATTATACGGTACGCGGCAGCGAACTCGGGATGCTGAATGCAGAAATTGAGTCATCGAGCGGCTGGACAAGTTTCGCAGGAGTTACAGGAGCAGCGGTTACGATGGTTGTTATCTGGCTTTCAGCTTATCTATTGAGGAAAAGAAAGCCGGAGGCAGGGTAAGGGTCTAAAATTTTCTTTGCCTTTGAAGCACAATAACTTTTAATCTTATATATGCACCATGCGCATATAGATAAATTTGCTTATCAGGATTCTGTTATCCACCGGCTTGACAGCAGGGTGAAGTTTATTGTTACGGTTTTGTTCACCGCGGTTGTAATTTCTCTACCGCGGACCTCGGTTAGCATATTGTTTTGTTATGCGGTCGGTCCTTTCGCCGTACTGGTTTTGGCCGGCATCCCTTTAAGATTTGTTTTCAAACATATATTAATAGTAAGCCCGTTTGTTTTAGTGCTTGCGTTCAGCAGCGTATTTTACGACAGAAGTATCGTCAGGATAGCATTCGGCCCTTTCTTGTGGGAGGTTGCGGCCGGCTGGCTTCGATGTTTTTCGATTTTAGGCAAGTTTATTATTACAATGATGGCTTTGATTGCGCTGGTCTCGACAACACGTTTTGGTAATTTGCTTTGCGGGCTGCAGAAGCTCGGATTTCCAAATATACTGGTTATTCAGCTCGGCTTTTTGTATCGTTACATTTTTATCCTAATCGACAGAGCGCATCATATAATTCGTGCGAGGAGCGGCAGAAAACTTAAGAATCTCGGTGTACGAAGAGAAGTAAAGGTCGCTGCGTCGATGGTAGGCTCGCTTTTAGGCCGCAGCATCGATACGGCGCAGCGTGTCAATATTGCGATGGAGGGACGGGGCTTTAATGGAAACTGGCACAGCTTATCGAGGCTAAGGGTGCGAGCATCTGACATTATTTTTATATTTTTAGCAGCGGCTTTTACGGCGGGACTGTTTATTTTTGTTAAACCCATTTTAGGCTAATCACATTCGATGTCAAAGGCAGTTGAAATAAAAAACTTAAGTTATAAGTATCCGGACGGTACTACGGCACTTGAAGATATCAATCTGAGCATCCAGGCTGGTGAAAAGGTAGCACTAATCGGGCCGAACGGTGCGGGCAAATCGACGCTGCTTCTGGCGATGACAGGTTTTTTAAGAGGCAGCGGCAAGGTTTTTGTCGACGGGCTGGAAGTTAATAAAAAGAATATGAGACAGATAAGAGCATCAATCGGCAGCTGTCTGGATAATCCTGACGACCAGTTGTTTATGCCGACATTGCAGGATGATGTCGCTTTCGGTCCTCTTAATATGGGCCTTGAGTCGGAGCAGGTCGAGCAGAGGGTTGCCGAGGCACTTGAGACAGCAGGACTGGGCGAGATGGGTGAGAAGGCACCGCATCATTTATCGGCCGGCCAGAAAAGAGCGGCTGCGATAGCTACCATACTTTCGATGAGACCGAAGATAATTACATTGGATGAGCCGGACGGCAGTCTGGACCCAAGAAACCGCAATAATCTGATAGGATTATTAAAAAAACTGCCGCAAACTCTCGTTATAGCAACCTGCGATATGAACTTTGCCTTTGCGGTGGCCGAACGTGCGGTTCTTACAGATGGCGGTCGAATTATCGCCGACGGTGACGTTGAAAAGATAATGCTCGATGAGCAGTTAATGACAAAGCACGGCCTTGAAACTCCTAAAAGACGAGGATGACGGAAACCATTAACACGTTAAAAGTTCAAGGTGTAAAATCAATCTTTTCTTGTTACATAGACGACCTGCTCGGCAAAGAGATTCGGTGCGAATTTTACGGGACTTTCGCTCGTTTTTGTAAGGGGGATTTTCTTTTCAACCTTTGCACCGAGCCCTTTGCAAAATTCTTCGAAATCTTTCAGAGAAAGGAAATGTATATTCGGTGAATCGTGCCAGCTGTAAGGCAACTGTTTTGTAACAGGCGCCTTTCCTTTGAAGAAAAGCTGAGCACGACACTTCCAAAAAGCGAAGTTCGGAAAGCTGATAATAACTTTTTTGCCGACTCTCAATAGCTCTTTGAAGACCTTTTGAGGATTTTTCAGAGTCTGCAGAGTTTGCGACAGGATAACGACATCGAAAGATTTATCCGCATAGTAGGAAAGCCCCCTTTCAATGTTACGCTGGATAATGGGGATTCCCCGATTAATACAGGCAAGTATGTAATCGTAATCAAGCTCGATGCCCTCGGCTTTAATGGCTTTATCCTCAATAAGGTTTGCGAGCAACTGTCCGTCACCACAGCCGACATCAAGGACAGTAGTGTTTGGCTCGACAATGGATTCGATGATTTTGTAATCAACACGAGCTCTTCGGCCGGATTCAAAAAAGCTTGTTTCCTGGGGAAGGTGTTTGGAAGGTCTTTTTATATCCGGTTTATGGGTCGCTTCAAGGAAGGCTGCTATAAGCCGGCCAAGCGCAACGGGCTCAAGCAGGAAAGCGTCATGGCCGTATGGAGATTCAATATTGCAATAGCTGACAAGCTTTCTATTTGCAGCAAGAGCATCAACAATTTCTTCAGACTGAGCGGAAGTGAACAGCCAGTCACTTGCAAAGCTGATTACGAGGAATCTGGATTTGACATTTTCAAATGCCTTTTTTACTGAGCCGTAGTCTTTGTTCAGGTCGAAATAATCCATTGCCTTCGAGATGTAAAGATAGCTGTTGGCATCGAAGCGTTCGACGAACGAGCGGCCCTGATGGTCGAGATATGTTTCAACGGCAAATTCGGAATTGAAGTCGTAACTGTACCGGTCAGCATTTTTCAACTCTCTTCCAAACTTTTCTCTCATACCCTGCTCAGACAGGTATGTGATGTGCCCTATCATCCTTGCGATGCCCAGTCCTCTGGCCGGCAGATTGTCGTTTGCATATTGTCCCTGAGCAAAGTCCGTGTCCGCAAGGATGGCATTTCTTCCTACTGCGTCGAAGGCAATCGCCTGGGCTCCAAGGTGCGTGGACGTAGCAACGGGGATAGCGGCTTTGACAAAATCGGGATACTCAATAGCCCATTGCAGGACCTGCATACCTCCCATAGAGCCGCCAATGACAGCAAGGAGCCTTTTTATTTCGAGCTTGTCAAGAAGCAGCTTCTGGACCTTTACCATATCTGCTATTGTGATTATAGGGAAGTCCAGGCCGTAAGGCTTACCTGTCTTCGGATTGGTTGAGGATGGGCCGGTAGTGCCATAGCAGCTTCCGAGAAAATTGGAGCAGATTACGAAATATTTATTTGTGTCGATGTTTTTTCCCGGGCCTATCTGCTCATCCCACCAGCCGGGTTTCGGGTCATCGGGACTGTGGTATCCGGCGACATTAGCACCTCCACTGAGTGCGTGGCAGATAAGAACCACATTATCGCTCGATTCGTTTAGTTGGCCGTAAGTCTCGTACGCAACATCGATGGGAGCCAGATTTTTACCGCTCTGAAGCCGCAGGGGGCTATCCTCATCGACGAGACGAACTGATTGGGTTTCGACAATACCGACCGAATTTTTATCAATCTTTGCCATAGTTAGACAAAGTATAACACCAAATTGATGGTTGTAAAGAGCAGCGGGAACAAAACAGCTTGGGGATTTGTCGCCGGAGACAGGCATAAAAAGGTGACGGTTTTTTTGTTTAAAATAGTCCAAAAAGGCTTGACAGAAGGCTGGAGGCAATCATACATTATAATCAACAGGTTTAATGGATTCAGATAGTCAAAATTGGTTTTGTATCATTTAGCGAAAGGATGCAAAATGGCAAAAAAAAGGAAAGCTAAAAGGAAAAGAGCAGCGAAGAAGTCCAGGGCAAAGAAAGGCAAAGGCAGAAAGGGCATGTGGCCAACGGCCGATGTGAACACGCTAAAAAAGCTTTTCGCTGAAAACCCGACCGCTATGATAGCCAAGAAACTGAGGCGCAGCGTTGATACAGTCAAGAAAAAAGCATCGAGAATGGGATTAAAGAAGTCGAAGAGATACCTGAAGAAAATCGGCAGGGCTTAAAGCAGGTAACAGGTTACTGAAAGGCTGGGATTTGTTTCGAGTCAACGTGATACTGTTGTTACTTTGCCAGGAGTTGTATAACTTAGAGCAAAGGTATACCAAGAGGTTGCCTGAGAAAGAGAGCTTTAATTTCAAAAGGTGAGAAAGTTGCTTTTTGCTGATTTTATGTTCCGTTGGTAACTTTGGCAGTAAATCAATGGAGAAATTAAGTGCCGGCAAGGCTTAAAACCAACTGTTCTATAGCTATATTCGCTTTAGTCCTGCCGATTTTTATTTTGTAATCAATCTGGGCGAGGAGCTCTAAAAGAGAACCTATCTGCTTCAAAGTCAGCTTGTGAATCTGTTCAAAAAAAGCCTGACTATTCGACCTTATCCACATCTGCCTTGCAACCTCATCCGTCCTCAGGCCTCTCTGCAACAAAACCTTAGCGCTGAACATCCTGCGTACATGATAGGCAAAAGCACCTACCACTCTGTACTCAGCGGAGCTGTCCGCTGTAAACATTTCTCTTAACCTGCTTACCGCCTGCTGTGAGTTTCCGGCAAGACAGCTATCGATGACTTCAAAGGCATTGAAAAGCCGATTGCGGCCTATAAGAGACTCTATATGTTCAATCGT
The DNA here is from genome assembly GCA_964568365.1 of uncultured Pirellulales bacterium. GTDB lineage: Bacteria > Planctomycetota > Phycisphaerae > Sedimentisphaerales > Anaerobacaceae > CAYLMG01. The sequence continues at coordinate 1,795 of CAZMQF010000120.1, read as the reverse complement.
TATTTCTTTTTGCCCTTCTGAAAATATTGCCAGCTTGTCTATTTCCGTATAAAGTCTGCCCAACTGGTCGCCGGCCAGTTCGATTATAAGCTCCGCTGCGTCCCGGCTGAGCTGTTTGTTGTGGGCGTCTGATGCGTACTGAATAAGCCGTTTTTGAAGTTGTCTGCCCTTAGGCTCGGTAACCGCAATCAATTTGCCACATTTGTGGAGCTTTTTGGCAAGTATAGTATTTGAGGGCCATTTCCCGACCGTCAAAATCAACACCGCTGTCGGGCAGGGCTTATCAAAATAATTCTCAAGTGGCTGCCGGTTGTCCGATATGAATTTATCCGCATCTTTGATTACAACGACCCTCTTGTCAGCTAAAAACGGAAGTGTCCGCAATTCATCCAATACTTCGGTAACTAAGATTTGCTTTGGGTCAGCATTGAAAAGCCCGGTCATTCGTTCAGCGGTTGCTAAGAATTTTTCTATAAGCCTGTTACACTCTGCGCTGAGCAGTGTTTTATCTTTGCCGACAATTACATAAACAGGAAAAGTTTGCCTTGCTGATTTAGCCCTGTCTTCAACCATCTGCCTCCAATTCTTTTAGATAGCCGGAAAAATTATCTTGATTTACGTTTCTTTTTGCCTTGTTTTTTCTTTTTAGGTTGAGGTTTTTTCTTGTTAGACTTCTTTTTCTTCTCAGAGCCGGTTCTTGATTTTTTCTTCGACTTTGACTTTTTCTGAGTACCGCCCTTGACTTTCGATTTGGCCTTACTTTGCGAGTTATTTTTGTTTTCTGGTTTCTTCTGCGAGTTTCTCTCACCTTCGATGACTATTTTTTCCGCAGCCACGAGTTTGTCACCGGCCTTTAGCTTGATTAGACGAACGCCCTGTGTATTTCTGCCTATTGAACGAATCTGGTCGAGGCCTGTCCTGATAATTATACCATTCGCCGTTATCAGCATAATCTCATCCGAATACTGAACCGACTCCAGGGCCACGACCTTACCGTTTCGTTCGGATGTTTTGATATTTTTCAGGCCGACACCGCCTCTGGACTGAGACCTGTAACTATCAAAGCTGGTTCTCTTGCCGTAACCTCTCTCACATACCGTAAGCAGCGCAGCATTTTTCTCTGCAATAACCATACCGACAACGTAATCCTTCGACCTGAGCCTTATCCCCCTGACGCCGCGAGCGCTCCTACCCATCGAACGAACGTGGTTCTCATCGAATCTTATCGCCATTCCTTCGCGCGTCCCAAGTACGATATGGTCCTGCCCGCCGGTCATAACAACCCCGATAACCGAATCAACAGGGTCAAGATTAATAGCGATAACACCCGTCGCTCTGGGATGGCTGTAAGCATTAAGTTTGGTCTTTTTTATAATACCGTTCTTCGTCGCCATTACAAGCTGACGGTCCTCATCATCAAATTTGCGAACATTAATAACCTGCGCTATCTGCTGGTCACCAAGCTTAAGAAGGTTTGCAATGCTCCTTCCCTTGCTTTGTCTGGACATACTCGGCACGTCATAGACTTTCAGCCAGTAGCACTTGCCCCTGTTGGTAAAAATCAAGAGATAATCGTGCGTCGAGGCGACAAAAAGATGCTCTATAAAATCACCTTCCTTGGTATCCGAGCCGATAATTCCCATACCGCCTCTGCCCTGCTTGTGATACGTGTCTATCGGCATTCGCTTGATATAGCCTTCGTGACTCAGCGTTACTATCACCTCTTCTTCTGCGATTAAATCTTCGACGTCAAGCTGCTCAGCTGAGCCCACAATTCTCGTTCGCCGCTTGTCGT
>CAZMQF010000119.1:0-8071 GCA_964568365.1 uncultured Pirellulales bacterium | reverse complement strand
CCTTCTTCTTATTAGTAGCATTTTATATCGGACCCGTGGCGAAGTCAATAAAAAAATAAAAATATTTTTTCATTTTTTTTGCTGTTTTTTTGATTTTTCCACAAAAATCTCATTTTTAGGCTGAAAACCCTGTTTTTAGCCTGCTTATTCTTCTTTATATATTTAACGTGACGTTTAAGGTCAGGAGTTGGTGAATTACAAAGCCAAAATCGGGGAAAACAAAGCCAAAATCGGGTTTGAATTGGGTTTGAATTGGCTTTGTTTTGGCTTACAAGTTCTAATTATTTTCCGTGGAATCCGCGGTTAATTAATCGCCAGTCAATCCGCCCTCCATCGTCAAAGACTTCGATATTCCTTGTTCGATATTAGATATTCGTATCTTCGTGCCTTTTCGTGGTTGATTTTCGTTTTGGTAATATACCACGGGCTGGAAGCCCGTGGTAACACAGCCAGGATGGCCGTGTTACGATTATTATTCCGGCACGGGGAGATCGAGTTCAGCCAGTACCTTTTTCATATCCTCCCAGACCCGCAGGCGGTTCTCATGTGTGTAGCTGCGCAATAAATACGCAGGATGATACGTCGCTAAAAGCCTTATCGCGGGCTTGCCTAAGCCGGGATAATATTCGTGGATGTGGCCTCTGAGCTGGCCGATGGATTTGGTATTTTCCAGAAGCGTTCTTGCTGCGTGTGCGCCCAGTGCAACAATGATGTCCGGCTGAATAATCTCTATCTGTCTTTGCAGGTACGGCAGGCAGCTAAAAACCTCTTCTGCTTTGGGGTCTCTGTTTTCCGGCGGCCGGCATTTCAGGATATTGCCGATAAACACATCTTCGCGTTTCAGCCTCATCGCATCAATGATTTTATCGAGCAGTTTACCTGCTCTGCCGACGAACGGCCGGCCCTGCGCGTCCTCATCGGCGCCGGGCGCTTCGCCGATGAACATTATCCGGGCGGCTGGGCTACCCTCGCCGGGAACGGCATTTTTTCGCTGACTGCCGAGCTCGCATTTACGGCAGTTATGGACCTCATCATTTAGTTTTTCGAGCTCGATTTTTGCCTGCTTAGCCCTTTTCTCACGCTCGATTTTTTTGCGGGCAATTTCCGGGTCCTTGGCGGCGAAGCCGCCGGAAAAGAAATTTTCCATCTCTGCGTGCTGCTGTGCTGCTTTATTCAAATCCATTTTGCAAATCCTCAAGTAGCACGGCCATCTTGGCCGTGCCTCCACGGGCTGGAAGCCCTTGATACGTTTACGGCAGCAGTCCTCTTGTTAGTATTGCTTCAACCACTTTGCTGACGGCCATATCCATAGCCGCCTGTCTCATAGTCAGTTTCTTTTGCCCGGCGTAAACAAATACGTTGTTGAATCGCTGTTTCATTCTGTTTTCGAGCCGGCCTTCAACCTCCGCAAGTGTCATCTGCTCTCGCTGTGTTTCTTGCGTGTATTCGAGGTAAGATACGAAGACACCGCCTGCATTGCAGAGGATATCGGGAATTACTTTTATGCCGCGTTCAGCGAGGATTTTATCCGCCTGCGGGGTGGTCGGTGCGTTTGCACCCTCGGCAATGAATCGAGTATTTATCTTAGGGGCCTTTTCGGTTGTTATTTGCGAGCCTGCGGCAGCGGGGATAAGTATGTCGCATTCGACCTCGAATATTTTTTCTCTATTGATTTGTTGTGCGTTTGCAAAATTCTTAACACCGCCCGTTTTTTGTACGTGGTCGGCAAGCGCTTCGGTATTCAGGCCTTTATTGTTCACAATGCCGCCTGTAATATCGGCAACTGCGATGACCTTTGCCCCGTATTTGACTATCTCGGCTGCGGTGACAGAGCCGACATTACCGAATCCCTGCAGGGCGATGCGCATTTTAGCGATGTCGATGCTGAGCTTTTCGCACATAGCCAGGATGCTGAAGACAACGCCTTTACCGGTGGCCTCTTTTCTGCCGACAATGCCTCCCAGTATTACCGGCTTTCCAGTTACAAAGCAGCCCTTTGTTATTGAGATGCCCTCGGAATATGATATGCAGTCTCGGATATGCGCCATATCAAGCTCATTTGTTCCCATATCGGGAGCGGGGATATATACTTCCGGGCCGATGAACCGCATTGCTCCGCGTGTAAAGCAGCGAATAATGATTTCCTTGTCCTGTGGTGAAATTGTTGACGGGTCATAATGGATTGCTGATTTGCCCCCGCCGAAGGGGACGCCGATGAGAGCAGTCTTCCATGTCATTTCCATTGCCAGGCCGGTGACATCGTCGAGCGTAACATCCGCCGTCATCCTTATGCCGCCCTTGGCCGGCCCGAGTGCATCTTGGTGCCTGACTACAAAGGTTCTTATGTGAATGACCCTTCCGTCTGACAGTACCGGTGCGATGTTTATCTCAATTCTTTCCTTGGGATAAAGAATCTTTTCTCGGATTGAGCTGCTTAGGTTTAACCTTTCAACCGTTTTTTCGAAGTTATGAATCGCTGTGCCGTATATGCCGCCTTTTTCCATAATTTCTAATTGTATTGGAGCTTTTTGTAAAGGCAATAAAAAAAAGACGCTTCCTGAAGCGTCTTTTGTTAATCTGTTGGTTTAATTTTTTTTATTATACGAGGCCCTGGGCCATCATAGCATTAGCGACCTTAACAAAGCCGGCGATGTTTGCACCAGCGACGAAGTTTCCGGGCCTGCCGTACATTTCAGCGGCGAGCTTGCTGTTACCGTAGATTGTTTTCATAATCTTTTTCAGCTCGGCGTCAGCTCTTTTGAAAGGCCAGGCGGTACGCTGGTTGTTCTGTGCCATCTCGAGACCTGAAACGGCGACGCCGCCGGCATTTGCCGCTTTGCCGGGCAGGAAGGTGACTTTGTTTTTAAGGAAGACATCCACGGCCTGCGGAGTGCAGGGCATATTGGCGCCTTCGCCGGATGCTATACAGCCGTTTTTAACCAGTTGTTTTGCAGTCTCTTCGTCGAGCTCGTTTTGCGTTGCACAGGGCAGTGCGATATCGCATTTGATTGTCCAGATACCGCGGCAGCCCTCGGTGTACTTAGCGTTTTTGTGGATTGAAACGTATTCTTTGATTCTTTTTCTTTCGATTTCTTTTAGCTGTTTTATCGTGTCGAGTTTTATGCCCTCACTGTCGTAGATATATCCGTTTGAGTCGCTCATAGCGACGACTTTTCCGCCGAGCTGCTGAATTTTCTCGGTGGCGTAAATAGCAACATTGCCGGAGCCTGATACGACGGCAGTTGTTCCATTAATTTCCTTGCCGATGTCTTTTAGCGCTTCTTCGATTATGTAGACGAGGCCGTAACCAGTGGCCTCTTTTCTTACGAGTGAGCCGCCCCAGTCGAGGCCTTTACCTGTAAGCACACCGGTAAACTCGTTGCGGATTCTTTTATACTGGCCGAACATAAAACCTATCTCTCGAGCGCCGACGCCGATGTCACCTGCGGGCACGTCGGTATCGGGGCCGATATGTCGGCTGAGCTCTGTAATAAAGCTTTGACAGAATTTCATCACCTCGTTATCGGATTTGCCTTTAGGGTCGAAATCAGCGCCGCCTTTTCCGCCGCCCATCATCTGGCATGTAAGTGAGTTTTTGAAAATCTGCTCGAATCCGAGAAATTTGATAATGCCTATATTGACACTGGGATGGAATCTCAGACCTCCTTTGTAAGGCCCAAGTGCGCTGTTGAATTCGATTCTGAATCCCCTGTTTACCTGAAATTCTCCCTGGTCGTTCTGCCAGGGTACTCGGAATATGAGCTGTCTTTCGGGTTCAACGATACGCTCAAGGATTTTAGCCTCTATATATTCGGGATGCTTTTCAAGGACCGGCTCGAGTGAGTCAAGGACCTCTTTTACAGCCTGATGAAATTCCGGCTCACCCGGATTACGCTGAAGAACCAGTCCATAAACTTCCTGAATTACGCTGTTGGTTGGCATACCTGTAATCTCCGAAAAAATAATTTTTAACTTTCTTTTTGCAAACTTATTATTAGAATAAGCCGGACTAATATATATATTACGAAACTTGTTAAATTTCGCTCTGAATATTGTATAGTACGGTATTGAATTAGATTATAATAGCTTTAAAAAATGATAATAACTATAACAAGGGCTTATAATGCATATTGAAACATTAAAGATATTTTGTGACCTTGCGGAGCAGCTTAGTTTCTCAAAAACCGCGGAGAAAAATTTTCTAAGTCAGTCGGCAGTTTCTCAGCAGCTTGCCCAATTGGAGCTTACTCATAACTGTCAGCTTATTAACCGCAAAAAAAGGCCGATTGAGCTTACAAAAGAGGGACAGTTACTCTACAGGGCCTCAAGAGATATAATCGACAGATACGAGCAGCTAAAAAGCGAGATAAATACGCTCAAATCATCCGGCGAAAGCAGGATAAATGTGGCAGCGATTTACAGCATTGGTATGCATACATTGCCGGAATATGTGAAAAAATTTATGGTAAAATACCCGAAGGTAAACGTTCATATCGAATACTTCAGTGCAGCCAAGATTTATGAGCTTGTTTTAGCGGGTAATGTTGATATCGGTTTGGTGGCCGTACCGAAACGTGACAAAAGGCTGGATGTTTACGACTTTGAGGATGAGCCTTTGGTTCTGGTTTGCAGCCCCAAGCATTCTTTTGCCAAGGAATCTGAGATCGATGTTCACGGGATTCAGTTCGAATCCTTTATCGCTTTTGACGCCGATGTCCCTACGCGTTCATGGATAGACAACATTCTGCAGCGTTATGGTATTGTTGTTCGCCCGGTGATGGAATTTGATAATATTGAGACTATTAAAAGGGCGGTTGAGATAAATTCCGGCATAAGTATATTGCCTGAGACTGCATTGATACAGGAGGTTAACAGCGGGACATTAAAAGGATTACCTTTTTCCAACGAACATTTCACAAGGCCTACAGGTATAGTTGTGCGTAAAAATTCACTTAAGAGCCAGGCTGCGAGGTATTTAATCGAGCTTTTAAGAAAAAAAGGATGAGGGCTGCTGCGAGTAGAAAGAATAAATGGCGTTCAAGGCTGTAATATTTGATCTGGATGGCACGATAACCGAGACGTTCTTTGACTTTGACGCCATTCGTCTTGAGATGGGCCTATCGAAAGATGCCGGGCCGGTCTGGGAAGCGATGGCAAAGATGCCTGCGGAACAGCGAAGACGGGCTGAGAAAATATTAAGTTTTTATGAACAGAGGGCGGTAACGGAATCAAGCCTTAATCCGGGTGCTGTGCAAACATTGCAGGCCCTTCGGCAGGCAGGGCTCGGCATCGGGATATTGACGCGTAATACAAAGGCTAATGCCTTTGCAGTTGCCGAAAGACACGGTCTGAAATTTGATGTTGTGGTCGGAAGAGAACAAGGCCCGGTCAAGCCGGATGCATTCGGTGTTAAAAAGATATGTGAGCATTTCGGAATTGAGCCCCGGGAAAGTATGGTTGTAGGTGACTATCTTTTTGATATAATGTGCGCTAAAGCTGCAGGTGCTGTTGCTGTTTTGCTGACTAACCACAAAAAAGCAAAGGAGTTTGCCGAATATGCTGATTTTGTAATTGACAAACTCGAACAGGTGGTTGAGATTGTTCAGAAGCGTAAATAAAGTTTAGAAAAAGAAAGGGGTAGTAGTGATGCATAGCAAAGCAAGAAGTCAAATCGTTGTTATTTTATTGATGGTGTTTATAAGCTGTTTTTTTGCGGCCTGTACGCAGGCTGAAACTGAGGTAAAAAAAGAACAGGGCGATAAGATAACGGCACCGACGGAATCAATTGTTGAAAAGTATGAACTCGACCCGTTTTATAAAAAGTATCTTGATGTTAACGGCATTGCAGTTACAAGCTCTGATAAGGTGACTGATGAGGCGTTGTACGAAGTAAAGTACTTAATCGGCAAAGCGCTTGCCCATCGGCCTGGTATCTGGAAGTCAATGGCAGAAGGCGGCACGCGCATCACTATCATCGGTGCCAAAGAAGAGGTTTCCAAAGTACCCGAGTACTATATAGAGGACGAGGAGAGGGCGGCGTATCAAAACAGGCGCGTCAGGGGTTATGGCGGCCCAAAATTGACAAGCTGCGGCGAGGAAAACCTTCTTAACTATCCCGGCGACAGATATACCGGTGAAAGTATATTCCTTCACGAATTTGCACACTGTATCGATAATCATCAGCGCAGGATTGACCGGAGTTTCCGAAGGAAACTGAGTGCGCTCTACAGGGACGCAAGAAAAAGAGGACTGTGGGAAAATACTTATGCGGGCAGCAACGCCGCCGAATACTGGGCGGAAGGCGTGCAGGACTGGTGGGACTGCAACAAGCAAGGCAGAGGAGGAAAAGTGGACGGCATTCATAACCACGTTAATACCAGAGAGGAGCTGCAGGAATACGACCCGAACCTGGCGGCCTTGATAGCTGAAACACTCGGAGAAGACCAGTGGCGATATTCAAGATATATCGACAGAAATAAGGAATACGTGGAAGAGCAAAAAAGTGAGTATAGCATCGAAGAAATACCCGAAGGCAAGGTTATAGCTGTCCCGAAGTCCATAATAGAAAAATACGACCTTGACCCGAATTTCTATACGAAAATGATAAGCTGCGGAGGACTGCCGATAATGGGCTCGAAGAACCTTGACGACAGGTCGCTTTTGCGGGCTAATGAAATCACCAATCATCTTCTTGCCGGCAGAGAAGATATAAGGCGAATGATGATAAGGGATAATGTTCGGCTGACAATTATTGCGGCTGAGGAGCAGACTACTGATGTTCCGGAGTATTATGAGGCTGACCCGGTAAGAAGAGCATATACAAATGAGAGGGCAAGGGGTTTCGGCGGAAAGATGACAAGTTTCGGCGAGGAGAATTTGTTATGCCTGCCCATCGATAGATACGACGACGAAAATATTATGGTGCACGAGTTCGGCGGTCACTGCGTGGATAGAATGCTGAGACAGATGAACCGGGAATTCGGCAGGGAGCTGAGGCGGCTTTATAAAGATGCGATATCGAGAGGATTGTATAAAGATACATACGCCGGCTCAAATGTCGCAGAATATTGGGCTGAAGCAGTCCAGTCATATTTCGACTGTAACCGTCAGAACAACTGGAACCATAATTATGTCAACACGCGAGAAGAGCTTTACGAATATGATCCTAACATTGCTAAATTGATTGCTGACACGTTCCGGCTGTCAGAGGAGCAGGACTGGAGATATAAGCCGATGGCAAAGCAGCCTGCGGTGACGAAGCCGCCGGCGAAACTGAAGGCGGATAAGTTCTATACGAAGTATGTTGACTGCAGGAGTCTGCCGATACTCGGCTCGGCAAAGGCAAACGACGAGGCGATGCTGAAGGCGAATGAGATTATAAGGAGTATGTTTGCATACAGGCACGATATATTAAAGGCGATGATAGATGTCGACCTGTGGGTAGTGATTCTCGCTGCCGATGAGAAAGTCCCCGAGCTTCGTAATACGACTCTGATACTCAACCCTGCAAAAGAGGATGAAGATATGCTTGTGAGGGAATTTGCAAAAGCTATCGTTACCAATGTTGCGAACAGGCCGGTGGACCCGAATTTCGAGAAGGCCAGCTCTCGCGGGAAACAGCAGTATGAGCTGTATGGAGTTGTGAGAGTCGATGAGCGTTTTAAGAAGCAGCTCGAAGAGCTTTATAAAAAGGCAATGGACAAAGGGCTCTGGAAGGGTACAGGAGCGGCTGAAAATGCGGCAGAATATTTTGCCGAAGGCGTGCAGAGCTGGTTCGACTGTAACGGCAAAGTTACCGACGAAAAAGGTAAGACGGTAAATACAAGAGATGAGTTGAAAAAATACGACCCTGAGCTGGCAGAATTTATTGCCGATACGTTCAAGCATACGCAGCGGGAAGGCTTCGACTGGAAATGTCCGGTAGGCGCACCCTCTCAAAAAAAAAGTTAGCATCTGAATATCTGGAGCGGCTGAGCGTCAAAACGAGGCAGCTTGAGAGCTATCAGTGCAGGATTAGTTACCTGGTTGTTCAAACTCAGTTTGACGGAGCAAAGACGCTGCAAACCGGCAA
>CAZMQF010000118.1:0-8086 GCA_964568365.1 uncultured Pirellulales bacterium | reverse complement strand
AGGTTTTTTTGATACGCCTAATAATTCCCGGTACTAGTTCCCAAGAAGAATGACATTGACCTCGATACGTATAATTCCCACTATTGATTAAGCAGTTTGTTAATTTAATATATTCATCTAAGTCATAGATTATATTTTGCATGGCCTATATTATCCATGCCAATGTATGCCGATACAAATCTATTTTATGTATTTATGTAATCTATTCTTATTAGTCTATTTAATATTTCTAATATAAATGCATTGGTAGGATGCCAATGCTACGCCCATCTCCGAAAGCGACTGCTAAATGACCCCGCCATAGTGATGGCGGGGCTAAACAAAAATACTGTGTTAATCGGTGTTAATCAGTGTCAAAAATTTCTCTGTGGCAACTATTGCAGGCCGAGTGATTCTTCCAGGCCGAACATTATATTCATATTCTGGACCGCCTGTCCCGATGCACCCTTGACAAGGTTATCTATCGCGCTGAATACAACGATTTTACCTTTAACAAAAGCAGGATAAATATGGCAGTAATTTGTCTTTGCCACATCCTTAACTTCAGGACTGGCCTTGCAAACCTGTACAAACTTCTCACCGCTGTAAAAGTCACTGTACAAACTCATCAACTGCTCACTCGTCAGCTTTCCCTTCGGCTCACAATAAGCTGTTGTCAATATCCCCCTGTCAAAAGGCCCTGCGTACGGCTGAAACAGTATCCCGACTTCGCCGCCCGCTAATTCAACTGCCACCTGTTCCATCTCCGGCTGATGACGATGCGTACCTATCCCATAAGCAAAAATATTCTCGTTCATATTCGGGTAATGAAACTTGACGCTTGGATTTTTACCTGCTCCGGTTGCCCCTGTCACTGCATTAACAATAATATTACCTTTCTCAATCAATCCCTCCTTAAGCACGGGAGCAATTGCCAAAATCACCCCTGTAGGGAAACAGCCCGGATTCGCAATCAAATCCTTTCCCTTTATCTCATCGCGAAAAAGTTCCGGCAGGCCGTAAACGGCCTTTTTAAGATTTTCCGTGTCTGTATGTTTTACCTCGTAGAACTTTTCATAAACGGATGTATCTTTCAGCCGGTAATCTGCACTTAAGTCCACAACCTTTACTCCTGCAGCCAATAGTTTCGGCACAAATCCCATCGAGACCTTATGCGGCAGACAGCAGAGTGCGACATCTGCTGTTTTACTTAGCTTGTTTAAATCCAGTGGTTCGATATCCAGCTCACAGCGACCTTTAAATTGGCCAAAAATGTCACTGGCTTTGCCGCATTCCTCAGGCAAAGCCGTCAGATACACAACTTCCGCCTGCGGGTGGCGTAAAAGTATCTCAATAGAGTCCGCACCCGTGAAACCGCTCGCACCGATTATTGCTACCTTTAACATCAGTTGACCTTTCAATTTACTACTGATAATCCCGTCACAAATTTTAGTCAATAACTCCAATCCTGTCCGCTGTCTTTTTTATAAGTGTCTCGCCTTTTTGCAGCAGTGCCAGTGCCGACGAAGAAACAATTAAAAGCGCACCAATCAAAAAGCTAATATTAAAAAATTCTCCGAATATTACAATACCCAGCGTAAAACTCAAGACCGCCTCGAACTGGCCCAGTATTGATGCAATTTTAACCGGCAGATATTTATAGCCAGTCGTCATCAAAAGCTGTCCAACAGTCGCCGTCACACCTATCAGGACAAGTATAATACCACCTGCCAGACCAATCTCACAGCTTTTAATATTACTCGGCACCACTACAAGCCAGAAACCTACCGCACATTGTGCAAAAAATATTGCATACGATGAATCGGTCCTGTGAAGCTTGCGAACTATCACAACCACCATCCCCGCAAGTACCGCACAGAATACCGCCAGGGCCTCATAGATACCGAAACTGTCTAAAGCCGGATTTCCGCCTTTGCCGCTGGTCAGCAGATATATCCCAAAAAACGAGCCGACCACGGCAGCAGCCGTCACGACTCCCAGCCTCTCTTTCAGAATAAATGCGCCGAATATGCACGCAAAAACTGGATACGTATTTATCAAAAGTATGCCTTTGCCGAGCCCGACCTTGATTATCACCAGATACGTAATAAAAACACCTACGCCGCCCAGAAGCCCACGCAAAAGCAAAAGCTTATTATTGATAAAAGCGAGCTTGATTTTCCCTGTCATCGCTGCTCCGCCCAGTATCGCCATACCTACAATAAACCGAAACAGGCTGGTCTTGAACGCATCGATGTGCGAGACATATTTTATCAGCGCACCCATCATCGAAAACAGCACACACGCCGACAGCATCAGCGCTGCACCTTTGATTTTATGCTCTTTTTCTGTCACCTCGAAAAACCTCATTCGCTTCGACATACACAAATCGAGGTGCATTCTAACAAATCCGCCCTGAACATTAAAGTGCATACCGCCGATACGGAATGGCAAAAAGTTAGCCTGTTTTTCCTTAACTATTCATAGACAGATAAGCAGCGGATTTTATTGTTTCTATCTGATTTTCAGTGTGGCAAGAGCAATAGCAGCGAAGGCAGCGGCCAGGAGCCAGAAACGAACGACAACCTGAGGCTCGGACCAGCCTTTTAAGTGAAAGTGATGATGAATGGGTGCCATCCTGAAAAGTCTCCTGCCGCCTGTGAGCCTGAAATAAGAGATTTGCAGGACGACGCTTACCAGCTCAATAATGAAGACACCGCCTATAACGAGAAGCAGAATTTCGTTTCTTGTAACGAGCGCGCCATAGCCCATAGCCGCGCCGAGTGGAAGAGAGCCGACGTCACCCATAAAGACCTGAGCAGGGTGACAATTGTACCATAAAAAGCCGAGGACTGCGCCGAGGATTGCGGCATAAAAGATAGACAGCTCCCCCGCTTCCGATATATACGGTATCAGCAGATAACTCGCCCAGGTGACATTTCCGGTAGCGGTCATAGTTTCCGAGGCGACATAGCAAAGAATTGCGAGAACGAGGCTGACGATTCCGACGAGACCTGCGGCGAGCCCGTCCATTCCATCTGCGAAATTTACGGCGTTACTGGTGGCAGTGATATAAAGGATTGCGATGATGATGAAGACTGCGTTCGCCAGGGGCAGACCATATTTGTAGAACGGCAGCCAGAACTGTCGGCCGTCGGGGATGTTCACAAAATCCGCGTATAAAAAAGATGCGATAAGAACGGCGCCTCCTATCTGGAAGATGAGCTTTTCCCAGGGTCTCAGGCCGTTTCTTGTACGATGTTTTAATTTACTTGTAAGCTTGAGCCAGTCGTCGACGCCGCCGAGCGAGCCAAACCATACCACAAGTACAAAGGCCTTCTGGACAAAGGGATTGTTCAGCTTCGCCCAGAGGCCGGTTGCAGCAAGAGAGGCGAGGATAATAATCAGGCCGCCCATAGTCGGTGTGTTTGTTTTCTCCTTTGTCAGCTCATTGAGAGCGGCGTGGTGAAATTCGGGCTTGTCACCTATTTTCTTTCTCATCAGCCACCGAATAATCTTCGGGCCGAGCAGGATTGCGATAAGGAAACTTGTCAGAAGAGCTGCAATGGAACGAAACATAACATTCTGGTAGGCATAGAAGCCGAGCCTGTGAGTAAATACGTCCCTTAGATACCATAATAAATGGTATATCATCTCGCCACTCTTAATCTTTTGCTTTTCCGGCCGGAGGCCTGCGAGCCGAAAAGCTGTTTTAGTTTCTCGACAGCCAGCTCAAGTTTAGCACTGCGCGAACCTTTGAGAAGTATTATATCAGAATCCTTAACGAATTTGTGCAGATTATCGCAGGCTGAGCAGGTGTCGGGGAAAGATTTTGTTTTTAATTTGTGCCGGGCAGAAACCTTTGCAGAGTCAGCGGCAATTTTCGAGAGCGGACCGGCAGTCAGCAAAAAATCGATTCCTGTCTTTGCAATATCATCACCGAGCTGTCGGTGGAAGGTTTCAGAAAGCTCGCCAAGCTCGTCCATATCGGCACAAATGAAAACGTGTCGACGTCTTTTTGCGGGGTCTATTGCACTTAGAATCTGCAGAGCACTTTTCATAGATGCGGGATTCGCGTTATAGCAGTCATTGAGAATTGTCAAATTTCCAAGCTGAAGGATTTCAGCACGCATCGGTATGGCTTTGAAGGATTTTATTGACCGGGCAAAATCACTGATTTTGACACCGAATTGTTTACACACAGCCCAGGCAGCGAGAGCATTATAGAAATTAGCCCTGCCGGGCAAAGGCAGCTCGACCGTCGTATCATCGATTGTAAAACGGCTCGTCACCCCGACAAGATGAACATCGTGCGCTTTTATATCCGGGTTTTTACCTTCGCCGAAAGTAAAAGACCTGACGTTTTTATCGATGTAAGGTTCGATATTTTTTTCGAAATCTGAATTTACTATGAGCAGGCCATCTTTTTTTAGTCCGACAGCTATCGAGGCCTTTTCCTTCACTATTGCATCGAGAAAACCAAAGCCGGCCAGATGAGCGGTGTAAATGTTAGTTATAAGAGCAATGTCGGGACAGGCGATTTTCGATAGATAAGAAATTTCGCCGGTTTTGTTTGTGCCAAGTTCGGCAATGACGATTTCAGTACCGGGTTCAGCGCCGAGAAGCGTAAGCGGCAGGCCGATATCATTATTGAAGTTTTTCGGCGACTGATGAACTCGGAAATGTTTCGACAGGACGGTATTGATTATATGCCTGGTGGTAGTCTTGCCGGCTGAGCCTGTTATCGTGATGACTTTGAAATTGCACTTTTGCCGATAGTAACGGGCGAGTGTGCCGAGGGCTTTTATTGTGTCCTCGACTTTCAGAACAGTTTTCTGCACTTGGCCGGCTGTACAATAGTTTTTGTTAACAACAGCGCAGGCAGCTCCTTTTGCGAAAGCTTCTTCGACGAAATCATGGCCATCAAAATTAGGACCCTGAATCGCAAAAAAGCAGTCGCCTTCTTTTACGGTTCGAGAGTCAATGCTCATGCCGGTGATAATTTTGTCGCTCGTATTCGATTTTGGTTCGGCACCGATTATTTCAGCGAGCTCGCTTACAGTAAACTTTTTCATTTTTTTCTGCAGGAATTGCTTTGCGACAGCCTCATCGGAAAAGTCAATGGTTCTGTCGGCGAGAATCTGGTATGTTTCATGTCCCTTGCCGGCGATTACCACGACGTCATCTTTTCGGGCTGAATCTATTGCCAGCCCAATAGCCTTTTTTCTGTCTTGTTGAACAGTTATATTTTCGGCTTCCGGATTTTTAAAGCCGGCGACAACATCGCTTATTATATCATCAGGATTCTCGGTTCTCGGGTTGTCGTTAGTAACGAAGATTTTGTCGGCGTACTTTTCAGTAACTTTTGCCATGCGGGGTCTTTTCGTTCTGTCCCTGTCACCGCCGCAACCAAATACAACTATAAGATTGCCTTTGCAAAGAGGTTTTAAGGTTTCGATGACATTTTTCAGTGCGTCATCAGTATGTGCGTAATCGACGAGGACAGTGAAATCTGCATTATAATCGAGTCTCTGTAGTCGGCCCGGTATCGATTTAAGGGCAGACAGACCTGCAGCTATCGTTTCCAGCTCGAAGCCGACAGCGTATGCAAGGCCTGCGGCAGCGAGACAGTTGCTTACATTGTATTTTCCGAGAAGAGCAGTTTCTACAGTCCGTCTATCGCCGGCAATTTCAAGGGTGAAATTCGTTCCGGTGACATCCACTGAATTGATGTAAGCGGCGATGTCGGTCGGCTCATCGACAGCAAAGTACAGGATTTTCGCTTTGGTCTGCTTTATTAGCCGGAGAGCTTCGGGCGATTGTTTGTTAAGAATTGCGAAGGAATCTTCTGGCAGAGAACTAAAGAGTTTTGCTTTTGCGGCGAGGTATTGTTCTTTGGTTTTGTGGTAGTCGAGGTGGTCGCCGGACAGATTAGTGAATGCCGCGGCTTTGAAATTTATTGCTTCGAGCCGGTCCTGGTCGAGAGCATGGCTGGAAGCCTCTGCCACCATAAATTTTGTGCCGACCTTTACCATCTGGTTGGTCAGGGAAGCGACATCGAAGCAGTCGGGTGTTGTCAGCTTTGCCGGTATAGTTTTGTCACCGGTATCGTAGATTATGGTGCCGATGAGGCCGCACTTCCGGCCTGAGTTCGTTATTATCGAGTGCAGCAGATACGCGACCGTTGTTTTTCCGTTTGTACCGGTGACAGCAAGATTTACCAGTTTCGAGGCGGGATTTTGATATTGGGCCTGCGCAAGAACTGCAGCAGCTTTTGCAGAATTGCCTACGATAATAAGCTTGTGTCTTTCGGTGCTATTAAAATCAGCCGGTATCTCTTCAGCAACGACATAAGAGGCTCCGCTGTTAAGAGCCTGATTAATAAAGCTATTGCCGTCGAGGGCGGTACCTTTCACCGCGACGAAGACGTCACCGGGTTCGATATTTCGGGAGTTAGCGCGAACAGCCGATATGTTTCGTGAATAGACTAAAGTTACTAATTCGTCAAAAGTCATAATCTCGTATTATTCAAATGATACCCGTCTAAATTATTGTTGTTTTTTGAGTATTTTATCGAAAGCAGGCAGGTTTTCAAGACAGTTTAATTTTAAGCAAAACAATGATTGAGGCGAAAAGGCTGGAATTTTATTGCTTATTAATTATAATTGTCCCAGACATAGTAATTACCGTTAAATTTTCGAAAATAACAGGGAAAGGATTAAATTATGAGAATCAGGGATATTTTTGCAGTTTTTACGGCGGTTCTGGTCTTTACCTGCGGCCTGGTCTCGGCGGCTGAAGAAGAAAAGGAATACTACGCTTTGTATATGGACGGCAAAAAGGTGGGGCACGCAATCCGGAGCCGGGAGGTGAAAGAACGAAAAGTAAAATCCACAGAGCAGCTTACAATAACTATGAGCCGGGCAGGGATGGCTATAACCGTAACTACAACAGAAACCTACATTGAGAGTCCGGAGGGCAAGGCTCTGGGCTTCGAATCTATCCAGGATATGAGTTATATGACGATGAAGGTGACGGGCAGCATAAATGATGCTGGTATGATAGATTTGACAGTCAGCTCTGCAGGCGGTGAACAGAAAAGCAGTATCCCGTGGCCTGAGGGAGCGATTATGACTGAGGGGCTGCGACTTCTGCAAGAGAAACATGGTCTGCAGAAAGGAACGACATATAAGGCGAAAGTGTTCGTACCCTCTGCAATTCAGGCACTCGAGACAGAAGTGACTGTCGGAGAGAAAAAGAAAATAGATTTATTAGGGCGAGTGGTTACGTTAACAGAAGTTAAAAGCAAAACCAATATACCGATGGCCGGAGAGATTGAGAGCATAGCGTACGTCGATGACGAGCTGAAGGAGCAAAAAGTGATTATCCCGGTGGCAGGGATACAAGTAGAGATGCTGGCGTGCGAGAAGGAGTTTGCATTGAGCGACGCAGAGGTATATGAGGTCATCGATAAGGCATTTATAAAGAGCCCGGTTCCAATTGAAGATGTAAGCAAGGCTGAATCAATTACCTATTATTTGAAGGTAAAGCAGGACAGTAACAGTCCTCTGGGCAGCAAGTTGGAAGAAAATAAAAAAATCATTCTTGAGGCGATACCATCGACGGATAATCAGACTGTAAGCGCCGGCGAAGACGACCAGATTATTGTAACTGTCCGGCCGATAAAAGCGCCGGCGGGCGCAGGCTTCCCATATAAGGGCGATGATGAGAGATTGCTCGCAGCATTGAAATCGACGAGGTACATTCAGAGCGATAATGCGAAGATAACCGAGCTTGCCAAACAAGCAGTTGGTGATACCAAAGATGCGGCAGAAGCGGTTAGAAAAATAGAAGAGTTTGTAGCAAATTACATTTCGAGAGCGGACCTTTCGATAGGCTATGCATCGGCTGTGGAAGTAGCTGAGAGCAGGCAGGGCGACTGCAGCGAGTTTGCTGTTTTGACAGCCGGTCTCTGTCGGGCTGCGGGGATACCTGCGGAGGTAGTGATGGGGATGGCCTATGTCAAAGAGTGGAGGGGTTTCGAGGACTGCTTCGGCGGCCATGCCTGGGTTCAGGCATATGTAGGTGGAAAATGGATTGGCCTGGA
>CAZMQF010000117.1:0-8098 GCA_964568365.1 uncultured Pirellulales bacterium | reverse complement strand
TGCAGATAACATTCAGGGACGACAGGGAAAACAAAAAGAAGGTCTTCAAATTCGAGGAAGGTCTGAAAGCTTTTGTTAAGCACCTCAATGAAGGTAAAGAAACGCTTCACAGAGACGTAATCTACTTCTCTAAGGAGGATACCGACGCTAAGCTCAGCTGCGAAGTGGCGATGCAGTACAATACAGGATATAGCGAAAATGTTCTCGTCTTCGCAAATAATATTAGAAATATTGACGGCGGCACTCATCTGTCAGGTTACAGAACAGCCCTGACGAGAACGATGAATTATTATTCCAGGGCCAACAACCTGCTCAAGAACGGCCAGGCGATGACAGGCGATGACCTCAGAGAGGGCCTTACCGCGGTCGTCTCGGTTAAACTCGCAAACCCGCATTTTGAAGCACAGACAAAGGTGAGACTGACTAATCCTGAAGTGGGAAGCTTTGTTGAGACTGTGGTAAACAAATATCTTGGAAACTTTATTGAGGAGCACCCTGCCGATGCAAAAAGGATACTTAATAAAGCGATACAGGCATCAGCCGCGAGAGAGGCTGCAAGGAAAGCGAGGGAGCTTACCAGAAGAAAAGGTGCTCTTTCCAGTGGTAACCTGCCGGGAAAACTGTGGGACTGCTCAAGCAAGGAAAAAGCCTCTACGGAAATCTTTATAGTCGAGGGCGATTCTGCCGGCGGCTCGGCAAAGGGCGGCAGAGACAGAAATATCCAGGCTATTCTGCCTCTGAAGGGGAAAATCCTGAACGTCGAAAAAGCAAGATTGGAGAAAATGCTCGCGCACGAGGAAATCAGGACAATCATCAGCGCAATCGGAGCCGGAATTGGAACCGACGAGTTTGACATCAATAAGTGCAGATATGGAAAAATAGTTTTAATGACTGACGCCGACGTTGACGGAGCGCACATAAGAACACTGCTGCTGACATTCTTTTTCAGGCAGATGCCTCTGCTTTTAGAACACAATATGATTTATATCGCTCAGCCGCCGCTCTACGAGGTCAGGGCGAAGGGACAAAAAAAGTCGGAATACGTCCTGAGCGAAGCGCATATGCGCAAAAGAATGGTCGATCGCGGGCTCGAAGGCACCGAGCTTTTAATAAGAGACATAGAGACAGGGGCAAAAGGAAAAACAACTGTGAAGAGCACTAAAAAGCCAAAAACCACGAAAACAAAAAAGATTGCTGACAAACAGCTCGCTCAGCTCGTAAAAATCCTTTCAGAGGCCGAGCGGCTAATAACCGTCCTTAGGAGAAGGGGTATAATATTCAAAGATTTCGTCCAGAAATACTATAACCGAAAAGCTCTGCCAACATTCCGAATAAGGCTGCAGGGCCAGCCCGATGAGATATATTATGATGGAGATGAATATGAAAAGCGCATCGACGAGCTTGAGAAAGCCTTTAAGCAGCAGGCCGAGGAAGAACCTTTTTCAGCTGAAGAGCTACACGAAGTCGCGAGAATCAACCAGATAAACAAAAAACTGAATGAGCAGTTCGGTCTTGACCTGTCGGATTATCTTCTAAAAGCTGAAAAAGCTGAATCGGGTGAATCGCTGCCGACAAAGTTCCAGCTCAAAAATACTGAAAATGAGTACGAGGTTGCCTCTCTCGGCGAAATTTGTTCAGCTATCAGGCAGATCGGAGGCCGAGGCATCGAAATGAAGCGATTCAAAGGACTCGGCGAGATGAACTCGGACCAATTGTGGGAAACTACGATGAATCCTGCTACGAGAACTATGTTAAAAGTACAGCTTGAAGACGCCGGCGAAGCTGATAGGCTCTTCAGTATTCTTATGGGCGACGATGTCGAAAAACGCCGTAACTTCATCAGAGACCACGCCCTCGAAGTACAAAATCTCGACGTCTAATAGATATAGATAAAGTCGAGGGATCGAATATATGAAAAAAGCCGGTCATTCCAACAAAACCCGGCTTTGTTAATTAATTAATCTTTTGCTCAGTATCAATATTCAAAAATCTCTACATCTTCGCAGAATTCCTCATAATCAAGCTCACCTTCCGCAAATGAGTCCACATCACCTTTTTCAACCATTATTGTCATACCTGTTATTGAACTTGATTCTTTTTCTTCGACGAATCCGCCGCCGTAACCGCCCATACCGCCGCCGGTTCCACGGCCGAATCGGTGACCGAGAATATTAATTTCCCGGATTGTTTCACCACCTTGATAGATGACGCTTTTTACGGCAACAATAATGTTATCGCCCGGCTCTAAACAGCGGATGTTGGACGAATACTTCAGAGCTTTTATTATTTCTTCCTTCAATTCTTTAACCTTTGCTTCATTAAAAGCAACTTTTTGTTTGTCGCTTTTTATTTCCCTCTCGCTCGGATCGGTTCCCTGATACCTTCCCGTCAGTTCGCCCTTGGTTTGTTCCCAGATATCGCCGACATCTGCTTTTTTCTCTTCTTTTTCTTCAACTTTTACCTGAGGCCTCAGCGGAAAATCAACCTCCATTAAAAACAGTGCTCCATACCCGGATATGTAAATCCCTCTGGTCATCTTTTCTCCCGGAGCTTCCGAACGCAAGTAATAAAAGCTTCTATCACCGTAAGTCAGTGGTTTCGGCTGTGGCGCAGGCATTTCGAGCACTTGCTTGTCAAGTATCCGGGCCATTATGCCCATATCTTCTGTTACCTGTGCGATTCTTTCAGGCTGGCCGTCTTCCGATGTGATAACTATCGAAATATCGGCTATATCGCTCGGCCGCCCGCTTGAAAGTACTATTCCGCTTGTCCTTGCTGTTTGTCGAAGTAATGACATCTGGGGTACTATTGGCTGAATTTCATCGCTTTGCCTGTTCAGCTCCATTAACTGTCGTTTTAGTTCTTCTTGGTTTCTGTCGAGCTCTTCCTTCTGTTTTGTTAAATCTCGTAGTGTTTCTGCCAGCTTTGCTCCTTTTTCCTTCTCCTTAGATTCCTCAGAAAAGCATACACAACTGAGACTTATTACAGCGATTAAAGCAATTGTTCGAAATAAGGTTTTCATTTTCATTTCTCCTTTTCATTATTGATTGTTTCCGGTTTTTTCAAAAAAGAATCGTCAAGTTGTGCGTGGGCTAATAATTTAGCCACACCATCTTTGGTCCTGCTAAGCTCATTTTCCGTTTGGACTGCGAACTGTACAAAACCATCCTGTATCTGTGAGTCTCTTTTCAGCTGATTCAGCTCTAATTGCTCTAATGCAGCGGCGAACATATTCCGCTCTCTTGCCTGGGCTGTGTTGATGGCATCGATTAGGTCCAGGAATAGCTGATTGGTTATCGTGCCTGATGCGTTTAGCGTATCCACTGCGAATTTATTCAAATCAGCATTAAATTGCTTCTGAAGCTCATTTTTGAGTTCAGAATACCGCTGGTCAACAGCAACCTGCAGTTGTTGTGCCATATTTTCTTTCAGCCCTTGCCGTATTAACGGCACAAGAGAGGTTTTTACTGAAGCTTCCAAGGCCTGAAACTGCTCAGCGTCAAGTTCCATCGGCCTTGTCAACTGCCCGAAGCCGTAACCTGCTGCAATCAAAATGACCGCAGCGGCGGCAATCTTGAAAATGCTTATGAATCTATTGGTTTTTGTCGTGGTTGATGTATTTTCCTGCTCGCTGGAAATCTTTCTAAGTGTCTGCTCTATAAGCTCTTTCGGCGGACCATCCGGTATGGCTGTGTTCTTAAGTTCGTTTATAGCTTTTTCTAAGTCCTTGTTATCATTCATATTACACCTCTCTTGTTTTTAGTCCCACCTTTTGAATATTTCCTGCAGCCTTTCTTTCGCGCGATGCACAAGAACGCCCGCTGCGTTAGCTGTTATCCCAAGCTTCTCGGCGATTTGTTTCTGACTCATATCGCTTAAGTATCGCATGCAAAAGCCATTAGCCTGCTGCTGAGGCAGCTCTGTCAGGGCCTGGCGAAGCCTGGAAATAACTTCACTTCTATGAACTTGTTGAAAAGGACCGGGATTCGATGACTGCAGGCTCGATGTATCTATATTGCTTATTTCAGCTCGTAGCCGACTGCAGCGCTTGCGAAGCATATCTATCGCACGCCTCGTCGCAAGATGTACCAGAAGAGCGGGAATATTGCGAATACGCTGGCGATTCGCTGTTTTAAAAGCACTGATAAACGTTTCCTGAAAGCAGTCCTCAGCGTCAGCCCGGTCACCAAGCAGCCTGTAGGACGTCTGCCACACCAATTTAGCGTGTTTTTTTACAATATCCTGCCAGTTAAGCGCTTGCAAATATTTCTCCTTCTGGTAAATATCGCAGTCCAATTATAACGTCGAAATACTTTTATTTTTTATTACAAAAAAATAAAGATTTTCCTTGCAAAGATTTTAACATCTTGTAAGAATTAGAACAGCATTTATAGTTTACTTCGAATATCAGAGTTAAGCGTGGTTCAATAAAAATCGGGCAATGGCAACATTGGAGACGCAGAATGGCGGGAAAGTCATTATTCTTTAATATCATTTTTATTGTTTGTCTTTCCATTCTTGTTGGATGCAGCAGTGGAAATAAAAAACCGAAAGAGATTGGACTCACTGCCGCAGAGCAGCAAAAAGCTGTGCTTCTCAGACAAATCGAACGGAACTACAAAGACCCTGAAGCGCATTATCGGCTCGGCAAACTTTACCAGGCCGATGCCCTCTGGACGCAGGCCGAGCACGAGTTCACTGTAGCGCTCGGCTTCGACCCAGTTCACAGAAAAGCTCAGGCGGCAAGAGTAAAAACTCTTGCACAATCCGGTGACATAAAAAATTCTAAATTTTCTGCCGACTTTTATATCAACCAGGCCTCGGCTACTGCTATGGGCTCCCTCGAGCTGGCTATGGCCTTCCAGAAGGAAGCACTCGACGAATATGCCTTCACCTGCTATCAGCAGGCGATGAGTCTTGCACCTAACTCCGCTAAAGTTAACAGGCAGATAGGCTATTATTATCTCAGCAAGGGCGAGCAGGACAGGGCAAAGGATTATCTGGTAAGAAGCTTCCAGCTTGACTCGAACCAGCCGGAGGTTGCCGGTACGCTCGGCCGGCTCGGTATCGCTGTCAAAATCGGACAGAAGACACGAGAAAGCACGAAAAGCCTCGACCGTATGATTGAAAAGTCAGACGAGGAAATTTTACAATAAAATTGAAGACAATCTTGTTTTTATGGCCCTGTGGTGAAAGGATGCACCATGGGGTTTTTTAATTTGAATCTGTTCTCCTTTTATCCCCCATTATTTATATCTATTTAGCTGTCTCTCACTCGCCAGCCCGGGTCCTGAAGCTCCGGTACGAGCCAGCTGCTGCCGCATCTGTGACAAATATCCATATCGACTCTCCTGCTCATACCGCAGTTCTGGCAGTTGATAAGACCGGCTTCCTTGCGACATAATCTGTAGCTGATGTAGCCTGCAAGACCGAAACACAATACTCCAGCTATCCAGCATAGCTTTTCTTTCTTGGAAAGACCTCTTATTAAAGCATCTTTTTTCACCGACCAGGCAAGCAAGACACTCAGTATGATTGTGGGCGATATCAGAAGTAAACCGCTGAAGTATTTCCAGGCAAAACTCACTCCTGCCTGCCTGCCCTTCATACCGATAAATGAGTTGGTAACAAAAAATAGTGCCCTGTGACCACTGGAAGACTCAAAGCTGTCAGCTGTGAAAAATGAGGCTATGCTTAATGCAGGCCCCTGCAGATTCTCTAAAAGAAACCTCAACGATGTAACGAATGGTGACCACGGCAGGCCCCAGAAAACTGCTTTGCTCGAATCCATCTTTATTGTAAATCTTCGCGATTCAAATATCCCGTCCCCATCATAATCTCTATATGAGAAGTATCCGTCACTTGTATTTGCCTTTTTGATAAGCTTTCCTTCCTTGTCGAATACAGCAACCGCCATTGATGCCCCATCTCGCGAAAGTGCTGCTACTCCCATACCAAGATACTCACCATCGGGCATTATCGCTACCGGCTCAATCTCAAAGGCAAGCAGGTCCTTCGGCCGGGCCACATTGCCCGAGCCGAAAAAACTCATCGGTGCCGCCAGATAACCCCCTTCTCCGGCAATCTTGAGAGTCTCTCTGTCAACAATAAAAATCAGCCCTCTCTCATCAAGAACTGGTACGTATTGACCTCCGGAAGGGTAAAATCGAATTCCTATTGGCTCATGGCTTGTCCAGTATCCTTTTTCAGCCTCTTTATCTTCCTTTTTAATCTCTATTTTTGGTTCGCTCCACCAAAAGTCTAACAAAGTCCCGCCTTTGCTCAGCCGGCCAATCTGAATAGGCCTGAAATTGCTGTTCTTGTCAGTCTCAGGCCCTTTCGTAACCTCCCTTTTATCAAAATCAAACTTGAAGAAACGACGAATCTTTTTGTCGTATGTTTTGGGCACTACCCTGCCGTATTCTAATTGCATCCTCAACGGTGAATAAAAACGACCTAGCTCTTTTGCCGGTTTCTCAGAAACGCCTTCTGGACCGGCAAATAGTTTTATCTTTTCTCTTTTCGTCTTATTATCATCGTTTTTTCTTACTTGAACGAAATGATAAACAATCAATCCGCTGTTTTTGTCGAAATAAAGGGCTGTATCACCCTTATTTTCATATTCAAAAAAACTAAACATTAATCTGCCTTCAGGCACTCTCTGCTCAAAATAATTAGCCATGCCTGACCTTGTGATGATAACAACTGAGTCGAGTTGAATGCGTCCATAAAACTCTGAGGTTATTGCGACATTAGGGTCATTTTCAATCTCAGCAGGTAATATACCTGATGGGTTTATCGTTGCACCTTTACACGTGCTTTTCTGAGCCATTCGTCCATAAAGATATTCGTCACAGTAAAAACGACCCCAGAATAAAGCTGTTGATAACAGCAGCAAAGCTACAAAACCCGCGGCAAAAGACTTCAACAGTTTATATGTTAAGCCATTCATAGGTTTTCCCTTAAATAAATGATGTTGTATTAAATTTCCGCCACGTATAGGCCAAGCTTGCAGAGACGTAAACCAGCAGTATTATTGATATCTCAATACCAGGACCTTTGATAAGAATAATAGTCATCAAAACAACGCTCAAAACCAGGCTGCCAAGCGTCGGCACGATTTTGCTCGAACTGAAACCACCCATCAGACCCGTGCAGTAAATCCCAAGGCCCAGAAGATACAGCGTCGAAAATATCTCGACTGTAAAATATTTATAGACAGCCTGTTCCTGCCGAAGTGTGCTCACCAAAACCTCAACTGTTATTGCAGGGGCAGCCAGCAAAACTAATAATGTTAAAAGCCCGGTTAGGACACGAGCAGCGAATATTTGGTTGCGAGATACCGGCAATGTCGATAAAAATGCTGAAACCTTCCTGTTCCTGTCCATATACATCTGACTCGTCCCCAGCGCACATATCCCGATTGTGGTGACCACAAGTGACGTAATCCCCAGTGCGGCCAGAATTGCTCCCAGCTCTTCGACGGTACCGACACCAAATCCTGTTGCTATTATCGAACCGGTGAAAAGTAAGGAAAGTAAAAAAGCACCCAGGAAATACACAATATGGTCTTCTATTTCTCTTTTAATTAGCGTATACATCTTAAGTCTCCCGCCAAATTATCTTTAAACAACTGTCTGTTTCTGTTTTGGCCTGGTGCATTCTATGAATATGTCTTCGAGGCTCATTGGTATCTCTTCGCAGCTTTCCGCACCGAGAGTATTTATTACAGCCTGCTTTTGCTCATCCATATTTGCAATAGTTATTGTCATCTCACGACCGCTTTTTTGCTGGTTTATAATTTCGGTTAAATAGAGATTGGCCGGCGTCTTTTCCTCAAAAATTAGCCTGAGTTTCTTTATACGTCGTTTAAGCTCCTCAAGACCGCAATCCACAACTAATTTGCAGCCCGCCAGTATCCCTATACGGTCGGCTATCCGCTCAACGTCTCCTAATATGTGCGAGCTGAAAAGTATCGTCCTGCCGTCTTTTTGCAGTAAATCCACCGCCAGCTCAAGAAACTGCCGTCTCGCCACAGTGTCGAGCCCGAGAGTCGGGTCGTCCAGTATCAGAAGCTGCGGTTCTGTTGCCATCGCAA
>CAZMQF010000116.1:0-8142 GCA_964568365.1 uncultured Pirellulales bacterium | reverse complement strand
ACACTCGATTAACGGATACCGGCCAGACAATAAACACAATCGAGTATGAGGATATTGGAATTATTCTTGAAGTTACTCCGCATATCAACCCGGATGGTTTGGTTATTATGGATGTGAGCCCGGAAATATCTGCAACCACTGCCAAAACCGTACCAATATCGGAAACGGTTAACGCGTCTGTATTTGCTAAGCGTTCCTCGGTTAGCCGTGTATCTGTATATGACGGCCAAACGATTGTAATAGGCGGGCTGGTTAAGGACCAGTTAACTGAAAGTGTAGAAAAGGTGCCCTTGCTCGGAGATATCCCTCTGTTGGGAGCTGCGTTCCAGAATATTAAAAAGGAAAAAGAAAAAACCGAACTATTGATATTCCTCACGCCGTACGTTGTGACTAAACCCGAGGAATTAAAGCAGATGTCTGAATCAGAGCAATCAAAAAGTAAACTGGTTCCGAATGCAGTAGGTCCCGGTGTTTTTGAGGAGCATATGAGTGGCATGCAGAACAGTGCTCAGGGTCAGGATATCAGAGGTGCTCTTGAAAATCTTGAGAAGTCACTCTCAGATGAGCAGTAACAGTAGCCGGTCTCGGTTATATCCCTGACACAGGTTCTTACTTTGTTTTCAAATGAGGAGCTGCCTTCGCTTATATCGATATTTTCGGTATGCTCGCATCTTTTTTAATAAAATTTCAGGTTAAAGAATTAGACTGCAAGTATCTTGTGATGTGAAAAGAATTGACAGGCAAACAGGGAAATTGTTAAATTACAGGCACTTAATGCGCCCGTAGCTCAGCAGGACAGAGCAACGGATTTCTAATCCGTAGGTCACAGGTTCGAATCCTGTCGGGCGTGTTAGATTTTTATGTTACTGTTGCTTCACTGGGGGCGGTCCGACAGTTTTCAAGTCTTTGTTCTAATAAAGTGTTGCCAAGCGCCGTTGACACCTCATCGCCAAACGCCTAAGATGGGCTAAAATGAAACAACACATTTTTGGAAGATCTGTATCGTGCGAAAAAATTGGAAAAATATTGCTTTAGGCGGATTGTTTTGTATGTTTCTTATGACTGGAAAAGATATTTTGGCGATGTCAAATACAATCCCCAGTCCCGACGGCAGCTTGAAAGTCTCTTTTCAACTGAACGCTGAAGGCAAACCTCTCTATTCCATTCGATTGAAAGGCAAAGACGTTTTGAAACCTTCGTCCTTAGGCTTAGTTCGAGACGAGCAGTCTTTCGCCAACGCACTTACACTGGAAAAAACTTCAAGCCTCGAAAAAGTCGAAGATACTTATACCATGCTGCTCGGCAAGCGGAAAAATTGTTTTTATCAGGCTAACCGCCGCACTTTTACATTGAAGAACAACTCCGGGCAGAGGATGCAGATTATTTTCCAGGTTTCCAACGACGGCGTCGCCTTTCGTTATACCTTCCCGGATGCCTCGGACAAAACAGTCTCGGTCACACAGGAAAAAACTGCCTTTGCTTTTGCACCGACTACCGTCTCCTGGCTTCATCGTATGCAGCCTGGAAAAACCGGTTGGTCCAGAACTCAACCTTCCTACGAAGAACACTATGCAATCGAACAGCCCGTCGGTGCTCGGTCACCTACAAGCGAAGGCTGGTGTTTTCCAGCCCTTTTCAAAACAATCGACAATATCTGGGTACTTATCTGTGATTCAGATGTTAATGAATCCTATTGTGCTGTTCGTCTGGCCCAGGATTCTACCGGCGGCGTTTATAAAGTCGCCTTCCCTCATCCGGAAGAACATCGTGGAAAAATCGACCCCGTGCAGCCAACCATCACGACACCATTTAAATCTCCTTGGCGTGTCCTGATTATCGGCCAAAATCTCAACACGCTGGTCGAGTCCACATTAATGACTGATGTGGCGAAGGCCTGTGAATATCCGGATACCGGTTTTATCAAGCGGGGTCGGGCCGCATGGCACTGGCTTCGCTACGGCGACAATAGTGCCACTTTGCCGGTCGCTGAATCATTTCTCGATTTTGCCGTAAAAATGAAATGGGAACACATCCTCATAGACGCCGGCTGGGACAAATTCATCGGCTATGAAAAAATGACCGACTTTGTTAAAAAAGCCGACTCCAAAAATGTCGGCGTCATCCTGTGGTATAATTCAAACGGCCCCTGGAACGACGCTCCAATGAGCCCCAAAAACAAAATGCATGAAAGAATCATTCGCAGACAGGAATTCGCCAAACTTCAGGAAATGGGCGTCAGGGGCGTTAAGGTCGATTTCTTTGGCGGTGACAAACAGGCCACGATGAAACTGTATCTGGACATCTTCAAAGACGCCGCTGATTACGGTATACTCGTCAACTGCCATGGCGCAACCATCCCGCGAGGTTGGCAGCGAACCTATCCCAATCTTGTCACGATGGAATCCGTAAAAGGTATGGAGTACTGCACATTCGAACAGCGCAACGCCGACCAGCAACCGCAGCACTGCTGCATCCTTCCGTTCACCCGCAATGTCATCGGTTCAATGGATTTTACACCCATGGTATTCAATCCGCGCATTCGTGGCGTCACCTTACGCACAACTCCGGCGTTTGAACTGGCGTTATCCATAGTTTTTGAATCCGGCGTGCAGCACTTTGGTCTTGTACCCGATGAATACAGGCTGATGCCCGACTTTGTCGTCAACTACCTGCAAAATGTTCCGACCGCATGGGATGAGACGCGATTGATTGACGGCTACCCCGGCACCTTCGTGGTCATCGCGCGAAAATCCTACGGCACATGGTACATCGCTGGCATTAATGGGACAAATCAGAAAAAAGAGCTGTCGCTGGATTTGTCCTTTCTTCCGGCTGAAACCAAAGCAACCTTGATAACCGATGGTCCCGACAGAAGTTTTAGCAAGACAATGCTTGAGAAAGACACTGCTCGCAAGCCGGTTATTAAGTTGCCGCCGCATGGCGGATTTGTCATTGTCACCGACTAAAATACATTAATCGAAAAAAATAAATCCATCCGTGTATGTTCGTTTTTGAGCCGGTGATATCTGAAGTCATTGGTTCCTGTTTTTATTTGAGATGTTTGCTACGGCAGCTCCGATACTTTTGGCCAGCCGTCTTCCCAGACGATGGTTGATATCTTCAGTTCCGAACGTCCGGTCTGGCCGTGATAGGCGTGGAAGACAAGATAATCCCCACTGGTATCCTGCACTACGGCACAGTGCCCCGGTCCCCGCCAATCGGGTGTTGTGGCCTCTAATACCAGAGTTCCGCCGCCCTTGGTCATAGCCTTGCCTTCTCTGTCCACATAGGGGCCGGTGACACTCTTAGCTCGCCCCACCATAATCTTATAGGTGCTCTTGGCCCCGCGGCAGCAGAAATCAAAGGACACAAACAGATACCAGTAATCTTTATGCTTAACAATGAAAGGGGCCTCGATTGCTCCCTCGGTCGGCGGTGTTTGATGGGCTCCGGCGCGAGGCCGGCTCGCTAAGGAGTACAAAGTAGTATCCTCACGGGAGAATTTGCCGGTTGCCCTGTCAATACGTCTCATCTTGATGCCGCCCCAGAAGCTGCCCCAGCAAAGCCACGCCTTGTCTGTGCCTTCCAGTACAAGATTGCCGTCAATCGCATTCCAGTCGTCCCTACCTTCGGTCGAACGCAACACCCTGCCCTGGTCTTCCCACTTGTAATCAGGGCTGTTGGGGTCTAGAGTTTTATTGGTAACCAGGCCTATGGCGGAGTTGTTCTTGCCGAAGGTCGAGACCGAGTAGTATATGTGGTACCTGCCGTTAAAAAACGAGATATCCGGTGCCCACGCACCTCGTGCCTCTGGAATTTCCTGTGTTGCCCATTCGGGCAGCCTGTCAAACACACTTCCACAGCGTTGCCAGTTATGCAAATCCTTTGAACAGCGTATCGGTATAATCCCGCTTCGCCTCCCGCCGCCCGTGCAGAAGATATAGAAGGTGTCACCTTGTCGCATCATAACCGGGTCGTGTACTCGTAAATCGCCTTGCAGCTCAAGCATCTTGGGGACTTTTTGAGTTGGTGAATTTGCTGCTATACAGCACCCAGCCATAAATACGCTGCAGATTATAACCAGCTTACCTGCAAACCTCCTTTTCTTATTTCTTTTCATAATACCATCCTTAAACTTAGAATACAAAAGCTGCCAAGTCAGGTTATACTTAACGCAGCTGCCTTTCTATTATCTCATTGGTACACGAAGAACCGTCAAAGAGTATGGTTTAAAGCTATAACTAAAGGTCGAACCGGACAGTGAGAGACTCGATTCTGCAGGATATACCTTTTTGGGATTCTCCAGCGAATTCTCATCTGTTAGCTTATCCGAAGTCAACACAATCGCCTTGGCCTTAGGGCCGGCCGGGCCAACGCCCTGCAGTTCGACCGTTACATCTACTGCCTCAGCCGTGACATTGACTGCCTTAAGAATCACATAACCTTCTTTCTCGTCCAGGCAGGAGCTGACATACAGGGTTTTCTTTTTGCCCTCCATCGATGGTAGTTCCTTAACCTGTACTGAAAGTAGCTTATCTCCACGATTCAAGCTGAACATCTGCTGTACATAGTAATTCGGTGTACCATATACGCGCAGGTTGTCGAACCAGATTAAATCTGGCGTCCACTGCCAGCCGTCCACATTGCCGAAAAGCGGTGCATAACAGCTCATCACTACCAAGTCAGCGTTACGTTCCAGACCGGTCATAAACGCTGCCTCTGCCAGGGCGCAATGCAGATTGTTGCGGTTATCAGGACTTGCTACACCTCTGCTCTGTGCCGCATATTCACCGACAAACACCTTGGGCCCTTTGCGTTCATAATTGTCGTAGTGGTCTGCACTTTCCAGAAACCAATCCGGGCCGCGATAGAAATGTTCATCAACTATTTCAGCATTGAGTTTACGCAATTCGGACTGCAGGTACTTAACTTCCGCTGGCCCGTTGGGGAAAATCTCTGGGTCGGAACCGACAGCAGCAATCAAAGTAATATCGGGATATTTTTCCTTGATGGCCTTGATAAATACTTTATACCTTTCAATGTATTGCGGCCCCCATTGCTCATTGCCGATACCGAGCATCTTCATATCGAACGGCTCCGGATGGCCCATCTCTGAGCGCTTCTTGCCCCATTTGGAAGTAGCTGGTCCATTAGCGAACTCAATCAAATCCAGCGCATCCTGTACATAAGGCTGAAGTTCATCCATCGGCACCAATTGGCCGGTATTGAACTGACAGGCCATTCCGCAGTTGATGATTGGCATCGGCTCGGCGCCGATTTGCTCAGCGAGCAGGAAATACTCATAAAAGCCCAGTCCGAAGGACTGGAAATAATCCGGTGTATAGCGGTGGTCGAATTCATTGTTCCAGCGACATATAATCAGCTTGCGACGGTTGATATCGCCGATAGTATTTTTCCACTGGTAGCGGTTGTCTAAATCACGGCCCTCGACGATACATCCGCCGGGGAAACGCAGAAATCCCGGTTTGAAATCTGCCAGCATTTGAACCAAATCCTTTCGCAGGCCGGGAATAGGATAACTTTTATCTTTGATTGACAGTGCAGAGTCCGCTGGAAACAGTGACACCATATCCACATCCAATAAACCTTTGCTTGTTACCAGTAGGTTTAATTTCGCCTTTGCATCTGTGTCCAAAGCATCCATTATGCAGGCGTACTTCGTCCAATCACGAGGCACGTTACCAAAGCGAGCTTCGGTTAGTTTACGGCCGTCTGAAGCGATTACTTCTATCTTGAATGACATTGGTCTTATCGGGCTGCGTGCGTAAACTATAAACCAATACTTTTTTCCTTTTTGAATACCCATTCCGCGAAAGCCCTCATTGGTTACACCGAATCCCTCGCCCGGATTTCCGGCCTCGATACGCAGATAGTGTGGATTAGCCGGCTCAAAGGGATTTACGTCTCGAATTGACAGAACGCCTCTGGCTCCTCGTTTTTGGATTTTACTCCAGCCCATCATCCCGTCAGTAAACTCGAATGAGCGGTTTTTCACTAATTCAGCATACAGACCTCCATCTCCGCCGAAGTTAATATCCTCGAAAAACACTCCCCACATAGTTGGACTTATCAGTACCTTCGGTTTGGAACCATCAACGATGATACGAGGTTCGGCCCCAGCCTGAATCGTCAAGGCCAAAATTATGCCAGACAAAATCCAAATGAAAAATCTGTTCTTTTCCATAATAGATTTTCCTTTTAATCAAGCGCAGGTTCTGAAAAACGGAACAATATTATACCTTGAATAATACTTTGAAGTTAGTTTTTTTTCGTGATGATAATTATTTTTTGAAGTTATGTATGCAACACTTGAGGCTCTATATTGCTCCAAATCAGCGTCATTTTTCTTGACAGATAACATAATTTACTTAAAATTGTTTTTTCGTACTCACTAAAACAAGAGCAAAATTATGGATGCCATTATGATTTCCCCGATAAACAAAACGGTTGTACAGAATAGGAGTATATGGCGTTTTGTTTGTATCCAGTTTATCTTTGTATTGCCTTTGTTCCTGTCGTGTGTTTTTGCTCAAAAAGAACAAAATCAAGAAACGGCTTACTTGTTCAGTTATTTCAGGGGAAACGGAGAAGATGGTTTGCACTTGGCCTATAGTCAGGACGGCTTGAAATGGAAGGCCTTAAAAAAGGATATATCTTTTCTAAGGCCGCTCATCGGCAGCAAGCTGATGCGTGACCCCAGTATCTGTCAGGGGCCGGATGGTATGTTTCATATGGTTTGGACGACGGGCTGGTGGGATAAAGGGATTGGGATTGCTCATTCCAAAGATTTAATTAACTTCTCTGAACAAACATTCCTTCCCGTGATGGGTCATGAGCCTGCGGCAAAAAATTGCTGGGCACCGGAAATCTTTTATGACGAGCAGTCAAAACAATATCTTATCTTCTGGGCGACAACAATTACCGGCCGATTTTCCCGAACAGAGGCATCCGGGGATAATAATCATCGCATATATTTTGTGACTACCAGCGATTTTAAGCAATACAGCAGAACGCGGCTTTTTTACGACCCGGGTTTCAATGTTATTGATTCTTTTATCGCGAGAGATGGCGAGCGTTTTGTGATGTTCTGTAAGGATGAAACAAAATTGCCGGTTGCCCAAAAAAATATACGCGTGGCTTTCAGTGACACGGCCGAGGGGCCTTATGGACCGGCTTCGAAGCCGATTACAGGTAACTACTGGGCCGAAGGTCCGGCTGCCGTCAAAATCAAAGACCGCTGGATGGTCTATTTCGATAAATATACGCTGCATAAATACGGAGCAGTCACATCACAGAACTTGAAGGATTGGCAGGATATATCAGACAGAGTTGAGTTTCCCGAGGGGGCTCGGCATGGAACCGTTTTCGAAGTTGATAAAAAGATTATTGATAATCTGATTGGAATTTCAGAAAAAGAACAGGGTAAATAAATCAGGAAATTAAAAACTCACTTTTATTCGAAAGGGCAGAAAATGAAAAGGTCAAATGTTGTTCTTCTGGTTCTTGTCTTAATCTGTGCTGTTCTGCTGTCCATAAGCTGTGCTGAAACCACTATTTCCGAGACGCCGCTTGATGTTCAGCAAATCACGCTCAACGTTGAACAGGCCAGGAATACAATTAATCCTGAAATTTACGGTCACTTTTCAGAGCATCTTGGAAGATGTATCTATGACGGCATTTGGGTAGGAGAGGATTCAAACATACCCAATATTCGCGGAATACGTAAAGACGTGCTGGAAGTCCTGAAGGGAATTGATATACCGGTGCTTCGCTGGCCGGGCGGCTGCTTCGCTGATGAGTATCACTGGAAAGACGGTATCGGCCCAAGAGAGAAAAGGCCGAGAATTGTCAATACTCATTGGGGTATGGTGGTCGAGGATAATTCCTTCGGTACACACGAATTTCTTGACTTGTGTGAATTGCTGGGTTGCGAGGTTTATATTGCGGGTAATGTCGGTAGCGGTACGCCGGAAGAAATGATGGATTGGGTGGAGTATATGACTTTTGACGGGGATAGCGAAATGGCTAATCTTCGCAAGCAGAACGGAAGGGCCAAGCCCTGGAAGGTTAAATATTTCGGTGTTGGTAATGAAAACTGGGGTTGCGGCGGAAATATGACGC
>CAZMQF010000115.1:0-8333 GCA_964568365.1 uncultured Pirellulales bacterium | reverse complement strand
TATGTTGTCGTGCCGGTGTCACTCAGCTGGAAAGTTTGCTGTGTTATATTCGGAATCTGTGCTGAGATTTCCGTTTCGAGGGTGTTGATGTTATTGAGAAAAGCGTCGTGATTTCTCAGAAGGGCGTAAAAGGTGGTGGTTACGCCGCTTTTTTTGGGCCCGCTGATAATAAATATGCCTTGTTTTACGTTGCGAAAGTTCATAAGTTTTTCAAAATGGTCGGTTGTCAAACCGATGTCCTCGAGCATCATAAGATGTTGCTGCATTCTCTGCCTGATTTGTAATTGTTCGCCGGTAGTGGAGCCGGCGGTGAGTACTTCCCATTCGGTATCATTTTTATCTTCGCGTATTTTAAACAGGCCCTTTTGTGGCTTTCTTCTTTCATTGACGTCGAGGTCTCCCAGGTTTTTTAGGAATCGAATCAAATACTCCATCTGTTCTTTTGGGATGGAAGGCTGTTTGGAAGCGACGCCGTCGATGTAGTAAATCACATTATAGTCCTGTGCGGTGGGTGCAAAGATAATATTGTTTGCTCTTCGCCAGGTTATGTCACCGAAAAGGTCGAATGCAGTTTTATAACCGTAGAAGTCCGGCGTTTTTGGTTCCGGTACAGGGACTTCATTTTTATTTGCTGTTACGAAGGTTAATCTTTTGTCGGAGGAGCTTTTTTTGAGGCCGCTGCCAAAAAGACTTCTGATGTGGTCTGCGGTAAGGACGCGATCAGAGGCGAGAACCTTGGTATTGCGGTTTTTGACATAAGCTATCGATGTTATGCCAACGGCGATGACGTAAAAGGCTAAGCCGATGAGGTAAACAGGGACAAGCAGCCAGATGAAGATGGCTGCAGCGGCTGCTGTAAGAATGATGCCCGTCCATAAATTGCCTTTTTCTTCAAGTGCTTCGGCGTCGTTAAAGACCCAGGCGAGAAGCGGGGGCAGTGGGAAAAACAGAGCCAAAAAAACAATGAGTTTTATTATTGAAATGTAACCGCTGTATTCGACGGCAGCTATTATTGTTTCCGGCATAAAATGCTCCATAACAGGATAGGATTATAGAATACCGCTGGCAGTGGTTCTGATACCCTTTAGCGCCATTTTTAACTCTTCGACGTTCGGGGCGTAATGATACGCCTCTTTCGGATCTACGAAACCATTTTGAACAAGAAAGCACAAACTGTTTGTGAAGTCCTGCATACCTTCTTTTTCACTTGCACGAATAACACTCGGCAGGTCGTTTTCACGTCCTTCTGAAATAAGTTTTCTAACAGAAGGATTTGCAAGAAGAATTTCTACAGCGGGTATTCTGTCGACTCCTTCTTTTATGCTCGGCAGAAGCACCTGGCTGATGACGGCTTTTAGAGTAAGACTCAATGTTTGTCTGACGAGGTTTCTTTCGGTTTGCGGGAACAAATCGAGCATTCTTTGAATTGTCTGAGAGGCATTTGCCGAGTGCAGAGTTCCGAAGACGAGGTGTCCTGTTTCGCCGGCTCTCATTCCGGCGGTGACGGTTTCGCTGTCGCGCATCTCGCTGATTAGCACCACATCCGGGTCTTCACGCATCATATATTTTAACGCATGGTCATAGTCTTCGACGTCAATTCCGATTTCTCTTTGTGAGACAATTGCCTTGTTATCTTTGAAAATGAATTCGATAGGGTCCTCAATTGTGATTATATGGCAGGAACGATTGCGGTTTATATAGTCTATCATTGCAGCGATTGTAGTACTTTTGCCGCATCCGGTCGGGCCGACAACGAGGACAAGACCCTGTGCGTCATCCGAAACTTTCTCCAGTACGGTACTTGGCAGGTGCAGACTTTCAAAAGGAGGTACAATTGAATTGACTCTTCTTGCCGCGAGGCTTATTACACCTCGCTGGCGAAAGATATTTACGCGAAAACGGTCCTGGCCTGTAACCTCGTGAGCAAGGTCTATAGTTCCGTGCTGCATAAAAAATTCTTTTTGCGGCTCAGTCAAGATTTCAAATACTAACTGTTCGATTTTTTCCGGTGTCATTATCTCGCCGGTCGTATTTTTCAGCTTTCCATATATTCTAAGCTTTGGCGCCTGGCCGTTTTTGAGATGAAGGTCGCTTGCCTTTGTTTTGATGGCAGCTTTGAAATATTGATTCAGCTCAGGCTCATGGTCGAGATGAATATGTGTGTCAATGGGTTGGCCTTTGGTCATAGTGATTCATTAACTCCTTAAAAATGCGTTTTTTACGATTGAGCCCATTTTCTTGCCTTTCTGATAAAACTATAATTTTAACCTGAAGATTTGTAAAATCAAACCCTCTTGGGACCTATATTATAAGTTTTTTTGGGACTTATGTCAATGATTCAGCTTGAGATGTATCGGCGATTTTGGCGTTAAAAATGAGCAGGTTTGCTAATATAAGCCTGTTTTATCATATGACAGGTCTTTGTTTTATGAATCCGGACAGTTTTTTGCTCAGCCTGCCAGGATTAGTGCCAGAGACATATAGATTGCGACGCTTATCGAGTCATTTGCAGTGGTGACCAGCGGGCCTGAACTTATTGCAGGGTCGATGCCGATTTTCCTGAATAAAAAGGGCAGTAACAGGCCGAGAGTTGTTGCAACCATTATCGCGGAAAACATAGCTGTTCCGAAAGCGGACATAAGGTTTATTGTTTGAATGGCCTTGTCGGCTGACCTGATATTCAGCAGTACTGCGCAAACCAGGCCGCCGATTAGTCCGCAGCTTATTGCAACCAGTAATGCAACCCGAACTTCCCGGCTGACGACCTGTCTTAGTTTTAACGCTGCGAGATGTCCGGTGGCGAGACCGGAAACGACGATGGCAGAGGTTTGCAGGCCGGCATTGCCGCTGATGGCAGCGATCATCGGCACAAAAGCGACGGCGACGGTGTACAGTTTGGCCAGTTCCGCAAGGTCATATTTACTGTTAAAAAACATAAGCACTGTCGAGGTTATGCCTGTTCCAATCATACAGGGCAAAAGCCAGGTCAGCCTGATTCTTGCGGCCCGAAAGACTGAAACATCTTCGAGCTCGTCTGGTTCGGTGCCCGCCATTGCGTAAAGGTCCTCGGCTGCCTCCTGCTGGGCGACTT
Source organism: uncultured Pirellulales bacterium (assembly GCA_964568365.1). Lineage (GTDB taxonomy): Bacteria > Planctomycetota > Phycisphaerae > Sedimentisphaerales > Anaerobacaceae > CAYLMG01. The sequence goes on along the minus strand of CAZMQF010000115.1, from coordinate 5,242 downwards.
CGATGATTCTGTCAGCGGTGATTCTGCCGACAAGCCTGTGGTTTTTATCCAGTACGGGCACCACGATAAGGTCATTGTTTCTGAAGATATTGCGTACCTCTTCCTGGTCGGTGTTAGTGGTGACGTAAATTGTATCAGGGTCTATGAAGTTTTGTATTTTGATGTCTTCCGGATTTGTAAGCAGCAGTCTTATTCGGACATCGCCAAGAAATAAGCCGGTCTTGTTTACGACATACACTGAAAAGAAATCTTCGTCAATTTCTGCAGCTCTGATTTTAGCAATGGCCTCTGCGACAGTTGCATCCTCGGGTACGCTTATCACCATCGGGTCCATAATGCCGCCTGCAGAGTCTTCAGAGTAGCTCATTAGTTTTTTGATTTCGGCGGCGTCGGCTGGAGGCAGGTTCTTGAGCACTTTTTCACTGAGCTCTTCAGGCAGTTCGGCAAGCAGGTCTGCGGCATCATCGTAGCCGAGCTCTAAAAAAATGGCCTGCAGCTCTTTTTCATCGAGCAGGTCAAAGATTTCGTCACGGGTTGCTTCATCGACCTTTTCAAGAACCTCGGCTGAGATACTTTTTTCGAGCACGTCGAAGATTGTGCGTCTCTGCTCATTGTCGAGCAGCTGCAGGATTTCTGCGATGTCAGAGCTTCGCTGCTCAGCCAGAAGCTTTTTTAGCCCTTCTTTGTTTTCTGCTTCGAGCAGCATTTCTATCTGACGGAGCAGTATCTGCTGAACAAGTTTTTTGTTTTCGTCTGCCATAGGTTAGTTCCATACACGGCTTGGTTTCCATAAGTTGCCTGCTGAGATTAAAGATATATGAATATTAACATTTAAGCAATGTTTTTTTGGCTCTTTATAAAACACGAATTTTAGTTATTCGGGAATTTTTTATTAAGCTTTTTTGTCGATAGAGTGTTCTTGGTTAGAAGAGGGGGACAGAAAGAAAATATTTGAGAAGAGGTTTTATGGATTATTTTGCTGTTGTTTGAATTAAAGAATATGAGCAAATTTTTTTGAAAAACGTCAGAACCGCTGCGCCTAAGCAGGCGATAATGTAAACAAGGGAATGTTAGAATAGGTAAAATATGCTTGTTTTATTGGGCATTTTCTTGTAAAATAGGTATTTGGAAACGGCATCCTGGCGATAAAGGTTAAAACTATAGAAAAACGGCTATAAGGAAAAGGTAATGAGAAGCTTTATTTATGGGACTTTGGTTGTTTTTGGACTTCTGGCCTGCATTTGCCTGGCGGAAGTGCCTGAGCCTGCGCTCGTGCAGGGGCCGCAGGAGTGGACGGTGGAGACGCGATTTACACATCCGCAGCAGATACTTTTGGAAGGGGGATTGCCGGACAGCAGGCCGAGACGATTCTGGTATGTAATATTGACTGTCACCAATACGACAAAAAGAGATGTGGATTTCTTTGCAAAGTGTGAGCTGATGACCGATACTTTTCAGATTATTCGGTCAGGCAAGGATATGCCGTCAGTAGTTTTTGAAAGTATAAAGAGACGTCACCGAAGCAGCTATCCGTTTATTGAATTACTGCAGGAGGCCGGCAATAAGCTGCTGCAGGGTGAGGATAATGCAAAGGACCTGGCAATTATATGGCCTGATTTCGATGCGAAGGCCAAAAATATAAAGATATTTATCACCGGCCTGAGTAATGAGACAGCGGTTGTTTATCATCCGGTAGAGAAAGACGAGCTTGGTCGGCCTAAGCGCGTCTTTTTGAGAAAGACGCTTGAGCTTGATTACGATTTGGGCGGGGACCCTGCCTTTCGTTCCGATGTCAGGTTGGCCTATAAAGGCAAACGCTGGATAATGAGATAAATCCTCGTTACTCGATAATGGATTTAATTTCACCGACGAGGTCGCAAAGAACGCTGAGAAAAAATCCAACCACGGATTTCACGGATTGAAACAGATTAATACTAATTCTTTTATATTTAGCCTGCGGTTTCACCGCAGGTTTATTTATTGATTTTCAACCACGAAATTACACGAAATAACACCAATTATTTAACCGCAGATTACAGTGATCTTGTCTGAAAAAGAGCTGTTCGGCCTCGAGTGTGTTAAACACCAGCTCCCGAGGGTACCCGAGCCGTCAGACCGAACAGCTTCACCGAGGACGATTTTTTTTAACCACAGTGAACACGGAGAATTTATAAAGAGCTTTATTTGCGGCGTGTATCCTCGAAGCAAAGTAAAAAAGAGCACCGTCGCAATCACGCTCGTCTCAGGCCCGTCAGAGCCCTTGAAGGACGCGAAAGCAAACGATGCCCTTTCTATAGCAATGAGTGTGTTGACCGCCATCTTTGGCTCAAAAAGCCAAAAGCTGGCGGTGCTCTCTGTGTAGAAACAAAGAGCACCGAGCCTCCCAAACGTTCCTTCACTTACAAACTGACGGTTTGAGACGAAACGTCTGAAATCCCAGTGATTTCTCTTTTAACTATATTTTCACATTTATATTTTTAATATCGTCATAGAGAAAAGATTGTCAAGAGAAAAAGTAAAAAAATTAACCAGAAATTCGTATGCGCAAGGAAGTAAATTAGACACTGATGCTACACTTCACTGATGCTACACTTCAAGGTCTTGCTTTTTGCACTCTTCAACGAGCTCTGGACTACGCTTCCGACTCTTGTAATCTCTAGGATTGGCCGGCGCACACTCAATGAATGAGAGGTCGAGGCTTAATAATAATAGGGGACGTTTACCTATTTTAAGAATAATAATAATAGGGGACGTTTACCTATTTTAATAGAATAATAGGGGACGTTTACCTATTTATTATTCGATTATTAACTTTTTTCAAACACTGCAAATTATATTTTTTCAATTATAAATTATCAAGAAAACTCTGCGTCCTTTGCGTTCTCCGCGGTGAATAAATTATACCCATTCCCGACAAAACAGCAAGAAATATTTTTTATAGCATAAAGAGTTGTTTTTTTTGTCAAAAGCTTTAATAGCTTCGCTGACTTAAAGATATAAGCAATTTCTATTGCTTATGTGGTCGAGAAAGATTTTGCGTGAAAAGTTTACTTTTAAAATAAAAATCTTTGGAGAACACCAAAGTCAGCAAAATATAAACGCCTTTGCCATTAACTGCCGTGTTAATCCAGTGTCAATCCGTGTCAAAAAATATCTCTTCGGTTTTTGCGGTAAATAGGAATAATAGGGGACGTTTACCTATTTATTATTCGATTATTAACTTTTTTCAAACACTGCTAATTGTATTTTTTTAATCATAAATAATCAAGTAATCTCTCCGCGGTCTTAGCGACCTCAGCGGTAAAACTTTTTTATTATTTTTTACCTTGAATATATCGCCTTAATTGATATAATACTACTAATTGGGGGAGGCCCCATTACGGGGCTGCGGAGCTCCGCAAGCATCGGCCAGCAGGCCAAGTCAAATATATTTGTAAATTCTTATTTATTAAGGATTTAGCAATGTCCAACAACTCACAAGTCCAGTGCACAACATCGTTTAGCCCCGCCACTTGTTGGCGGGGTCTTTTCTCACGAAATTGTCAAATCCATTCATTATCCGGTAAATCCTGTCGGAACCGCGCGCGCAATAAAAACAAAAATATGCAAAACAAAGCCAATTTACAGAATTCAGAAATGAACGTAAGTACTTCCAAAACAAGCTATTATGAAAATTTTCGCACCTTTTGCAGCCGAAAAAACAAAGCCAAACAAAGCCAAAACAAAGCCAATTTAAAAAATGACGAAATGAACGTAACCCCTTTATTAACAAAGGGATATGAAAATTTACTCACCTTTTGCCTCCGTGAAAACAAAGCCAAACAAACCCAAAACGAACCCAATTTCAGCTCAAAATTGGCTTCGTTTTTCCCATATCGGCTTTGTTTTTCACCAAAAATTGCCGTAGAATGGCTGGCTAAAAATATTTCTTATCTGTGCTTTCTGTGGCAAAAATATATTTATAAACTCTGTGAGCTCTGTGGCTTAATTAAAAAATCTGTGTGCTCTGTGGCAAAAAAATTCACTATCGGGAATTAAGGAGAAAGGATTATGAAAACAATGAAACTGATATGTTTGGCACTGACAATGCTCATTGTGCTCGTTGGCTGTCTTATGGCTGAATCGCATTCAGGCCAGACCGGTGCGGCAAGTCTGCAAGCACGGATAAAAATCGATATCGACCGTACAATCGGCCAGGTTGATAAACACATATATGGTAATTTCGTCGAGCACCTCGGGCGGTGCGTTTACGGCGGGATTTACGACCCTGATTCAGAGCAGGCTGATGAGAAAGGTTTTCGCAAAGACGTGCTGGAAGCGATAAAGGGGCTGAATGTATCTATCACCCGTTATCCGGGAGGTAATTTTGTCTCTAATTACCACTGGCTTGATGGAGTAGGTCCTGAAAGGACACCGAGAATGGAGCTTGCCTGGGCCAGGCTGGAAACGAACAAATTTGGAACCAACGAATTTGTGGAATTTGCCAGCCAGGTCAATACGGAACCTTATTTTGCGGTCAATATGGGTACCGGCACTATCGAAGAGGCCCAGCGCTGGGTGGAATACTGCAACGTCAAGGAAGGGCCATACTTTGCAGAACTGCGACGCAAACACGGATATGCCGAACCACATAATATAAAGTACTGGAGTCTTGGAAATGAAATGGACGGATTTTGGCAGATGGGTCACCTCAATGCCGAAGACTACTGTAAGAAAGCCCGTGAAGCGGCAAAACTGATGAGACTTACCTCACCCGGCATTAAATTGATAGCTGCAGGGTCGTCAAACTATCGCGCCGGCGCCGACCCCGATTATTGGAACAGCACAATATTGAATGAATTAAGGGATGTAGTGGATTACATAGCCCTTCATATCTATGTAGGTAATCCTGATAATAACTATTACAACTTCCTGGCGACTCCTATTGTTTTGGAGCAGCGCACGAAAGTGGTGAAGGGCATGATTGATAAAGAAATGGTACAGGCCAATCGCGGCGAGCGTGCTCCTGTTTACATTGCCTGGGACGAGTATAACGTATGGTACCGGGCCAGAACCGGAAAAGCAAAGCGGGGAGAGCGAGCCTTGGAAGAGCATTACAATCTTGAAGACGCTTTGGTAATTGCGGGTTTTTTAAATGCGTTCGTCCGCAATGCAGACATCGTGAAAATGGCAAATATGGCCCAGCTGGTTAATGTAATAGCTCCCATTTTCACAAATGAAAAAACGCTTTTCAAACAGACTA
>CAZMQF010000114.1:0-8392 GCA_964568365.1 uncultured Pirellulales bacterium | reverse complement strand
AGACTGTTTCAGGCATAACAGATATACCGTTTGGCCAGAAGTGACCTGCATTTGAATCTGCAGCAGTACATTTTACACTCTTACTTCCATGCAAGGCATCATCGGAATACTGTTCGATTGCAACGGTTGTTCCTGCATTCCAATCGCCGTATATGCTGTCGTCAGTTTCGGCACTAGCCCTGATATTGTTGCTCAGAAGATTAGTCGTAGCAGGGTCTATACACAAGCCATTGACTTCATTTACATTTGTGGGACTAAAAGAACAATAATAGTAAGGATAACTATCTGCGAGCGTTACAGCAGCATGGATTCTCCCGCCTATAACACCAACAATTTCAGGTATGCCGTATTCACCGTTAATGAATTGATGATATACAGTCCAGTGAGTCAGATCATTACTAACCAATACGGCTGCTCTCCTCGCGGCACTTTCAATTATAGTAGAGTTATATGTACCTGCATAGTAAACACCATCGTGACTAAATAAGGAGAAAACATATCCTGCACCGTTACGCCAATTACCATCGGTATAGAGCGGGTCTATTTCTTTTGTATAAACATCATACCAACCTAAAAAATCACTGCTATCCGACCCATAAAGAATACGGTTACTGTCTCCAACATCAAGGAATTCAACAGGTTGAAAGTGCTGTTCAGGACCATCTTCCAAATTAGCCCAGGTTATTCCATCATCATCACTGTAAGTGACTTTGTTATAGATTGCACCATCTCCCCACACAATGAGCCATCTTCCGGAAGGTTCATGTTTGATGATCCGATGCGAATGTTTAACGTTGGGGTCTGCTTCCTCGTAAACCATGGTGAAAGAATCACCATTGTCAACCGACCTCCAAATCTTACGAGTTCCACCCGAACATAAATATTCACCTATTAATATGGTTCCATTTTTTGCCTGGTGATAATTCCACCAGGATGGAGTGCCTAAATCAAAGACAATTTTCGGCTCACTTAGAGTAACCCCACCATCAGAAGACTTGTATAGCTTAAACACTCCGCTATCACGTTTAGAAATAAGGATACTCCCATCGCGGACAGCATATATCTTAGCTATTCCTGTAATGGTTGTCCTATCGACAACCTGATTCCAAACAACGCCATCTGTAGTTCTGAAGATACCTTTCATACCGATTGAAGTTGGCTCACAAGCATAAAGATAGCCGCCTGCGACACAGAAAGGCACAAGACAAACATCACCAACACCCTGTACAGTCACAGTTGAATGTATATTTAAGTCGCTAGGCCCACAAACTGCATAAGTTTTGTATCTTGGAACATTAGGAGGATATTCAACACCGTCAAGATATGCGATTGAATTACGTGTTAAAGCACCTTCAGATATAAGATTATATCCACGGCAAGACACCAGCCAATATCTTGTCAAGCATTCAAGGTCCCCATATTCTACAATTCCATCCTTGTTAATGTCCCCCAACATATTTGGTTCATTCGTATGAAACCAATCTGCAGCAAGTAAAGCTAAATCAGCACAATCAACACGACCGATGCCATCAAGATTAGCAGAATCGCAATCAGAAACGACCGCAATTGCCGAAGTTGAAAAGGACAAAGTCAGAATAAATAATTGAAATATTGTTTTCAATTTTTTCACCTTCATATCCAATGCTCGAAAACAAGATATTATTTCATTTTCGTAGTTTTTTCAACAAGTGTTTTTGGGACTACAACCTACGCACCATTTACGGCAGCAACTGATTTTGTCAAGTTTTCTGCTGAATCCATTAAGTCATCAGGCTTAGATTTTTCTTTCCACAACTGTGGCAAATTAAACAACCAGTAGCCATCCCAGTTTTTAACTGACTGTTTAAGATTTCTTTCAAGGGTTTTGCCGTCATATTTGCGAAATAAGTACCCAGCTGAATATAAAGAATTAATTCCATCTTCTTTATATTGCTGCTTAATATCTTTCGGTATAAATGTATAACCATCGCCATTTTTATCTTTGTAATATCCGTAAGAATGTGTACCGAAAACAATAAGAGGTAGTCTATCAGAATTAAAACCTTCGGCAAGCGGATATTGAACCCAATTATTTTTTGCTGGGTGTGGATACATTCCAATTAAGAAATCAGGATTAACATTGTGTATAGAGTCTCTCAAATCTTCTGACATCTTTTTAATTTGTTTTCTTAGAAAAACGAAATAATCATCCAATAGATTTTCTTTTTCGAGCCATTTTTTTCTGTCCTTGCCGTCTACAAGAGGGAATTGTGAGGAGTCATATCCTTTGTAGATTAAATACTGAGAAAAACATACATCAGAAAAGCCACATCTTTTTTCGTAATAATTTTTCTTTACCTGTGGCTCTTTTTCGGAGCCATATATTTCCATATCCAAGAACATACCATCAATTTTAATGTCCGGCTCAATAGAGAGATGCGCTATCAATAATGAAATACTACTAATATAATCTTTCCCAAAAAGGCCGTCAAGAGGGCACACCGCAACACCTTCTGTTCCATCTTCGTAAACGACCTTTTTATAATTAAGTATGTCCATATAAGGAAACGGCTGCCAGTTAATCGCTACAAACAAATGAATATCATTATCTTTAGCTGCCTTTGCCCACTTTCTTATGCTACTTATAGTTTCCGATTTATCTTTAGCACTATTAAACCGCCAACATTTAACTATAATGGTATTTAGTCCAAGTTTTTTCACCAAATTTATCTTTGAGACAGGATTATAATAATACAGATACCCCGCACGCATCTTGTCCTGCTCTATCCATCTATGTGGGTAACTTACAAACAAGTTAGAATCTACAACATTTTCTTGCACTGCAGATGGGGCATAACAACCTGTAGAAATACGAGAAAACAATGCACACAAGAATAAAACAATTAAATTTCTGATGAAACTATATCCCATTTTTTAAACGCTCCTCTAAGGTCTTTAGTTCGGACTCTAAGTCATTTATTCGTTCAAACAGTTGTTTTCTAGACAAAAAGATATTTTTTTCTGGCCGTACTATTATCGCTTTATGGTAATCCGTATTGTCTTCACATTTCGCAATAATTTCAGATCTAAAACCAGCAACCACTGAATGTTCAGGTATTGATTTTGTAACTGTTGCGTTAGCCCCAATAATAGAATGAGAACCTATTGTAACCGGACCTAATATAACAGCATTGGCTCCTATAGAAACATTATTACAAATTTTAGGATTAGTTCTTCCATCTTCATTTTTTTTCCCATAATTACCACCGAGAGTTACGTTTTGTCTTATATCACAATCTTTTCCGATAATAATTCCCGGGGGAATTATTATCCCGCAAACATGTGCTACTACAAAACCTGGTCCAATATCAGCCAAGCTGCTTATCCAGCAATGACAAAGATGGTGCATTAACCTTTCAATTATGGCTGGAATTACAGGTATCCTATATTTTCTAAACTTTCTCGCGATACGATAAAAAAATACACTCCGAAATCCTGCATCCTTAGTCGCACGAAACAAAATTCTTAATAAAATGAGTTCCTTTTTTTTTGACAAAATGCTTCTTGCAAAGTCCCGCCTTATATTGTCAAACATAAATCAAACCTCTGATAACATTTCAGATTGCCTAATTTTGACCGCCCTTTTAACATAATAAAAACAGCCAACTATTCCAATAGCATAACAAACTATCAAAGAAAATGCTGCCCCTTTCATTCCAAACTTCGGAATAAAGTAAATCGAGGAGATACAACATGCAATAGCACAGGTAGCATAAAGTGGAACCTGTATTACAAATTTTCTTGCGGCAGTCAATCCGACATTCATAAAGGAAAAGAGCATCAACAGTAAACCTGCTACAACAAGAATGACAAAAACATTGCTATGTTCAGCATATTCCGGCTTGAATAATATTGTAAGGACCAGTTTGCCTGCAAAAACGGCAACAATTATCCCTGTAACGCCTAATCCTATTCCTATAAGAACTAATTTAAGTAATAAAGCTTTATATGCCTTTATGTTTTCCACATAATATTTTGCCAGTCTTGGGCTTACTGCCTGTGTCAGTGCGGCTACTATCATTGTGCCGGCCACAAGCAAAGAAGACATCGCGACAAAATAGCCGACATCTTCCCTGCCGGAAAATTTATCCAGAAACAATCTTGGCAAACTTGTAAATAAAGTGCCTAACCATGCCACAAGACCAAGCGGCGCGGTTGTTTTTGCGAGCTTCCATATCATATTTGAATGCCACTGTGGAACTATCGTTTTTGAATAACCGTTTTTATGAAGCAATCTCCTGGAAACCGGGACATCGTAAGACAACAAAACAATTATCCTTGCAATGATTAAGCCGAGAATTGCAAAGACAATATTTTTTGTAAACCATAAAATACATCCAAACAACAGAAGCGAAAACAATCCCTGGAAAACCCTCGAAACAGCAATCAAATTCATTCTTTCGTATTTCTGTAAAACCGCAAGAAAAACCTCTCTGAAAGTCATAACAGAATAGCCCAGTCCAAGAATGGCAATAATCATCGCGGTGTCGAATTCGTAAATACTGAAACCAACAATTGCTGTGATTAGCACAGCTAACACCGATGTTACTATTCGCAAGGCATAATAGTGTCCAAAGTCAAATTCATCCCTGGCATCTGTAACCTGAGCAACTCGAAGCTTTAAACTCAGCAGCATACTGATTGGCAGACCAACTGCCTGAGCAATACCAAAAGCCCCAACCGTTTCAACTGTGTCCATTTTTGTCAAAAGAACCAAAAGTAACCACATGCAAAAGGCTGAGATGGTATTACCTATGAATGCCCATAAAAAATTAACTTTTAATGATATTTTCTTATGCATAGAATTCCAGAAGAAGTTCTTTCTACAGTAATCAAGGTTTCATCATAGTTACAAAAGCTCGACGGATCATACCGGAGCCTGATTGCTTATACTCCGTCCCCGTCGGCGGCGCAAGGAAAGAAGCTCGTCAGTCTTAAAACTGCTTTTTTCTGGGCTCTTCCGTGAGGATTTTTAATATTCTATATAGATAGCGATTACTGCACGATTATTATAACATAAGTGTCGTCAAATAAAGAATATAGCTTTAATAAGAGGTTGCTGCAACCAATAATATTGGCTCAATTTTCAATAAAAAATTTACGTTATTAATGTCCCATAAGTTCATATTTGAAGCTCAACTGTAAATTTAAAAAAAATTGAGGTTCTTAAAAAGCATAACCTCTTTATTTATATTAAGTTATGCTCCTTTAAGGAAAATTTATAACGTGTTGTATAGGTGTGTCTGGTCTTTTTTTGATAGTGTTTTAGCGCTTGAGGTACCGAATTGGCTAAAACAAAGTGAATTTAAGCGCAAAATCCGGTCACATCTTACAGCGCCAGTTAAGCGAAGAATGTTTTAAATTAGGTTTTTGTAAGTAAAACCGATTGCAATAATGGCCGAAGAAAATCTTATACTCGGAATGCTTGTCCAAAGCAAATAAATGGGAGTATAGGAATATATAACGAAATTGTTAGGACCTTGACAGGAAGCTGTTTCAGTTTTAAGCCCAATAGTGACACTTGTTGCATATCTGTAGATTGGATTTTGCATCTAAGGGTGTAGCGTATTGTAACGTTTTTCAGAAATTGGTTATTTTTCCGAAGTGCTTTAGTTTAGGAACAGATTATCGATGCTTAAGATTAAATCAGATAAATGGTTATAGATAAATCGCCGATAAATTTAGGTGATTATTTATGGGATATATAAAAAGCATTTTGGTTTAGGGAGGTTAAACAAGGGCTGCCAAGGGGGTGGTTACATGAATTGCGATAATGTGATTGTCGACAGGTCGAAGGGTGTAGATAATAAAGACTCTGTCGCAAGTTTTTTTGGTACGAGAAGATTGCTGTTTCTGCTTGTCCTGCCTTTAGCTGTTCTATTCATCTTCTGCGGCTGGTACGCTCTCCATATGTATGCAAAATTTAAAGCTACTGATAAACAGTATCACAGGGTGATGGAGTTAAGCGGTTCTATCACTCACTATGATGAAGTGTTGACAATGTCTGCAAGAATGGCAGCGGCAACGGGCGAACTTAAGTGGGAACAACGTTACAGGTCTTTTGAGCCTCAGTTGGATTCTTATATTAAGGAAGTTTTTAATATTGCTCCAAAAGATTTTATGACCCAGGCTGTTCAGCAAACTGATACTGCTAATATAAAGCTCGTTGCTATGGAGAATAATGCATTTGAAATGGTCAGAAGCGGCAACTTAAAAGCTGCCTGCGATTTGCTCTACAGTCGGGAATATCAGCAGCAAAAGCAGATATACAGCAATGGCATCAGTCAATTTACTGCTGCTATGCAAGAGCATATGGAAAGTGAAACCAATAAGTACCATATTGTCGTATTAGCTACTGTCACTTTGTGGACTGTTTGTGCGTCATTTTTGCTTTTTAGCTTTGTATTTATACTCCAGAAACATAAATTGGCCGAACAAAGAAAGGCCAGGGAGAAAATTGAAAGACAAAAAGAATTTCTTAATAACGTCCTGGAGTCATTAACGCATCCTTTATATGTTATCGATGCTAATGATTACACAATCAGGATAGCAAATTCGGCTGCATGTCGGGGGCGGTTGGCTGAGGGTATGAAATGTCATATGCTTTCTCATAAACAAGATAAGCCTTGTACAGGTCCTGACCATCTTTGCGTACTTGAGGAGGTAAAAAGAACAGGCAAACCTGTCGTTGTTGAACATATACATTATGATGAGAATAAGAACGTACGATATGTCGAAGTTCATGGTTTTCCGGTTTTTGGCGAGGACGGCACAATTTCTGAGATAATTGAATATTGTCTGGATATTACTGAAAAGAAACGGATCGAATCGGACCTCAAACAGGCTAAGGAACGGGCCGAGCTTATATTCAGGCTTGTCCCCAGCAGCGTTTTTACTGTTGATAAAAATAATGTTATTACAAGTGTTAATGACAGATTGTGTCAGATGACAGGTTTTGTTCCTGAAGAGGTGGTTGGAAAACCCTGTACTGAATTTGCTCTAGAGCCCTGCCGTGTAAAGTGTTGTCTTTATGCTCAGGATGTTGAAAAGCCTGTTATTGGCAAGGAGTGTAAAATCCAGACTAAAGATGGACGCATACTTACTATATTAAAGAATGTAGATTTTATTAAAGATTCTCATGGTAATATTATTGGAGGCATAGAGTCATTTGAAGATATTACAGTGACCAAACAAATCGAGCAAAGACAGCAAAAGCTTGTTGAAGAGCTTGAAAGTGTTAACCATGAGCTTAAAGATTTTGCGTACATAATATCTCACGACTTGAAAGCGCCCCTTCGGGGCATCACGACCCTGGCTGACTGGATATCGAGTGATTATGAAGAAAAGCTCGATGACCAGGGTAAAGAGCAGTTGCGGCTGCTTAAGGAGAGAGTAGGCAGAATGCATAACATGATTGAGGGTGTGCTGCAGTACTCAAGAGTGGGACGAATCAGAGAGGATAAAATCCCCGTAGATTTGAATGTCTTGATAGGGGAGGTCATTGATACGATTGGCCCGAGGGAAAATATTGAAGTTCTCGTCGAGAACGAGTTGCCTGTTGTGAATTTTGAGCCTATTCGGATAAGACAGATTTTTCAGAATTTACTTGGTAATGCTGTTAAATATATGGACAAGCCCAAGGGGTGGATAAGAATTGGCTGTGTCGCAGATGGAGATTTCTGGAAGTTTAGTGTTGCTGATAATGGACCAGGTATCGAGGAGAAAAATTTTGACAGAATTTTTAAAATATTCCAGACTTTAATATCTCAGGAAAAGTTTGAAAGTACCGGTGTTGGCCTCACAGTTGTTAAGAAAATCGTAGAGCTGTACGGAGGCAAAATTTGGCTGGAGTCGGAACCGGCTAAGGGAACAACCTTCTTCTTTACTTTGCTAAAAGAGCAGATAGGAGTCGAAGCTGATGAGAGACTTGAGGCCCATATTGTTGGTTGAAGATGACAGTGTGGATACAATGACCGTTGAGAGAGCTCTCAAAGACAGGCAGATTTCCAATCCTCTGGTTCATCCACAGGACGGCAGCGAGGCTATTCAATATTTGAATGATGCCAAAAATAAGAAGCCGTGTATCATTTTTCTTGATTTGAATATGAGAGGTGTTGACGGCTTTGAATTTCTGCAGCGTATAAAGGCAGATAGTAAGCTGAAAAGGATTCCCGTTGTGGTTATAACGATATCTAAAAATGTTGACGATGTATCCAAGTGTTTTGAACTGGGTGCAGCCGGTTATGTCATAAAGCCCCGGGATTACAAAGAGTTTGTGCAGATGATAGAAACAATTGACAAGTATTGGACTTTAAGCAAATCGCCAAATGAGTGCTGATATCACAAACAAATC